>DWYI01000018.1 GCA_019118765.1 Candidatus Allofournierella merdavium | reverse complement strand
TTTCGATTTTGAGATGCTCAGCGGCTTGATTTTGTGTTGTCTTTTTGCCGCTCCCAAAAATCTGAAATTTCTACTTGACTTTTGTTAGCAGGTCTTTCGCCGGGCGTTCCCGCTTAAAAGTCCAGTTCCTCCATGGCCGCCTCGATGTCGGCGCCGGAGAGGCTCTGCTGTTTTTTCTGCCAGGCCGCGGTGTCCCAGATCTCGGCGTAGCCGCCCACCCCGATCACCGTGACCTCCTTTTGCAGCCCCGCGTGGGCGCGCAGCGCCGGCTCCAGCAGGATGCGGCCCTGCTTGTCCGGCGTGACCTCCTGGGCCGCCGCGTAGAGAAAGCGCTGGATGTCCCGCGTTTTCACCATGCTCTTGCTCCGCAGGATGTCGGTGATGCGCTGCCACTCCTCCTCGGGAAAGGCCACGAGGCAGTCGTCCAGCCAGCGGGTGACCACGAAGGCCGCGCCCATCTTCTCCCGGAATTTGGCCGGGAAGTTCAGGCGGCCCTTGTCGTCGATGGTGTAGTTGTATTCCCCCATCAACATCCCGGCCGCCCCCTTTGTTGAAAACTTGTTAAAAGCGGTTGAGTTTTCCCACTTTAACCCACTTCTACCCACTTTTATTCAATTATACGGGATGGACCTGTGAAATTCAAGATACGGGACGTAGAAATCCGGGGCGTCGCCGCCGGATTTTTTGGCGCGGTTTTGGCGAAAGACACAAAAAAGAGCCGTGAACGAACGTTCACGGCCCGATGAGGGATATTTTGGAAAAGCGCCTGAAAAATCAGCCGTTTTTGGCGCTCTGGCGCAGGTTGGCGCGCACGGTCTTGACCTCCGCCGCGCTGCGGGCCAGCTGCTCCTCGGTGGTGCGCAGCATGTTCTCGCAGTAATCGGTGACGGTGGTGCGCATAGTGCGGGCCTGGGTCTGGGCGGAGGAGACGATCTCGGCGGCGCGCTGCTGGGCGGCCTTGACCACCTCCTGCTCGCTCACCAGCACCCGGGCCCGGTCCTCGGCCTTTTTGATGATGGACTCGGCCTCCCGCTTGGCGTCGGCCACGATCTCGGCCCGGTCGTTCACGATGGCCTTGGCCTGGCGCACCTCGGTGGGCAGGTTGAGGCGCACCTCGTCGATGATGTCCTGCAGCTTGTCCACGTCCACCACCCGTTTGCCGCCCGCGAAGGGCAGGCCGGTGGCCTCTTCCAGCATCTCTTCCATCATGTTCAACAACTCGTCGATGTTCATTCCGCTCGCTCCTTTTCATAACGGGTCACCAGCACCTTGCCGTACCGGTATTGCTTTTTCTTGTGCAGGCCGCCGCAGGTGTCCGGCAGGTCGGCGGCCAGTTCGCTCTCGCAGAGGACGGTGCCGCCGGGGGCGGTCACCTTTGCCACCGCCGGCAGGATGGCCGCCAGCGTGCCGTGATGGTAGGGCGGGTCCAGCAGCACGATGTGGAAAACGTCCTTTGTGGCGGCGAGAAAGGCCGCCGCCTCCCCCTGGGCCACCCGGGCCCGGTCAAACACGCCCGCCGCCCGGCAGTTTTTGGTCACCACGTCCACCGCGCCCCGGTCCCGGTCCAGAAAGACGCAGCCCGCCGCGCCCCGGCTGAGGGCCTCGATGCCCAGCTGGCCGCTGCCGGCGAACAGATCCAGCACCCGGGCGCCGGGCAGGCTGAACTGCAGGGAGCTGAACATGGCCTCCTTCACCCGGTCGATGGTGGGCCGGGTGACTTCCTCACCCGGCAGCGTTTCCAGTTTTGTGCCCCGGGCGCTTCCGGCGATCACGCGCATGTTGTTCCCCTGCCTTTCACGGTGCGGCGGGCGGGGCGGGCGAAAACCGCGCCCCGGCTCAGCGCCGCGCTGAGTTTATGGTTCATTATCCCCCGTTCCGGGGGCTTTGTCAAGGCCCGGGCCGGGGTGGAACCAGTCGAAAACGCGCCGGGCCGCGGCGGCGCCCACCCCCTTGGCCTGGGCCAGTTCCTCCGCGCCGGCCTCGCGCACCGCGCCCACCGTTTTGAAATGGGCCAGCAGCGCTTTGGCGGTGGCGGGCCCCACCCCGGGGATGGCGGTGAGGCTGGAGGCGTAGGATTTTTTCTTCTGGCTGGCCCGCTGGTACTCGATGGAGAAGCGGTGCACCTCCTCCTGGATGCTGGAGAGGAAGGTGAACACCCCCCGGTGCATGCTGATGGCGATCTCGCCGCCGTCGGCGGTGACGATGGCCCGGGTGCGGTGGTGGTCGTCCTTGACCATGCCGAAGAGGGGCACCGCCGCCAGGGCTGTGCCCGCCAGCGCCGCCCGCACCGCGCTCACCTGGCCCTTGCCGCCGTCCAGCAGGATGAGGTCGGGCAGCACGCCGAACTGGCCCGCCGCCCCCTTTTCGTACTCGCCGGCCCGCCGGGAGAGGGCCTCGGCCATGCTGGCAAAGTCGTCGGTGCCCTGCACCGTGCGCATTTTAAAGCGCCGGTAGCCGCTTTTCAGGGGCCGGCCGTCCTGGAACACCACCATGCCGCAGACGCTGGTGCCCTCGCCCCAGTTGGAGATGTCGTAACTCTCGATGACGTGGGGCGGCTTTGCCAGGCCCAGCAGGGCGGCGGTCTCGTCCAGCAGGCGCTGGCCCCGGTCAGTGCGGCCGCTCTCCCGGGCCAGACGCTCCACCGCGTTGGTGTAGGCCATGGTCATCAGCCGGGCCACATCCCCCCGCTGGGGCACATACAGCTGCACCTTCGCGCCCCTCGTCTCGCCCAGCAGCTGCTCCAGGGCCTCGGCGGCCTCGGGCAGCGCGTCCACCGCGATGCGCCGGGGGATCTCGCCGCCGTAGAGGTAATAGCGGGGCAGAAATTCCTCCCGCAGCGCCTCCAGGTCGGTGCTGCCCTTGAACACAAATTCCCGCTTGTCCGCCAGGCGCCCTTTGCGGTAGCGCAGGATGGCGGCGCAGCTGTTGGCGCCGGAGGCGGCGAAGGCGATCACGTCCATCTCCACCGTCTCGTCCACCACCACCTTCTGCCCGGCGGACACCTTCTCCACCGCGGCGATCTGGTCCCGCAGCAGGGCCGCCTGCTCGAAGTCCAGCCGCTCGGCGGCCTCCTCCATCCGGCGGCGCATGGTGGTGAGGATGTCCTTTTTGCCGTGGCGGATGAGCTGGATGGCCCCCTTCACCGCCTCGTTATAGACCTCTTTGCTGATCTTGCCGCTGCACAGCGCCATGCACTTGCCGATGTGGGCGTTGAGGCAGGGGCGGCCCTTGCCGATGTCCTCGGGGAAGCGGCGGTTGCAGCGGGGCAGCAGGAAGGCGTCCTGGGCGGTCTCCACCATCTGCCGCACCGCAAAGCTGCTGGTAAAGGGACCGATGTAATCGGCCCCGTCCTCCTCCTTCTGCAGCGCCGCCGAGAGGCGGGGGTACTCCCCTTTGGTCACCTTGACGTAGCTGTAGCCCTTGTCGTCCTTCAGGAGAATGTTGTATTTGGGGGTGTGGGCCTTGATCTGGCTGGCCTCCAGCACCAGCGCCTCGAACTCGCTCTGGCAGACGATCACGTCGAAGGTGAAGGCGTGCTCGATCATCTGGGTGACCTTGGCGTCGTGGGGCACCCCCTCCCGGAAATACTGACTCACCCGGGTGCGCAGCCGCTTGGCCTTGCCGATGTAGATGATCACATCCCGCTTGTCCCGGATGATATACACCCCCGGCAGCAGCGGCAGCATCTTCGCCTTTTCGTACAGTTCCGCCTTGGTCACGGCATTGCGCCCCCTTTCATTCCGGCCTTATTATATCCCGCCGCCGGGCCCTTTACAAGGCCCGGCGGCGGTTCCTCTGCACAAGGAAAAAGGGCGGATCGCTCCGCCCTTGCCCTGTTCACGATCGAAAAAGAAATTACTCGGCGAAACCGGACTCCACCAGGGCGACCAGGCCCTCCACGGCCTCCTGCTCGTCGGCGCCGTCGGCAATGATGCGGATGACGGTGCCGCCCACGATGCCCAGGCTCAAAACGCCCAGCAGGCTCTTGGCGTTGACCCGGCGCTCTTCCTTCTCCACCCAGATGGAAGACTTATACTCGTTGGCCTTTTGAATAAAGAACGTGGCCGGACGGGCGTGCAGGCCAACCTGATTTTCAACGGTAACTTCTTTCACAAACATGGTTCATACACTCCTACTCAAAAAGAATTTGAACGGGTTTGATATTATAATATCCCATTCCCACCGCCTTGTCGATACCGTGTTGAAATTTTTGTCAGTTTGGCAAAAGGCGAAAATGGCGGAAACGTTTCTTTGTGCATTTCATCCATTAAGTTTTCAACATTCTCATGGTTTGTTCCAAAAGTTTTCAACTTAATTGGTAAGTGCTCCCAGTATCAGCCCTTTTTCATGGAATCCGGCAGCTTTTCATACAGGTCCGGGCGGCGCTGCTTCGTGCGCTCCAGGCTCATCTTCGCCCGCCAGGCGTCGATGTTTCCGTGGTGGCCGCTGAGCAGGACCTCGGGCACCCTGCGCCCCCGCCACTCCTCGGGGCGGGTGTACTGGGGATACTCCAGCAGGCCGTTCCAGTGGCTCTCCTCCTGGTAGCCCTGGGGCTCGGCCAGCACGCCGGGCTGCAGGCGCAGCACACTGTCCGCCACCACCAGGGCGGCCAGCTCGCCGCCGGTGAGCACATAGTCGCCGATGGAGATCTCCCGGTCGGCCAGCTCCTCGATCACCCGCTCGTCCATGCCCTCGTAGTGACCGCACACCAGCACCAGGCCGTCCTGGGCCGCCAGCTCCCGGGCCACCTGCTCGGTGTAGGGCTGGCCCGCCGCCGTCATAAAGACGATCTGAGGCCGGGGGCGGCCCTGTTCCTCGAACTCCTTCAGAATGGCCTGGCAGCAGTCGTAGATGGGCTGAGCGTTCATCACCATGCCGCAGCCGCCGCCGTAGGGGTAGTCGTCCACCTGCTTCTGGCGGTTGAGGGTGTAGTCCCGGATCTGGTGGCAGTGGGTCTCGATGAGGCCCTTGCGGGCGGCCCGGCCCAGGATGCTCTCGTCCAGCACCTGCTGGCACATGTCCGGAAAGAGGGTGGCGATATCGATGCGCATGCTCATGGGCGGTCTCCGTTCTCGGCCTCGGTGAACATGCCGGGGATGGGCTGCACCAGCACCCGGCCGTTCTCCAGGTCCACCTGTTTCAAAAAGGGCTTCACCGCGGGGAAGAGGGTCTCGGCGCCGGTCTCGTCCCGCACGGTGTAGATGTCCTGGGCGGCGGGATGGGTGACGCTGACCACGGTGCCGTAGACGCGGCCGCTGTCCGCGTCCACCACCGGCAGGCCGATGAGGTCGGCCTGGAAGTAGTGGCCTTTGGGCAGTTTGGCCTCGGCGCGGGCGATGTAGAACACGGTGCCCACCAGTTCGCGGGCGGTCTCGGGGTCGTGCACCCCCTCCAGGGTGAGCAGGGCCATGTTCTTGTGGGGCCGCACCTTCACAAGGCCGATGGGGTCCTGCCCCGCCGGCCCGCGGTACAGCCGGTGAAAACCGGCCAGGAAGGCGGCGCTGTCGCACCACAGTTCCACCTTCACCTCCCCGGCGATGCCGTGGGTGGTGACGGCCTTGCAGGCTTCCAGATATTCTTGCATGAGGTTTCTCCCCCCTTGTGGGTGTTGGCGGGGCCGGCACGGCCCCATGAAACGGCAACAGGGCCCTTTGAAAAAGGGCCCTGTCGGTTTTTGTGCCTTGCGGCGGAAGGTCAGTCGATCTCGACCAGCACCTTCTGCCCCTTGCGGACGGCGGCGGCGCGCATTACAACGCGGATCGCCTTTGCAATGCGCCCCTGTTTGCCGATCACACGGCCCATGTCGCCTTCGGCCACGCTCAGGTGGTAGACGACGGTGCCGTCCTCACGGGGATCGTCCACGGTGACGGTCACCGCGTCGGGCTCATCCACCAGTCCCCGGGCCACAGCAAGCAGCAACTCCTGCATTTTGACGCCCTCCATTGCCTGTTACAGAATCTCGGACTTCTTCAGCAGAGCACGCACCGTGTCGGTGGGCTGCGCGCCGTTGGCGATCCACTTCTTAGCCTTCTCGCCGTCGATGTTGATCACCGAGGGCTCCTTGGTGGGATCGTAGTAACCGATCTCCTCGATAAAGCGGCCATCGCGGGGGAAGCGGCTATCCGCCACCACAACACGATAGAACGGAGCCTTCTTGGCGCCCATGCGGCGCAGTCTGATTTTGACAGCCAT
>DWYI01000017.1 GCA_019118765.1 Candidatus Allofournierella merdavium | reverse complement strand
CCGCCAACCGTCACACGGAAATAGAAAACCGCACAGATCAAAGACCCCTGTGTGTGGTACTTGTTTTCGGTGCATTTGATTTCCTGCACCACCTGATCCAGTTGCTCGTCCTCAAGTTTTCCTTTGAAGTTGTTGTAAAAATCCTGTGCAATCTGTTCGTTCAGTTTTTTGTTTTCACTCATATCAAATTCTCCTTTCGCGGCGCAGCGCGCCATCATGTTGACCGTGTTTGCTCCGGTGCTATTATCCGCTGCCGGAACGCATTTTTTCGTTGCGGCAGACCCCCAGCAGAGAGCCGGGGAACTGGTGGTAATGGCGGCAGGAGCCGCAGTCCACGCTTGCGGGGTCATCGTCCACCATGTCCGCATAGGGGCAGGCATCCTCAAAAGTCAAAAGAACAGGACGGCCTGACGGGGTATGACCGGGCTGTTTGCAGTAGTCCTCGTAGTGTCAAGCAGAGGGTAATGGCCCCACCGAGTAAAAAGAAGTATGGACGCGCCCATGTGGCTCAAATACTGGCTATTTGCGCTCTCAAACAGGTCCTGAGTATCCAGGAGGTAGCGCAGCTTATCCGCATCCAGACGCAAATCTGCGAGCTGCAGCGGGCCTATGATTACTTCTGTGGCCAGCTGGAAGCGGCGCTGCAACAGGCAGTCCAGGGCAAATCGGAGATACCGGGAGTCAACGAGGAACAGCTCCTTGTCATCCACGCCACCCGGGCGTTCGCCAGCAAAGTCTACCTGCAAAAAATGCTGGAATTCGAGAACACAGAGGCTCCATGACCTCCGAAAATCCCTCGAATCACCCCAAACCAGGACCCGGAACAGGGGACTGACCTCTTCATCATTTCCGAAAAATTCCAACGTCTCCGCAGGAGCGAAAGAGGACCCAAACAGAGTCAAGCAGATACTGCAAGACTCTTGAAAAGGCCCGGTTGGACTCCCATTCGGGGCCTTATGGTGCTCACGTAGTCCCTCTACGGTGCCCCAAATCCTCTCGTTCCCCTCTTCAATTTGACAAATTAGAGGTGCCAACGTGACAAATAAATTTACCCAAGGATAATTTGGAATAAGAAGTTGGAAACCTAATACTTGTGGTTCATAATCTATAAACTGCATCTTCGAATAATCAATAGATTCCTTTAGGTACTCCCCGACTTCATTTCTATCAATAAACCAAACTACTTTGATAGACCCAGCCATAGAGCAAGCGAGGACATAATCAACACCTGGACTGCTATTTAAAAGAGATAAGAATTCCTGACATTGTCCAAGGTTAATAGGCTGAACGGAAGGGGGATCCTTGCTCTGGTCTACAACCATACTCCCCAACGGAGATGTATCTTCGATAAAAAACAAAACTTTCACTGCCTTGGTATCATCTATTAACCCATAGTCTCTTAAATTTTCCTTATACATATGAATTCTCCGAAAATGCTCTTCAAAATTACGGCACACATTTCGAATGTAATTTTCATATGAAGAGTGTCCATGTATCTTATCATGAAAGCAAATGCCAGACTCCGTTGGAACAAGTTTATCTTCTAATCTATCAATTCGACTTTGTTCTCTCCGATTTTGGCTACCTTTCTGTGTGACCCTGTAACTATCAAATTCAAAATGTTCGATGATAAGGGCTTCATCATTTTTGCAAATGAGCATATCCGGAGCATCACCAATTAATTTTTCTCCAGTTTGAAATATATCGGCAAACGCTTTTGCAGCAGATCCGGTTCCATAGTAGCGCATATTCGTTCCATCGTCAGATGAAAAATACTTATTAATCGCCTTTAACAACTCATTTGCTCTTTCCATTTTGTTTCCCTACTCAGTATCAGAAAAATTGTAAGATCTCCTTGTGGTTTTATTTACTGTTTCAAACAACTCTCTACTAATAATCGCCGGATGGTGTTCCTGGTATAAATATTGGGTCTTTTCACCAGCGTTTTTGACCTGTTTTCCGGAAAACAAGTCTTTTACATAGGTTTTCTGCAGTAATACCTCCCCTAAATACTTCTCATTTTTCAGAAGTTTACTGATGGTTTCCCGGCTCCAGCGGCTCCTACCCGTAGGTGAAGGGATTCCTTGTTCATATAACCAGTCAGATATTATGCCAAGGCTTTTTCCACTGGCCCGCATTTCAAACAATCGCCGTACAATTTCTGCATCCGGTTCATCAATTGTTAACCAGCCATCATCGCCTCGTTTATACCCGAAGCATACGAAGTCGGCATAGCCGGAAGTACCGCTCTCAAATCCTCGCTTGATGCCCCACTTTATGTTTTGGCTCATATTCTCACTCTCCGCCTGGGCAAAGGCGAACAGCATTACGATTAGCGTTTCAAGTTGCTGGTCATGCAGCCATAGATTTTCACGCTCGAAATATACATCAACACCCAGCCCACGAAGTTCCCGTAATGCTTTGAGCATATCCAAAGTATTGCGTCCAAAGCGGCTCATGGCTTTCGTCAGGATCAAGTCAATTTGCCTCTTTCGGCATTTTCTCATCATCTTGATAAACACAGGCCGTTCTTTCAAATTCAGCCCTGACGCTCTCTCAGAGAAGATCCCCGCATTTGTCCAGTTTGGATTTTCTTCAATCAACCGTCGATAATACATCTCTTGTAACTCGATGCTGCTGTCCTGTTCTTCCTGTTCGGTGCTGACACGGCAGTAGGCCGCTACACGCAGATGCCTCATCTCCGTCGGCAAATCCATCTCAATGGGAGAAATGCGGAACATATTTGCCATCAGCCCCTCTCCCATCACAGTATTTATCTATATTTTATCAGAACCCCTGCGTCATGGAAAGCCCATCTTCGAGACGCTTCGAGCGGTTGCACTTTTCTTGCTGTACCGCCTCAAACAATTCATCAGAAATAATGGCCTCATGCGAGTCGGTATAGAGATACCGATTTATGAGACCATCATTTTTAATTTGGACTGCGCCGGTGCTAACCGTTTTCTGAAGGAGTACACGGCCTGTATATTTTTCATTGGAGAGCAGTTTGTCGATTGCCTCCCGATTCCACTTGGCCTTTCCTGCCGGAGAGAGGATACCCTGTTTTTCAAGACCAGCAGCAATCTTACCCGGACTTTTTCCCGCCTTGTACTGCTGGAAGATCCAGATGACTATTTCGGCTTCTTGAGGATCAATGACCAGTGTACCGTCTGGTGCAGTCTGATATCCGTAGCATCTGCGCCGCGCCATTTTAGAACCGCCGTCCTGAAAACTTTTCCGAAGTCCAGCTTTAATCGACTCACTTTTCTGAAAGGACTTCATTGTGCTTCCTCCTTCTTGAAATAAAAATAGCCGCAACGGAAACCGCTGCGGCGCAATCAGTCATATACTTAGAAATAAAAAGAAAGTTGACAAATTTCGTGTCGAAATTTGTCAACTTATCTTGGTGGACCCGACGGGAATCGAACCCGTGTCCGAAAAGCGATCCGCGAGAGTATCTCCGGGTGCAGTTTGTCTACAAAATTCCCGCCGCGGCAGGCCGGCAAACAGGCCGCCGCTTTGGTAGCTTCATGAGGTCATGGCCGCCCGCAAAGCTTGAGACGGCTCACGTTCAGCGCCTAAATGATGCCCTGGCCCCACACGGCGCTTGAATGGGCAGGACAGCTGCCTTTATCAGGCAGCGACAGCTAATTTGTTGTTGTTAGCTATTTTTTTTGGAGGCGTTTATAGTGTGGCCCCCATCCACTACCCGCTGCTCACACTTCACACTCCCCGTCGAAACCTTTACGGGCCCATGTGATACACTATTATGATACCTGTTTTCCCGCGATTATGCAAGAGCCTCGGCGCAGATGTCACAAAACCTTCATCTTGTGCCGACACGCAGTTTTCAAAAAGGCGTGCGCAGCGCCGGCGGACCGCCGAAACAGCGTTGCGGAAAAGCCCTGTCCTTTACCTTCATAAGAGGACGGAATGCGACGGAAGGGGAAAAGCTTTTTCGAAAAAAGAAATCCGAACCCGCGGCCCATTGGCACAAGGTTCGGATTTGTTTGTTGTGGTGGAGATAAGCGGGATCGAACCGCTGACCTCTTGAATGCCATTCAAGCGCTCTCCCAGCTGAGCTATACCCCCAAATGATTCAATGTGCTGCCCTGTCTCAAGGCTGCTTTACAATTATAGCAGAAGAACTTTTTCTTGTCAAGTGGTACACAAACGAAAGAAGAAATGTGTAAGTTGACGAAAAAATGACAGATGGGTTGTTTCACTTTTCAAATGGGTATATAATGTACATGATTTGGCATCCGGACAGTAGCGTTTGGCCTTTTCGGAGCAAAACCGGACCCAAAACCGCGACGGCAGGCGTGAGCCCTGCGTTTTTTGGAAGGAGATGTTTTTACATGAATGGCACCAATGAACTGCTGCGCGCCATTTTGAAAATTGACGAGGAGGAGCGGGCACGCACCCAAGCCACCGAGGAGTATCGCCAAAAAGCACAGGCTGATAAAGCCGCACAGGCAAAACAGCTGGAGGAGCGGGCGATGGAGGATATGCGCCGCGAGGTGGACGAGTTCAGCCAGGCGGAAAAGAACCGTGCCGAACAGGAACTTGCCAATCAGGCAAAGCGCAAGCAGCAGATCCTGGATCAGCTTGACCAGCAGCTTGCAAAAAACAAAGACGCCTGGGTGCAGGCAATTCTGACCCGGGTGTTGGGCGGGGGGCAGTGACATGGGCAATACCCAGGCGTCCAACGCCATTCTGGCCAAGGCGCGGGCAATGTACGGCCGCCGGCTCACTGCGCGGAATTATCAGGAACTTCTGAACTGCCGCGACCTGCCGGATCTGATCAGCTACCTCAAAACGCGCACCGCCTACTCAGAGGCGCTGCAGGCCGCGAACCCGGCCATCACGCACCGTGCGCAGCTGGAGGCGCTGTTGCGGCTCAATCTTTTTGAGCAGTATGCGTCGTTGTGCCGCTATGAGATGAACATTGGTCACGATTTTTACCGGTATTTTATCATCCGCAGCGAGGTGCAGGCCATCAATACCCGGCTGCAGGAACTCCACGCTCCCGGCGATGACGTTTCTATCTACACCATGCCGGAGTTCATCAAAAAGCATTCCTGCCTGAACCTGAACGCCATGTCCGCCGCGAAGAACTTCAAGATGCTGGTTCTTGCCCTGGAGGGCACGCCTTACGCGAAGGTCCTCCAGCCCTTTGCGGACGACCCGGAGTTCGCACTGGAGAACAGCGGTATGCTGGAGTTGGAGGCGGCGCTGGACAGCTTTGTGAACACCCAGGTGGAGCAGATCGCCGACACCAAGCTGAAGGGCAAGAGCAAAGAAGAGATGCTGTATCTGCTGCGCCGTCAGAGCGACCTGCGGGCCATCGCGGACATCTACCGCCTGAAGAGCGTGCTGCACGCGGATCGGGCGTTCATCAAAAAGCGCGTCAGCCTGAGCGTTTCCAACATGCACCAGCGGCAGCTGGACAGTCTCATGGACGCGCAGGACGCACAGGACGTGATCCATCGGCTCGTGAACACGCCGTATGCCTCCGAGTTTTACGGCGCCAGCTTCGATTACATCGAGGAGGGCGTGCAGAAGATCGACTATCGCTGGCATCTGAAAAAGCTTCGCTTTTCCACCAACCCCAGTGTGGTTCTGTTCTGCTATATTTTCCTGGCTGAAAACGAGCTTACCAACATTGTACATATCATCGAGGGCGTGCGGTATGGCCTCGCTCCGGACGATATCGCTACCATGCTGGTAGGCGTGGGCGATTAAGGGGGGTGCCGCAATGTTTTTTGACCCCAAAATGCAGCTTGTCTGGGTGGACGGCCCGCTGGAAAAGCTGGACGGATTCATCGAAAAATGCTGTGTGGACGGCAAACGGGTCCATCCGGCCCGCGCGCTGGATCACATGAGCGCTTCATCCGGCTATGTGGCTTTGAATGAAGACAATCCCTGGGGGCAGATGGTCGAGCAGATCGAGCACCTGGCACAGGGGGTTGAGATCCCCGTTGTGGAGCCCACGCTCGCCGACGGGCGCGCGCAGGACACGAAGCTGTTCCTTGCGGACCTGAACGAACGGCTGGAAGCGCATCGAAAGGATCGGGAACTGCTGGAAAAGCAGCTGGAGATCTGTTCCAAAGGCGCCGAGTCTTTCGCGCACTTTTCCAACCTGACGATCCCGGTGGAACTGACCCAGCAATGTGAATACGTCAAGATCCGTTTCGGCCGGCTGCCCAAACGCGGCTATGCGATGCTGCAAAAGGACTTTACCTCGGATCCCTACATCCTGTTTGTTCCCTGCAGCGAGGACGACAAAGCCCTGTGGGGCGTGTACTTTGCCCCGCAGAAGGACGCAGCCCGGGTGGACGGCATCTTCTCGGAGGCCTTTTTTGAGCGGATCCGCCTTCCCGGCGCCGCGGGCACACCGGAGCAGATCGTCAAGAATCTGCAGCACAACATCGACCTGCTGAACCAGGAGATCGCCGAGGTGAACGGGCAGATGACCCGGCTGTGGAACGAGGCGAAATGGCGGGTCGCCGGCATCTATGCGTCGGTGTGCAGCCTGGCAAGGCTGTTTGAATTGCGGCGGTGCGCGGCGGTGCGCGGCGAACATTTCTTCTACTGTGTGTGGATCGCGCAGCCGGACCTCCCGTCCTTCATGGACGACTGCTCCAAGGTGGGCGGGCTCAACGTTGCGCAGGACATGACCCTGTCGATGCGCCGGTGGAAGCAGGAAAATCCCGAGCCGTGATGAAACCGCCGACGGGCGTCTTCACGGCGCCGGTCAATTCGATCGAAGGTTGGAACGACCCGAAAGGAAGATGAGGATACATTGGCCATTGAAAAAATGAAACTGGTGCGGGTGGACGGCCTGCTCAAAAATCTGGACAACGTGATTTACAACTGTTGTCTGGATGGCAACTTCCACCCCGAACCGGCCATTCAGCATATGTCCGGTTCACTGGGGTACATCACCCTCAGCGAGGACAACCCCTACACTGCCCGGGTGCAGAAGATGGAGGAGTTGTATCAGCTGGTGGGGGAGAGCGCCCCGACGCTTCGCGAGCAGTCTGCCGGGGACATTCAGCCGCAAGCGGAAGAGAAGATCCACGACCTTGCTGCGCGCCTCGCCCAGATGCAGAGCGACAAGGCCGAATTGGAGAAAAAGAAGAGCGAACTGGAGGAAAAGAGAACGCAGTTCAGCCACTTCGTCGGCCTGGATATGCCCTTTGACGAGATCATCAAGGGCGAATATATCAAGGTGCGGTTCGGCTTTTTGCCCAAGGCGAGTTACGCGCGCATGATGGTGGCTTATGCGGAGAACCCCCATGTGCTGTTTGTCACCTGCAGCGAGGACAAGGGCGGCTACTGGGGCATCTACTTCACGCCGCTGCGCAACGCCGACGAGATCGACGGCATCTTTGCAACGCTCTTCTTTGAGCGCCTGCACCTGCCGGAGGCGTCCGGCACGCCGGAGTCCATCGTCAAACAGCTGGGCGAGGAGATCAAGGACTGCGAGGCAAAGATCACGCAGGCGGAAAACCAGATCACCCAGTGCTGGGCTGAGCAGAAAGACACCTGCAATGAACTCTATCAGCAGCTGAAATGGCACGAAGAGGCCTTTGACCTGCGCCACTATGCCGCTTACCGTGACAACTATTTCTTCCTGGTGGGCTGGGTGCCTGCCGCCAAGGCGGACGCCTTCGCCGAGAAGGTCAAACAGATCCGCCATATGCGGGTCACGGTATCCGATCCCGACGAGGTGGACAACGCCACCCCGCCCACAAAGCTGAAGAACCCGTGGTTTGTAAAGCCCTTCGAGTTCTTTGTGGATATGTACGGCCTGCCCAGCTATGGCGAGATGGACATCACCGCCTTTGTGGCGGTCACCTTCACGGTGCTGTTCGGCATCATGTTCGGTGATATGGGCCAGGGTGCCGTGCTGGCCGTGGGCGGCTTTGTGCTGTGGAAGTGGAAGAAGATGGCGCTGGCCCGCCTGATCATTCCCTGCGGCATCTCCAGCATGGTGTTCGGCTTCCTGTTCGGCTCGGTGTTCGGCTTTGAGGAGGCGCTGGAACCTGTTTACGAGGCGTTGGGTATGTCCGGCAAGCCCATCAGCAACTGGCCTGGCACCCCCACGTCGGTGCTGGACACCGCGGCCATCAATCCCATCCTGATCTGCGCCATCTTCATCGGCGTGGCGCTGGTGCTGGCCGCCATGGTGCTGCACATGATCGCAGCCATCCGCAAGGGCCACTGGGGCGACGCGATCTTCTCCAACAACGGCCTGGTGGGTGTGCTGACCTACTGCGGCGGCGTCTCCTTTGTGAGCGACTTTATGAGCGGCCCCCATTTCCTGCCCAGCACGGTCGCCTTTGCGCTGATCGGCGGTGGCCTGGTTCTGCTGTTCTTCCAGGAGATCCTGATCGGCCTGGTGGACCATCACCCCAACTGGAAGCCTGAGAGCTGGTCGGACTACTGCATGCAGAACATCTTCGAGTTGCTGGAATATGTGCTGAGTTACTTCAGCAACACCGTTTCTTTCCTGCGTGTGGGCGCCTTCGTCTTCGTCCACGCCGCCATGATGATGGCCATTTTCAGCCTGGCCGGCGATCCGGTGAACCCCATCGTGGTGATCCTGGGCAACGCGCTTATCATTGCGCTGGAGGGCCTGCTCTCCGGAATCCAGGGCCTGCGTCTGGAATTCTACGAGATGTTCAGCCGCTGCTATGAGGGCGGCGGCCATCCCTTCAAGGGCGTGAGCCTCACCGACCCGAAGAACTGAGATCTGTTTTCCCGCCTGAGCAGAGAACCGGTGCCCAGCAGCGCGTTTCCCTGTTTCGATACAAAAAAGACATTAAATTGATTTGGAGGATCTAACCATGAATACCTTTCTGACCATCTGCCTGATCGTTCTGCCCCTGAGCCTGCTGATGGGCTTTGCCGCCTATCTGGCCCGCCAGTCCGCCAAGGGGATGCCCGTCAAGCGCACCCTGACCCTGAACATCACCGCCTTTGTCGTGGTGCTGCTGCTGGCCGCCTGCTTTGCCTTTGCCGTCAGCGCTGAGGGCGAGGCCACCACTGCCGTTATGACCGCCGCTGAGAAGGCTGCCAGCAACGAGAGCATGGGCCTGGGCCTGATCGCTGCCGCTCTGGTCACCGGTCTGGCCGGCATCGGCGGCGGTATGGCTGTGGCCGCCGGCGCCCCCGCCGCCATCGCCGCCGCCAGCGAGGATCCCAAGAGCTTCGGTAAGAGCCTGATCTTCGTGGCTCTGGGCGAGTCCATCGCGCTGTACGGCGTCGTTATCTCCATCCTGATCCTGAACAAACTGGTATAAAGGGGGCGCAGCAATGCGTTTCTTTCTGATCAGCGACAACACCGACACCCAGACCGGCATGCGGCTGGCGGGCATTGAGGGCGTGGTGGCGCACACCGCCGAGGAAGTGACCAACGCCTTCGAACTCGCTTTGTCGCAGCCGGACATCGGGATGATCCTGGTGACCGAAAAGATCGCCGACGATTTCACCGAGATCGTCAACGACGCGAAAAAAGACCAGGAGGGTCCGCTGGTGCTGGCCATCCCCGACCGGCACGGTTCGGCCCTTGGCCGGGACCGCATCACCCGCTATGTGCGCGAAGCCATCGGCGTTAAGATTTGAGGTGCAGCAAATGATTGAAGAAAACGAGCGCGCGGCAAAATTCATGCAGGCCATTCAGCGGGACGGCGAAAAACGCCGCGCCGCCATCATCCAGGCCATCGACGAGGAGATCGCCGCCGAACTGGAGAAAGTGAAAACCGACGCCGCAGCCAAGGCGAAGCAGATGGGGGACTATGAGAAGGTCCGCCTGCAGGAAGATACCAACCGCAAACTGTCCCACAGCGTGCTGGAGACCGGCGCCGAACTGGCCACCCGCCGCAACGAGATCGAGCAGCAGGTGTTTGACGCCTGTGAGGAGCGCCTTGCGCAGTTTACCGCAAAGCCGGAATACACCGACTACCTGCGCAAGAGCGCGGAAGCGCTGCTGCAGCTGCTCCATGCAGACAAAGCGGAGTTTTTTGCCCGCACGCAGGATGTGGAAGTGGCAAAGAAGGCCGTTCCCGCCGGCTGTGCGGTGAGTGCCGACCCCACCATCCGCCTGGGCGGCCTGCGCGCCAAGAGCGGCGCGGTGGAGGCGGACGACACGCTGGATATGAAGCTGGATGCCCAGAAAGACTGGTTCCTGCAGAATTCCGGCATGTCCATCGCCCTTTAATTTGAAAACCGAGGTGAACCGAATTGGCTCAGAATCTCATCTACAGCATCAACGGCCCGGTGGTCACCATCAAAGGCAAGACCGACCTTTCCATGATGGAAATGGTCCACGTCGGCAATGACCATCTGGTTGGCGAGGTCATCCGAATGGATGAGGAACTCACCACCATCCAGGTCTACGAGGAGACCAGCGGCCTTGCCCCCGGCGAGCCGGTGACCACCACCGGCGGCCCTCTGTGCGTGACCCTTGGACCGGGCATCCTTCGCAATATCTACGACGGTATCCAGCGACCGCTGCCCGCGCTGGAGAAGGCCAGCGGGCCCTTCATCGCCCGCGGCAGCAACATCCCCAGCCTGGACCCGGACGCCAAGTGGGATGTGACCGTGACCGTGAAGGTGGGCGACAAACTCACTCCCGGCCAGATCTACGCCACCTGCCCCGAGACTCCGGTCATCCTGCACAAGTGCATGGCCGCGCCCGGCGTGGAAGGCACCGTGACCTGGGTGGCGGAGAACGGCAGCTACACCGTGAACGACACCGTGGTGCGCATCACCGACAAATCCGGCAAGGAGCGGGAACTCACCCTGTGCCAGAAGTGGCCCATCCGGCGTCCCCGCCCGGTGCAGGCCCGTATGCCCGCCCAGCGCCCGCTGATCACTGGCATGCGCGTGGTGGACACCATGTTCCCCATCGCCAAGGGCGGCGCGGCCGCCATCCCCGGCGGTTTCGGTACCGGTAAGACCATGACCCAGCACCAGCTGGCCAAATGGTGCGACGCCGACATCATCATCTATGTGGGCTGCGGCGAGCGCGGCAACGAGATGACCCAGGCGCTGACCGAGTTCGGCGAACTGACCGACCCCAAGACCGGCCGGCCCCTGACCGACCGCACGGTGCTCATCGCCAACACTTCCAACATGCCTGTGGCCGCCCGTGAGGCGTCCATCTACACCGGCATCACCCTGGCGGAGTACTACCGCGATATGGGTTACCACACCGCCATGATGGCCGACTCCACCAGCCGCTGGGCCGAGGCCCTGCGTGAGATCAGCGGCCGTCTGGAAGAGATGCCCGCCGACGAGGGCTATCCCGCCTATCTGCCCAGCCGTCTGGCCGAGTTCTACGAGCGCGCCGGCTATGTGCGCGCGCTGAACGGGGAAGAGGGCTCGGTCACTGTTATCGGCGCTGTCAGCCCTCCGGGCGCCGACTTCTCCGAGCCGGTCACCCAGAACACCAAGCGCTTCACCCGCTGCTTCTGGGCGCTGGACAAGGCGCTGGCCTATGCCCGCCACTACCCGGCGATCAACTGGAACACCAGCTATACCGAGTACCTCACCGATCTGGCTCCCTGGTACTACGACAACGTGGGCCCGGATTTCCTGTCCTGCCGCGAGCAGATCGCAAGCCTGCTGCTGCAGGAGACCAGCCTGATGGAGATCGTCAAGCTGATCGGCTCCGACGTGCTGCCCGACGACCAGAAACTGGTCATCGAGATCGCCCGCGTCATCCGTGTGGGCTTTTTGCAGCAGAACTTCTTCCATGACCAGGATACTTACGTCAGCATGGAGAAACAGCTGAAGATGATGCAGGTCATCCTGCACCTGTACGAGAAGAGCCAGGCGCTGGTGGCACGGCAGATCCCCATCAGCAAGCTGCTGCGTCTGGGCCTGTTCGACAAGCTGGTCAAGATGAAGTACGATATCCCCAACGACAAATTGGAAATGTTCGACGAGTACACCGCCGAGATCGACCAGAAGATCGGCGAGCTGCTGCGCGCTTAACAAGGGAAAGGAGCTAAAGAGAGACATATGATCCTTGAACATGTTGGTTTAAGCCAGATCAACGGCTCGCTGGTTGTCCTGGACGGCGTGCAGGATGCCGCCTACGACGAGATGGTGGTCATGAAACTCACCGACGGCACCCAGCGCGTGGGCCGTATCGTGATGATCGAAGGCGAGAAGTGCGTCATTCAGGTGTTTGAAGGCACCACCGGCTTCTCGCTGGAGAACACCCGCACCACCCTGTCCGGCCACCCCATGATGGTGGACCTGAGCCCTGAGATCCTGGGCCGCACGCTGGACGGCCTGGGCCGCCCCATCGACGGCCTGGGGGAAATCTACCCCGAGTTCCGGCGGGACGTGAACGGCTCGCCCATCAACCCGGTGAGCCGCGTGTACCCCCGCAACTACATCCGCACCGGCATCTCCTCCATCGACGCGCTGGCCACCCTGATCCGCGGCCAGAAGCTGCCCATCTTCTCCGGTTCCGGTATGAAGCACAACGAGCTGGCGGTGCAGATCGTGAAGCAGGCGGACGTTTCCGACGGCGAGGACTTCGCCATCGTGTTCGCCGCCATGGGCGTGAAGAACGACGTGGCCGACTACTTCAAAAAGAGTTTTGAAGCCGCCAACGTTATGGACCGGGTGGTCATGCTGCTGAACCTGGCCAACGACCCCATCGTGGAGCGTATCATCACCCCCCGCGCGGCGCTGACCATCGCCGAGTACCTGGCCTTCGACCTGGGCAAGAACATCCTGGTCATCCTCACCGATATGACCAGCTACTGCGAGGCCCTGCGCGAGTTCTCCTCCTCCAAGGGCGAGATCCCCGGCCGTAAGGGCTACCCCGGCTACCTCTACTCCGACCTGGCGTCGCTGTACGAGCGCGCCGGCATCATCGAGGGCCGCAAGGGCAGCGTGACCCAGATCCCCATCCTCACCATGCCCGGCGACGACATCACCCACCCCATCCCCGACCTGACCGGTTACATCACCGAGGGCCAGATCGTGCTGGACCGCGGCATGGACGCCACCGGCGTCTATCCGCCGGTGAGCGTGCTGCCCAGCCTGTCCCGTCTGATGAAGGACGGCATCGGCGCCGGTTACACCCGTGAGGACCACAACCCGCTGGCCAACCAGTTGTTCGCCACCTATGCCCGCGTGCAGGACGCCAAGGCCCTGGCCAGCGTCATCGGCGAGGAGGAACTCTCCGCCAGCGACAAGCGGGTCATGGAGTTTGGCCGTGCCTTCGAGCAGAAGTTCGTGGGGCAGGGCAACACCAACCGCACCATCGA
The DNA here is from genome assembly GCA_019118765.1 of Candidatus Allofournierella merdavium. Lineage (GTDB taxonomy): Bacteria > Bacillota > Clostridia > Oscillospirales > Ruminococcaceae > Allofournierella_A > Allofournierella_A merdavium. The sequence continues at coordinate 160,352 of DWYI01000017.1, read as the reverse complement.
GGAGACGCTGGACCTCGGGTGGGAGCTTCTGTCCATGCTGCCCCGCGAGGAACTGGATCGTGTGGACCAGGTCATGCTGGACCACTACTACAAACCCAAGACGAACGCGGCCCATCGGGATCTCAGCACGGTCCTCAAGAGCAGCAAGTGATTTTTAACAGAGAGGAGGCTGCCGTATGGCACAGGTTTTCCCGACCAAATCGAACCTGATGGCGCAAAAGCGCAGCCTTGCGCTTGCCAGCCAGGGCTATGACCTGATGGACCGCAAACGCAACATCCTTGTGCGGGAAATGATGCAGCTGATCGACCGGGCGGCCGCCATCCAGGACGAGATCGCCACCGCCTACTCGGCGGCGTACAAGGCCTTACAGCGTGCCAACATTACCTTGGGCGTGGTGGGCGAGTTCGCCAAGACCGTGCCGGTGGAGACCGGCCTCAAGCTGGACTACCGCAGCGTCATGGGCGTGGAACTGCCCATCGTGAAGCTGGAGGACAGCACGCCTGGCCTGTACTACGGGCTGGATTCCACCAACAGCCAGTTGGACGATGTATACCTGAAATTCTGTGAGGTCAAGCGCCTCACGGTGGAGCTGGCGGAGGTGGAGAGCAGCGTCTATCGCCTTGCTGTGGCCATTCAGAAGACCCAGAAGCGCGCCAATGCGCTGAATAACATCATGATCCCTCAGTTTACCGCCACCATCAAGTATATCACCGAGGTGCTGGAGGAAAAGGAACGGGAGGACTTCTCCCGGCTGAAGGTCATCAAAAAGCAGCGGGACGGCTGATTGACGTCCGTACAATAGCGTAAAGCAAATCCCCTTTGCGGCGGGTCCGCAAAGGGGATTTGCTTATTTTAGGCAGGCCGCGCGGGGGGGGGGGACGATGCAGATATGGCGGCGTCTGCGCAGGATATCACGGCGCAAACCCGATTTTTTTGCGGGCCGGCCAGGGAAAATCCCTCCACTGTCCGCCGGAACCGTCGCCTTTTCCCATCAAAAGGCAGGTGGCCGCGTCGGCAAGATAGCCCAGGTACCCTTCGGCGGGGCTGTTGCAGAGAAGTTTCCACATCAGGCCGCCAAAGAGGTAGGACTGGGCGAATTCCCGCCAGCTGCCCAAGTCTTCGGCCGCCCGTTGTGCCAGTTCCCACAGGATGCCCTGCGCCTCCTCCGGGGTGATCCAGCCCAGATAGCTGCCCCAGCGGGCCAGCATGGCGGCGCGGCCCACGTCCCAACCCGCCATGAAGGCAGGGGAGTACCGGCCTTTGTATCGCTGGGCAAAATTCCACGCCCGAATGACCCCCTCCCGGTCATCCTCATCCTCATCGCCGGTCATTAATTCCTCCGGCGACAAAGCCTCGCAATAAAAACGGTAACGCGCGGTGTAGCCGCCCTGGGTCAGGTAGCGGAGCGTTTCCAACAGTTCACCCCGCCCGTCAATGCCCCAGGAGCGGCGCACGACGGAGACCACCTGCTGTTCCAGCACGGGGATGTGCTCCTCCACATCCATCCCGTCCAAACGATGATCGTTGAGGGTGGACACGATGCCGGACAGCAGGATCCCGAACCGCCCCCAGAGTTCCGGGCTTTTCCCGTACTCCGCGGGCATTGGTTCAGGCAGCGCTTCCAGCCGTGCCATCGTCTCGTCCAGCAGCGTGAACAGCGCCTCGTCGCTCTCCTCCTCATCCTCGGCGCAAAATCCGTCGCCCTCATCCCCCATGGCCAGGGCCTCCAGCGCCGCGGCCAGCACCCCCATGTCTTCCCCGAACATCTGCTCCATCACGGCGTTGGTGCTCATGGCAGCCGCTTCGGCGACCCTGGCGTTGATCGCCTGCTGCAGTTGTTCCTGATTGGCTGCCATCTGCGCCATGGCATCGGCGTCAAATATCTGCCCCAGGATCTCCACCTGGCGCCGGGTATTGGCTGCCTGCTGAGCAGCCTCGTCATCGGCAGGACGCTGGGGCGGGATGACCGACTCCGGTCGGGAAGAAAATGCGGCCGGCGATTTTTCCTCCATCTCATGCAGGCTGTCCAGGGCGCGCGCCTGCGCGGCCTTTGCCCGGTTCATGATCTCATTGATGTCCATTGTGATTCTCCTTTTCTTTCCACAGGGGGTGCCAGGCCGACGGCGGAAGGGCAGACGCTTTGTCTGTTCCGGCAGAAATTCCACCAACTGAAACCCGGTGCCGGCCGAAGAGCATCACCGCTGTGGGCGGGGACGATCTCCCAAAACGTTTGATCCGCGGCATCACCGGTTCACTTTTTCGCAAAGCGATTCAAAAAGAAATCGGTGAAGGCCGCCAGTTCTTCCTCCTGGGAAACATATACATACAAACGTTCATCCTCCAGCCAATCGTAGGCGTTGATGGCAATGTACCCCCGCTTGTCAGGATAGATGACAAAGGCGTCGGTGGGGTACTTGTTCCGGCAGGCTTTGAGAATATCCGCACGCCGGTAGTAAACGGGATCGCCGCAGCTGGAAAGATCGGGGACGGTGGGCACCACCACAACGGTCTGCGTCTCTTCGTTCCAGCCCACGATGAGATTGCCGATCTTAGTCTTGCTGCCGTGGACAAAGCCGTAATTGAAGCGGCTCACGTCTTCGGTGTAACCAAAGATCAGCCTGTATTGGCCGCCGTTTTCCACCACATGATCGAACAGCGATCGCATTTTTCGGGCGTTTGCGGCGCTTTTTTCCATGTCGATCGTTGGCCCCTTGAACAGCTTGCTGAAAATACCCATGTCAAAAACCTCCTGAATATGTATGATATCGCCCCGCCGGGAGCAGGACGCATGAACTTTATATAAAGATAAATCTTTAAATTTATCTTTATTTTGGATGAAAGGCCGGCCCGCCGAAAAATGCCGCTGAAACGGGGATCCGAACGGGCCGGAGCGTGGGTTATGCATTGCAGGCGTCTTCATCCCTGAGGGAGGCCAGGCAGTCCACGATGGTGCGGATCTGAGCCGCGACCGTGGCGTCGGCCGCCTCGGGAACGAAGAGGGGAAGGCTTTCGGGAATGGCGCGGCGGACGATCATCACCGTCAGGCACAGGTTGGTGAAAAGACTGATCCGGGGCGGGGAGGGCTTTACACCGAAAATATCCAGCAACTGCCCAAACAGCCGCGCCTGTTTTTCGCGAAAGACACGGTAGCTTTCGGGAGTGAGCCGCCGGAAGATCAGTTGCTGCTGTTCAATGGTCAGCACTGCGATCCCGTGCTGTTCGCCGTAGCAGCAGGAATGGAGAAACCGGGTGAGGGCGCTTCGCCAGTCCAGCGCCGGGTCGTCCATCAGTTGCCGGGCATAGCGGAGGATGCGGGGTTGCTGGAGGTAGAGCGTTTCCACGATCAGGTCTTCCTTGGTGGGAAAGAAGGTATAAAAGAAGGAACGGGAGATGCCCACCTTTTTGTAGATCTGTTCCACCGTGGTGTGCTGGATGCCCTGTTTGGCCATCAGGGCAAGACCGGTGACGATCAGATCCTGCCGGATCTGTTGGCGCTCCGCTTGCGAGTATGAGACCTTTGGCATTCTTTCACCTCCACACAATAAATACAGAATATATATTTTGTGTTTATTCTACCATGGCATATTCCGGAATTCAAGAGAGAAACACCGGAAAAACAAAAATCCCCCGCGGGCAGCCCGCGGGGGTAAACGTTATAAAACAGAGCGATGGTTCAAAGGCCGACTTTCGGGTGCCGCTGGTAGAACTTTTCCCGCTCGGCAAAATAGCACTGGGCGCAAAGACTCTGGTACTGCACGTTGTTTTCCTGGTCGATGGCAACCTGATCGCCCTCAAACACGAATTCTCCGTTCACCTTTCGCCCGTTGCAGGTGGCCTTGCGCCCGCAGGTGCAGATGGTCTTCATCTCCTCAATGGCATGGGCAAGTTCCAAAAGGCGGGTGGAGCCGGGGAACCCGTTCATGGAAAAGTCGGTGCGCAGGCCGTAGGCAATGACGGGAATGTTGAGCTTGACCGTGACCATGAAAAGCTGTTCGGCCTGTTGCGGGGTGAAAAACTGGCTTTCGTCGGTGAGGACACAGGCCAGGGGTTTGTCACCGCGAAAGGCCTCCTGCCTCACAAGTTCAAACACGTCCATGTCGGGGGTCACCGCCCTGTCCACCGGGCGGCTGACGCCCAGGCGGCTCAAAAGACATTCGCCGCCTTTTGTGTCGATGCTGGGTTTGAGGATGAACACCCGCATGCCCCGCTCCTCATAATTGAAAGCGACCTGCATCAGGGCGGTGCTTTTGCCGCTGTTCATCGCGCCATAGCGAAAGTATAATTTGGCCATAGGGGAGAGACGCTCACTTTCCGTTTTGGAGTTTTACTTGTTGCGCAGCCGATACCCCAGACTCATCAGGCTGTCTCCCAGATGCGCGTTTTCCACGGTAATGCCGGGATAGGCCACCGCCAGGTCATAGTGGCTGAAATTCCAGAAGCCCTTGATCCCCAGTTCCACCAGCTTGCCGGAGACTTCCTTCGCGCTTTCCCGGGGCAGACAAAGCACTGCCACGGCGGGACGGTTCGCCTTGCAGAAATCGTCCAGTTCGTCAATGTGGAGGATGGGCACACCGTCCAGATCGTGACCCACCAGTTCCTGCCGGACATCGAACACCGCCAACAGATTGTACCCGTTGGTATCGGTGGTCAAAAAACGGGAGACGGCGGTGCCCAGGCGCCCGGCGCCGAGAAGGATGGTGGGCAGCTTTTCTCCGTGGCCGAACAAAAGCTGGCCGATCTCGTTTTCCAAAACCTCCACGTTGTAGCCGATGCCCTGCTGGCCGAACCCGCCAAAACAGTTGAAATCCTGCCGCACCTGGCTGGCAGTGGTGCCCATCATGCGGGCCAGTTCACTGGAGGAAATCGTGGAGACGCCGGATCGGTGCAGCTGGGAAATATAGCGGTAATATTTCGGCAGCCGTTTGATGACCGGGAGCGACACTTTGCCCTGAGAGTGATTCATTCATTTCACCATCTTTTTATCAAATTCTTCAGCTTGCAAAAGGCAAAGCGGCAACAGGCCGCTTACCATCCCCCGGAACTGTGGATCACAGGCGGGAGAAAGAAAATTGTCCTTGTATATAGTATAATCGTTACAGCGACTTTGTCAAACGATGTACAAAGAATTGCCCCTTTTTCTGTATAATCTGTGTGCCGGACGGGGAACAATGTGTGTGAAAATCAAAAGAGGGGAAGTAGGTCCGGATGGAAGAAAACGAGCAAAAACAGCAGCCCACCGACGCGCAGGTGGAGCAGGAAAAGCTGGAACATGAATACATGATGGACACCGGCTCGGTGATCCGCACAAAGGGCCGCCATGCCATCCACTGCCTCACGGTGGTGGGCCTGATCGAGGGCCACGTCAGTGCGGATCAGAGCCAGAAGGTCACAAAATACGAGCATGTCATCCCGCAGCTGGTGGCCATTGAGGAAGACCCGGACATTGACGCCCTGCTGGTGATCCTGAACACGGTGGGGGGCGATGTGGAGGCCGGCCTGGCCCTGGCCGAACTCATCAGCGGCGTGAGCAAACCCAGCGCCACGCTGGTGCTGGGCGGCGGGCATTCCATCGGCATCCCGCTGGCGGTGAGCGGCCGGCGCAGCTTCATCGTGCCCACCGCCACCATGACCATCCACCCGGTGCGGCACTCCGGGCTGGTGCTGGGCGTGCCCCAGACCATGCGCTATTTTGAGCAGATGCAGGAGCGCATCGCCGGTTTTGTGGAGGGCCATTCCAAAATCAGCAAAGAGCGCTTTGTGGAACTGATGATGCACACCGGCGAACTGGTGATGGACGTGGGCACGGTGCTCACCGGGCAGCAGGCGGTGCACGAGGGCCTGATCGACCAACTGGGCAGCCTGGGCGACGCGCTGAATTATCTGTATGGTGAGATCGAGCGCCGGGGCTGACCGCCCCGGCGTTTCCTTTGGTTGACACCGTCGGCGGCTGGTGTTATAATTTGTTAAACTCTGATGGAAAGCGAGGTGCCTGATCATGGAAAACAGCGGAATCAATCCAGCATCTGAATATCTTTCGGGCCCTCGGCTGCAGGTATGATCGATTCATAAATTTTGCCGCGGCGTATCAGCCGCGGCTTTTTCTTTTTGAGCCGATGGTTTTCCCTTCATGGAGATTCAGACACAATCAACCGGCGAAGAAAGTAAAAACGATTTATGGAGGAACATATGATCCATCTCAGAAAAATCACAGAGGAAAACTTTTTGGAGGCCTTTGGCCTGAAGCTTGCGCCTGAACAGGAACGCTTTGTTTCGCACCCGATCCGCAGTCTGGCACAGGCGTATGTGTACAGGGACCAATGCCAGCCGTTCGGCATCTGCCGGGGGGACACAATGGTCGGGTATGTCATGGTGATCTATGACGATGGTATTCCCGAATACAACATATGGCACATGATGATCGATGCATCGAAGCAAAGGCGGGGGTATGGAAAGGCGGCACTGGACCGGGTGCTGGAGTACATCAAAACAAAACCGTTCGGCCCCGCCGACCGGGTGGTCCTGACCTGTAACCGGGACAACGTCGGGGCGCTGCATCTGTACAAAAGCAGAGGCTTTGCCGAGACCGGAACCGTGTGTGAGGATGAGATCGAACTGTCCCGCACAATCCAGGGATAAACAGGCTCCGGCCGCTGCAGAGCCGCACTGCTTTTTCCAGTGTCTGGCACCCGTGTTCGGCAAATTTGGGTTTTACAATTCGTCTTGCAGATGGTAAAATAATTAAGTTAAGCATTCCGCGCCTTGGGGCAGAAAGCCGCCGGGGCGCATCCGATACAACGCAGGGCAAAGAGGAAATAAAGCGCTATGGCAACGAGAAAAACGACGACAAAAAAGACGAATACCGGCGCGCGGCGCCGCCGGTCCAAACCGGACATCGCCCAGAGCTGGAGCATCCTGCTCTTTGGCCTGGGGGCGGTGCTGGTGGCAATGATCTTTGTGGAGGGCCAATCCGTGTGGGCCTGGCTGCGCGCGGCGATGTTCGGCGTGTTCGGCCTGGGGATGTATGTGCTGGGCCTGCTGGTGCTGTATGTGGCGGTGCTGGTGGCGCTGGGTCTGCCCATCTGGTCCAAGTGTGCCAAAGCGCTGCTTCTCATGATGTTTTTGTGCGGCACCGCGGTGGTGTTCTCCCGCGTGAACCTCACGGACATGAATTTCGTGCAGGTGGTCAAGGCCCTCTACCAGCAGGGGCAGGGAGCGCTGGGCGGCGGTGTGCTGGGCGGCGTGGTGGGCGGCAGCCTGCTGGTGCTGTGCGGCCGGCCGGCGGCCAATATCCTGCTGCTGGTGCTGCTGGTCGCCGGCGCCATGTGGTTTGCCGGTGTCACCCCCGGCGATGTGTGGAACTTCGTCGCGGGGCGGTACGCTCTCTGGCAGGACGAACGTGCCGAGCGCGAGGCGCGCCGGGAGGAGGAGCAGGAAGAGAAACCCGCGCCCCAGCCCCGCAAGAAGGAACGCACGGCTCCCGCCTCTGCGCCCGGCGCACGCCGCCGGCCGGCACAGGTGGACATCGACCTCGGCCCGGACCCGGTACAGGAGACCGACCTCGCCCCCGAACCGGAAGAGCCGCTGGTGGGTCCCGGCGGAACCTTTGGGATGTTCCCGCCGCAGGATGCTGCGCCGTCCGCCCCGCCGGCCCCGGAAACTTCGGAGTTCGAGACCCCGATCCTGCTGGAAGGGGAGGAGCCGCCGGCGGAAGCGCAGGCGCTGGAACTGCCGGGTCAGGACCAGCCCGAGACGGTGGGCGGCAGCGACCTGGACGATCTGGTGCAGCGGGCCATGGGCGCGGCGTCCGCCGCGCAGCTGACCCCCGCCGCCGTGGTGCCGGGCAAGAACGATCAGATGACCATCGCACCGGCTTCTGCCGCCGAACAGGTCTATCACTATCCGCCGTTGAGCCTGTTTGAGCGCACGGGCACGGCGGATGACCCGGGCATGGAGGAGGAACTGAAGAAAAACGCCGAGTTGCTGGTGAGCACGCTGGAGAGTTTCGGCGTGCGCACCCGCGTGCTGGACATCTGCCGCGGGCCGTCTGTCACCCGCTATGAATTGCAGCCGCTGGCGGGTGTAAAGATCAGCCGCATTACAGGCCTTGCGGACGATATTGCGCTGAACCTCGCCGCCGGGGGCGTGCGCATCGAGGCGCCCATCCCCGGCAAGCCCGCCGTGGGCGTGGAGGTGCCCAACCGCAAGAAGAGCCCGGTGGGCATCCGCAGCATCTTCGAGTCGCCGGTCTACTCCAAGAGCGCTTCGCCCCTGACGCTGGCCCTGGGCAAGGACATCGCCGGCAACGCCCAGATCGCAGACCTGTGCAAGATGCCCCACCTGCTGATCGCCGGCTCCACCGGCAGCGGCAAGTCGGTGTGTGTCAACAGCATCATCATCAGCTTCTTGTACAAATCCAGCCCCGAGGACGTGCGCCTCATCCTCATTGACCCCAAGGTGGTGGAACTGGCGGAGTACAACGGCATTCCTCACCTGTTGATGCCGGTGGTCACCGAGCCCCGCAAGGCGGCGGGCGCGCTGGGCAGCGCGGTGGCCGAGATGGAGCGGCGCTATCATCTGTTCGCCGAGAACAACGTGCGGGACATCAAGAGTTTCAACCGCCTCGCCGCCGAGAGCGACGGCCTGGAGAAGCTGCCCTACATCGCCATCATCATCGACGAGTTGGCCGACCTGATGATGGTGGCCGGCAAAGAGGTGGAGGACTACATCTGCCGCATCGCCCAGAAGGCCCGCGCGGCGGGGATGCACCTGATCGTGGCCACCCAGCGCCCCAGCGTGGATGTCATCACCGGTCTCATCAAGGCGAACATCCCCAGCCGCATCGCCTTCGCCGTGTCCAGCCAGGTGGACAGCCGCACCATCCTGGACGCCGGCGGCGCGGAAAAGCTGCTGGGCATGGGCGATATGCTGTTCATGCCGGTGGGCGCGGCAAAGCCCGTGCGCATCCAGGGCACCTATGTAAAGGATGAGGAGATCAGCGCCGTGCTGGACTTCATCAAACAGGGCAGCACCAGCCAGTACGACGAGGAGATGATCGCCCAGATGGACAAGCTGGCCGTGGCGGACAAGGGTTCCGGCGGCGGCGAGGAGGGCGACGGCGGCCACGACCCCATGCTGGATCAGGCGGTGGAGGTGGTCATCGACGCGGGGCAGGCCAGCACCAGCCTGTTGCAGCGCCGCTGCAAGCTGGGGTATGCCCGCGCCGCCCGCATCATGGACGAGATGGAGCAGCTGGGGGTCATCGGCCCCTACCAGGGCGCCAAGCCCCGTGAGGTGCTCATCACCCGCCAGCAGTGGATCGAGCGCAGTATGCGCGCGGACGCCGGCCCGGTGCCCGACGAGATTTGACAAAAGGGAAAGGAGACCGCTCCATGCAGCAGGGGACGGAATTTCTGCCGGTCAGCCGCGAGGAGATGGCGGCGCGGGGCTGGGATGAACTGGATTTCGTCCTGGTCACCGGCGACGCCTATGTGGACCATCCCAGCTTTGGCTCGGCCATCATTGGCCGGGTGCTGGAGGCGGAGGGATACCGGGTGGGGGTGCTCAGTCAGCCGGATTTTACCACGCCGGAGAGTTTCAAGGTCCTGGGCAGGCCCCGCTACGGCTTTTTCATCGGCGGCGGCAACGTGGACAGCATGGTGGCCCACTACTCGGTGGCAAAGATCCGCCGCAATGTGGACGAATACACCCCGGGCGGGGTGGCGGGCAAGCGGCCGGACCGCAGCGCCACCGTTTACACCCGGCTGGCAAAGCAGGCCTATCCCGATCTGCCGGTGATCCTGGGCGGCCTAGAGGCCAGCCTGCGCCGCTTTGCCCACTACGATTACTGGATGGACACCGTGCTGCCCAGCATCGCCGAGACCTCCGGCGCGAACCTCCTCAGCTACGGCATGGGCGAGCGGCAGACCGTCGCCATCGCCCGCCGACTGGCGGCGGGGGAGCGGGCCGAGACCATCCGGGACATCCCCGGCACCTGCTACCTGACGGATTTTGCCGGCCTGCCCGACCGCTATGTGGAGTGCGCGGGCTTTGCGAAGGTGAGCGCCGACAAGGCGGCTTATGCCCGCGCCTGCCGCATCCAGATGGACAACCAGGACTCGGTCACCGGCCAGATCATCGTGCAAAAGCAGACAAATCAGTACCTGGTGCAGAATCCGCCCGCAAAGCCCCTCAACCGCAAGGAACTGGACAAAGTGGCCGCGCTGCCCTTCACCCGCCGCTGGCACCCCAGCTACGACACGCTGGGCGGCGTGCCCGCCATCGAGGAGGTGGAGTTTTCCATCATCCACAACCGGGGCTGCTACGGCGGCTGCAATTTCTGTGCCATCACCCTGCACCAGGGCCGGCGGGTCACCAGCCGCAGTGTGGACAGTGTGGTGGAGGAGGGAGAGCTGCTCACCCGGCAGCCCGGCTTCAAGGGCTACATCCACGATGTAGGCGGCCCCACCGCCAACTTCCGCCTGCCCAGCTGCAAAGAGCAGATGACCAAGGGAATGTGCCAGGGCGGCAAAAAATGCCTCGCCCCCAGCCCCTGCCCCCACCTGATCGTGGATCACACGGAGTATCTCTCGATGCTGCGGCGGCTGCGGCAGCTGCCCGGCGTCAAAAAGGTGTTCATCCGCAGCGGCATCCGCTACGACTACCTGATCTGGGACAAAAACGACGAGTTCTTCCGGGAACTGGTGGAGCACCATGTGTCCGGCCAGCTGAAGGTGGCCCCGGAGCACTGTGCCCCCAATACACTGAAGTATATGGGCAAGCCTCCGGTGGAGGTGTTCAACAAATTCTCCGCCAAGTTTTATGAACTGACCAGAAAGGCGGGCAAAAAACAGTATCTCGTGCCCTATCTGATGAGCAGCCATCCCGGCAGCACCCTGAACGACGCGGTGATCCTGGCGGAATATCTCTACAAGCACAAGATACGCCCGGAGCAGGTGCAGGACTTTTATCCCACGCCGGGCACCGTCTCCACCTGTATGTTCTACACCGGTCTGGACCCGTACACCATGAAGCCAGTCTTTGTGGAAAAGACGCCGGAGGGCAAGGCACTGCAGCGGGCTCTGCTGCAATATTACGAGCCCCGCAACGCCGAAAAGGTGGTCAAAGCCCTGCGCAAGACCGGGCGGGAGGATCTCATCCCCCTGCTGGCGCCCACCTGGAAGCCGAAGCATGACAAGCGGCCTGCCGCACCCGCGCCCCGCGGCAAAGAGAACCGGCCGGCGCGGAGTGTACAGCAAGGACGCTTTACACCCAATTCCAAGCCGCCCCGCAAGGGCAGAAAGTAACGCGCGCTCATGGCAAAACGCAGATCATCGCGCCGCCGCAGGCGCAAAATCAAACTCACTCCCTTTCAGGCCGTGGTGTTCTCGCTGGTGGGCCTCTGCCTTGTGCTGGGGCTCTACGTCAGCGTGGGCAGCGGCGCAGGGGTCGCTCCCTCCTGGCAGGAGATCTACACCGCGGTGGGCCTTGCCGACCCGTTGCCGGCCACCGATCTGCCCGCAGAGACCGACGCGGTGCATTTTATCGACGTGGGCCAGGCGGACGCCACGCTGCTGCAAAGCGGCGGGGAATACTGCCTGGTGGACGCCGGCGACACCGACAGCGAGCAGGCGCTGATGAACTATCTGGAACAGCGGGGCGTCACCCGCCTCAAACTGCTGGTGATGAGCCATCCCCATGCGGACCACATCGGCAGCATGGCGGCGGTGCTGCAGAATCTGGAGGTGGAGCAGGTGCTGCTGCCGGACTTTGAAAAGGCGCCCTATCCCACCACCCGTCTGTTCGAGACGGTGATGCAGGCTGTGGAGGACAGCGGCGCGGCGGTGTATACCGCAAAAGAGGGACAGAGTTATCCCGTGGGCGGCGGCAGTCTCACGGTGCTGGCCGCCGGCGTGGAGACGGACAACTACAACGACCTCTCCCAGCTGCTGCTGTTTGAGAGCGGTGAGCTCTCGGTGCTGCTCAGCGGCGACGGGGAAAAGCCGGTGGAGCAGGCGGCGCTGGAGGCGGGCGTGGTCCCGCAGGCGGACGTGTTCAAGGCGGCCCACCATGGCTCCGACACCTCCAACACGCTGGAGTTTTTGCGGGCAATCCGCCCGCAGTATGTGGTGATCAGCTGTGGGCTGGGCAACAGCTACGGCCATCCACACGCCGGGCCGCTGGAGCGGTTTGAACAGGTGGGCGCGCAGGTGCTGCGCACCGACCAGGACGGCAGCGTTGTGATCGCGGCCACCGAAGGCGGCCTGCAAAGTTATACCGCCAACGCCGAGCAGGTAAAGGAGGCCGCCTGATGGAATACATCGTGGATCGCTTTGAAGAAGGCTTTGCGCTGCTGGAGCCCTCGGAAGGGCCGTTCCGGGTAGAACAGGTGCCCCGCGACCGGCTTCCGTCTGAGACCCGGGAGGGGGACGTCATCGTGCGCGAGGGCGAACGCTGGCGGGTGGACACAGCCGCCACAGCGGCGCGCCGGGAGCGGCTGCGCCGGCGTTTTTCCGCGCCGAAGCGTCCCGGCTGAGGAGAGACGGAATGGAGTTGCAGTATCAGTTCTTTCTTATCTATTTGGGAGCGGTCAACCTGCTGGCCTTTGTTTTTTGCGGCTGGGACAAACGGGCCGCAAAGCGCGGCGCGCGCCGGATACCGGAGCGCAGGCTGCTGGCCCTCTGCGCGCTGGGCGGCAGCCCGGCCTTTCTCCTGGGTATGACGCTGTTCCATCACAAGACCCGCAAGCCCAGGTTTGCGTGGGGCGTGCCGCTCATTTTGGCGGCTCAGCTGGCCTTGTTGGTGCTGATCGCCCGCTGCCTGTAAAAAAACCTCCCGCTGCCCGGCAAACAGGCGGCGGGAGGTTTTTTCGTGAAAGGACAGGGGCGGCTTTAGCGCTTGGGGTAGACCGCGAAGCCGGAGAGTTCATCCTCGCCGGTGATGCCCAGGGCGAAGGCCTTGGCCCGGGAGGCGGCGTAGAGTTCCGCCATGGTGGCGTATACATAAGGCATCAGGAAATAAAGGCCCAGTCCGCAGGTGAGCAAGCCCAGCAGATACCAGCCGATGAAGGAAAGCTGCAGCACGAAGATCTCCATCTTTTCGCCATTGCTCATGGCTTTGCTCAGTTCTTTGGCACGCTTGTAGCTCAAATAGGGGTTTTCCGCCAGCAGATAGGGCACATACACCAGCTGATAGCTGCGAACGATGCCGGGAATGATGAACAAAAGGGAGAAGCCGAAGATCTCCAGCCAGAGCAGCAGCATGTTTTTTGCCACATTGAGGTACTGGGCCTTGTCCCGGAAGGTGGAAAAGATGGTGTCGATGGGGGGATAACCGGCCCGGCTTTCCATCATGTAGCGTATGCCGCCCACCGAGAGCGGGGAGGACACAAAGGCGTTGAAGATGACCATAACGACGATCAGCAGCAGATAGATCAGAATTATGCCGGCCACATAGGCGCCCGGCGAGTTGATGGTGGCAAAGGCCACAAAGATGGTGGGCACCAGGATCAACACATAGGACAGTGCACTGGCAACGGCGCTCACGCCCAGGGTGATCAGCAGCCATACCAGGAATACACGCCAGTAGCTGCCGGCCAGCACCCGTTTGGCGTTTTGTTTGAGCAATTTGCGAGACCAAAACATTTGAATGGTTCCCTCCCTTGGGCAGACACTGCCATGGGTCAGCGCTCCCCAGCGATATTTTCTTCAGTATAGCACAGAACGGTTTTATTTTACAGAAAATTGCAATTTATTTCACATGTCTTGTTGACTTTCGAGAAAATAGGCTTATCATTAAAGCGTATAAAGCATGATAGAGGCGCGGGTGTCAAGAGTACGGTTCTCCCACAAAAACAGGCAAGGGGAGCGGGGAAGGGGCATTCGCCGAGGTGCGGTGTGTTTCGCCTGTGGAGCAGCCGTGCCGGGCTGTGGGATAACATCCCCCGGACTGTCGCCGCCGTTGGGATACGGCGGCGGGGCGCTGTCGTGAATTCAGCCGTTTTTACTGCGGGTATCGGTATGAAGTCATGGCACGGTTCATGGCTTCATTTTATTATGCAGGAGGGTAAAAACGTCATGAGAAAAACACTGTCACGCATTCTGCCTTTTGCGGCGATGCTGCTGGTGCTGCTGGTGCTGCTCAGCGCCACGGCGTTTGCGGCGGGCGACCCCACCGAGGAACCGGGCACCAAGATGATCGAATGCCCCGACTGCGGTACCCTTGGCATCTGCACGCAGTGCTACGGGCTGGATCCCGCCTGTGAAGCCTGCGGCGGCACCAATGTGTGTGCCACCTGCGGCGGCACCGGCTATGTGACCTCGCCCAGCCGGTTCTTCAACACCGTGTGGTCGTTGCTGCCGCCGGTCATCGCCATCGCCCTGGCGCTGATCACCAAGGAGGTTTACAGCTCGCTGTTCATCGGCATCGTGGTGGGCGGGCTGCTCTATTCCAACTTCCAGTTTGAGACCACCGTGCTCCATGTGTTCAACGACGGCATTGTCGCTTCGGTGACCGACAGTTACAACATGGGCATCCTGATCTTCCTGGTCATTCTGGGCGCCATGGTGTGCCTGATGAACAAGGCGGGCGGCTCCGCCGCCTTCGGCCGCTGGGCAAAGGCGCACATCAAATCCCGCGTGGGTGTGCAGCTGATGTCCATCCTCCTGGGCGTGCTCATCTTTATCGACGACTATTTCAACTGCCTGACGGTGGGCAGCGTGATGCGCCCCATCACCGACAAGCAGAACATTTCCCGGGCAAAGCTGGCCTACATCATCGATGCCACCGCCGCGCCGGTGTGCATCATCGCGCCGGTGTCCTCCTGGGCGGCGGCGGTGTCTGCTTTTGCGGAGGATGGCCAGGGCTTCAGCCTGTTCCTCCGGGCGATCCCCTATAATTATTACGCGCTTTTGACCATTGTGATGATGGTGGCGCTGGTGCTGCTGCGGGTGGACTACGGCCCCATGGCAAAGTTCGAGCGGAACGCCGTGGAGAAGGGGGACCTCTTCAGCGGGTCCAACCCCTATGCCGACAGCGATGACGATGTGAACGAGACCAAGGGCTCGGTGATGGATCTTGTGCTGCCGGTGCTGGTTCTGGTGGTGTTCTGTGTGATCGGCATGATCTACTCCGGCGGCTTTTTCTCCGGCGTGGGCCTTGTGGAGGCGTTCTCCGCGTCCGACGCCTCGGTGGGCCTGATGCTGGGCTCCGCCTTCGCGCTGATCGTCGCGTTTGTGTACTATATGGTGCGCCGCTCCATGACCTTTAAGGAGATGATGGGCTGCATCCCGGAAGGCTTCAAGGCCATGGTGCCCGCCATCATGATCCTCACCTTCGCCTGGAGCCTCAAGGGCATGACCGATTCCCTGGGCGCCAAGTACTTTGTGCGTGACTTTGTGAGCCAGAGCGCCGCCGGGCTGCAGATGCTGCTGCCGGTGATCGTCTTTGTGGTGGGTTGCCTGCTGGCTTTCTCCACCGGCACCAGCTGGGGCACCTTCGGTATCCTGATCCCCATCGTGCAGGGCGTGTTCTCCATGGATAACCCCATGGCCATCATCTGCATCTCCGCCTGCATGGCCGGCGCGGTCTGCGGTGACCACTGCTCTCCCATCTCCGACACCACCATTATGGCCTCCGCGGGCGCCCAGTGCGACCATGTGAACCATGTGTCCACCCAGCTGCCCTATGCCATCACCTGCGCGGTGATCTCGGGGCTGACCTATCTGGTGGCCGGCCTGCTCACCCACTTCGGCGTGCCGGGCGTGCTGGCGCTGCCGGTGGGCATCGTGATGATGCTGGGCACGCTGCTGTTTATCCGGCGGCGGGTGGGCACCATCGGCTGAGCAGCCCGGACCAAGGCACATAAACTTCCCAAAACGCCCGCGGAGCAAATGCTCCGCGGGCGTTTTTTTTGGCAATGTGCACCTTACACAAAAGTGTGTTATAATATTAACAATCTTTGGACAACCGCCTCATTGTTATTTCATTAACGATACGGTATGATAATGGCAGGGCAAACAGCTGCAGGCGGGAACAAAACGCTCCCGCACCACGCACATCACGCCTGAAAGGACGGAAGATTGCAATGGCAGACAAGAAACCTGTAGTGGAAACGACGAAAAACGACGTGCAGGTCATGATCGACGAACTGGTGGCAAAAGCCCAGGTTGCGCTGAAGGAGTTCATGACCCTGGACCAGGAAAAGGTGGACAACATCGTTCACGAGATGGCGCTGGCCGGCCTGGATAAGCATCAGGAACTGGCGCGCATGGCGGTGGAGGAGACCGGCCGCGGCGTGTACGAGGACAAGGTCATCAAGAATATGTTCGCCACCGAATACATCTGGCACGACATCAAAAAAGAGCGCACGGTGGGCATTCTGGAAGAAAACGATATGGAAGGCTATGTGGAGGTGGCCGAGCCGGTGGGCGTGATCTGCGGCGTGACCCCCACCACCAACCCCACCTCCACCACGCTGTTCAAGTGCCTCATCGCCATCAAGACCCGCAACCCCATCATCTTCGGGTTCCACCCCTCGGCCCAGAAGTGCAGCGCCGAGGCGGCCCGCATCGTCTACGAGGCGGCGGTGAAAGCCGGCGCGCCGAAAAACTGCATCCAGTGGATTGACAAGCCCAGCATCGAGGCCACCGGCGCTTTGATGAATCACCCGGGCGTGGCCACCATCCTCGCCACCGGCGGCCCCGGCATGGTGAAGGCGGCTTACTCCTGCGGCAAACCGGCGCTGGGCGTGGGCGCGGGCAACGTGCCCTGTTTCATTGAAAAGAGCGCCGACCTGCACCAGGCCTGCACCGACCTGATGATGTCCAAGACCTTTGACAACGGCATGATCTGCGCCTCTGAGCAGGCGGTGATCGTGGAGAAACCCATCGTCAAGGAGTTCGAGGCCTACATGAAGGCCAACAACTGCTACTTCCTCACGCCGGAGGAGACCGAGATCCTCACCAAGTATATGTTCCCTGACCCGACCAAGGGTGTGTTCGCTCCGGTGGTGGGCAAGAGCGCGAACTGGATCGCCGAACAGGCGGGCATCAGCGTGCCGGAAAAGACCAAGATCCTCATCGTGCCGCTGCCCCATCCGGGGGTGGAGCATCCGCTGAGCAAAGAGAAGCTCAGCCCGGTGCTGGCCTATTTCGTCTGCAAGGACAAAGAGCAGGGCTTTGAGTACGCCAACAAGATGCTGGAACTGGGAGGCCTGGGCCATTCCGCGGTCATCCACACCGGCAGCAAAGAGATCGCCGACGAGTACGGTGTGGCCATGAAGGTGGGCCGCATCATTGTGAACAGCCCGTCTTCTCAGGGCGCGATCGGCGACATCTATAACACCAACACTCCGTCCCTGACCCTGGGCTGCGGCAGCTACGGCAAAAACTCGGTGAGCCAGAACGTGACCACCGTGAACCTCATCAACAAAAAGCGCATCGCCAAACGGAGGGTGAATATGCAGTGGTTCAAGATCCCGCCCAAGATCTATTTCGAAGAGGATTCGATCCAGTACCTTGAAAAGATGGAGGGGATCAGCCGCGCGTTCATCGTCACCGACCCGGTGATGGTGCAGCTGGGCAACGTGGACAAGGTGCTGTACTACCTGCGCAAGCGGGAGCAGTACTGCCACAGCGAGATCTACTCCGACGTGGAGAGCGACCCCAGCGTGGAGTGCATCATGCGGGGCGTGGAGGCCATGCGCGCCTTCCAGCCGGACGTGATCATCGCCATCGGCGGCGGCAGCGCCATCGACGCGGCCAAAGGCATGTGGCTGTTCTACGAGCACCCCGAGACCAGCTTCGACGGCCTGCGCCAGCGCTTTATGGATATCCGCAAGCGCGCGTTCAAGTTCCCCAAACTGGGCACCAAAACCAAGCTGGTGGCCATCCCCACCACCTCCGGCACCGGCAGCGAGGTGACCAGTTTCTCGGTCATCACCGACAAATCCAACGGCAACATCAAGTATCCTCTGGCGGATTACAGCCTCACCCCGGACGTGGCGATCATCGATCCCCAGTTCACCTACACCATGCCCCGCAGCATCGTGGCCGACACCGGCCTGGACGTGCTGACCCACGCCATCGAGGCCTATGTGTCGGTGATGGCCAGCGATTACACCGACGGCCTGGCCCTGCATGCCACCGAGATGGTGTTCACCTACCTGAAAGCCTCTTATGACGGCGACAAGCTGGCCCGTGAGAAGATGCACAATGCCAGCTGCATTGCCGGCATGGCTTTCACCAACGCCTTCCTGGGCCTGAATCACTCGATGGCGCACAAACTGGGCGGCGAATTCCACATCCCCCACGGCCGCGCCAACGCCATCCTGCTGCCCTTCGTCATCGCCTACAATGCGAAGAAACCCACCAAGTTCGCCGCGTTCCCGAAATACAAGGAATATGTGGCCGACAAGCGTTACGCCAAGCTGGCCCGGCGCTGCGGGCTGTGCAATGTGGGCACCGATACCTACGAGGCGGTGGATTGCCTGATCGCCGCCATCCAGAAGCTGATGATGGAGACCGAGCGTCCCATGACCATCAAGGCCTGCGGTGTGTCGGAAGAAGAATTCCTGGCCAAGGTGGACGAACTGTCCTACAAGGCGTTTGAGGACCAGTGCACCACCGCCAATCCCGTGTATCCGCTGGTGAGCGAGATCAAGGAGATCTATCTCCAGGCGTACTACGGCAAATAAGCGATCCTCCTCCTTCTGTTGGGGCAGGCGACCGACCCGATGAGGGCGGCCGCCTGCCTTTTTGACGGGGATACCGCCTGGAATTCCAATGCGGACACCGGCGCGAAAATTTTTTTGAATCCAAAAAAATGTCTTGACTTTTGCGTGAAAATGCTTTAAATTAGATAAGGCAATCACACACGGGCCTGTAGCTCAGTTGGGAGAGCGCTGCGTTCGCATCGCAGAGGTCAAGGGTTCGAATCCCTCCAGGTCCACCATAATCCTGAACGCAGCAGCGTTCAGGATTTTTTTGTACAAGGCAACCTGAAACGGCGGGGAGGAAGCATCGGTGGAAGCGCAGGACTGTAAAACACGGTATCCCATCATTCTTGTTCACGGCACGGGTTTTCGCGACTGGGGCTATTGGGGGCGCGTGCCCAAGGAACTGCAAAAACATGGGGCGGCGGTGTACTTCGGCGGCCAGGACGGCTGGGCCACCGTGGAGGAAAACGCGCGGGCGCTGCGGGCGCGCGTGGAGGAGGTGCTGGCCGAGACGGGAAGCGACAAGGTCCACCTAATTGCCCATTCCAAGGGGGGATTGGATGTGCGGTATCTCGTTTCATCCCTTGGCATGGCGCCAAAAGTGGCGTCGGTATCACTGGTGTCGGTTCCCAACCACGGCTCCAGGACGATGGACGTCCTCAGCCGCATGCCGGGCTTCCTGTTTCGGATCGCCGGCTTTTTTGTAAACCTGTGGTACCGCCTTCTGGGAGACAGACATCCGGATTTTTGCGGCGTTTGTTACCAGTTTACTACCGCGTGGGCGAAAAACTTCAACCTTCAAAACCCGGATGCGGACGGTGTGCTGTATCGCAGCTATGCGGGGGCGATGCGCTCCTGCCGCAGCGACCTGTTCATGTGGTGGCAAAACCTCATCATCGGGCTGGTGGAAGGGGAGAACGACGGCCTTGTGACCACCGAGTCCGCCCGTTGGACGGGCTTTCAGGAGGTGTGGCGGGGCGCCACAGGGCGCGGCGTATCCCACATGGACGAGGTGGATTTCCGCCGCCGTCCGTTGCGGCGGCATGGGGAAAGCTTCGATGTGGTGGAAAAATACATACAAATGGTTGCAGAGTTGAAGGAGCAGGGGATGTGAACCCGCAAAAGATTCCGCGTATGTTTTCTTTTTTTCATGAATATTTCATGTTGTGGTGTTAGAATCTGAACTGCAATTTATAGACACAACCGCCTGGAGCAGTCGGGATGAAGCCGTTGGTGGTTGGAGGGAGGCGCTGCTTTATGGAGAATGACCTGATCAAAAAATGTGTCGACAGCCGCGGTGTGATCCTGTCAATGGAAAACCAGATGCTGTTCCGCGGCAAGATCTCACGCTATGATGCGGTCAACGATGTCATTCGGGTGGAGGCAAACAACGGTTGTGCGGTGCGCAGCCTTGTGGATACGGGCGACCGGGTCAAACTGCAGGTAAAGGAAAACAGCGGCGATAAACGTTTTGTGCTGATCGAAGGCGTCGTGGAGCAGGCAATGCAGGACTTTATCTTCCTGACGCCTGTTGCGATCGAGGAGAAGAGCGAAGACCGGGCGTATTTTCGGCAGAACGTGATGGTGGGCGCAACGGTTATCGCTGTGGACCAGGGAGAGAAAGAGGCGCCCTGCATGATTGCGGACGTCAGCGCCACCGGCATTTCCATTCAGAGCGGCGAGGAGTATCCGATCGGCGCACACCTTCGGATACAGGGCCAGCGGCTGCGGCAGAACGGCCCTGTGCATACCATGGAATTTGTGGTCGTGCGCAAAAGCGCGCAAAACTCCGGCAAATACCACAACTTTTACGGTTGCCGGTTTGAGAACATGCCTTCGGATGAACAGGACCGGCTTTTCCAGGACATTTTCACGCTGCAGGCGCTGGAACTGCGCTCTTCCAAAAACCGCTGAACGTCACAAAAAAGCAGCAGGGCGAGCCATTTGGCTCGCCCTGCTGCTTTTTGCCGTTCACGATGGGGAGCGCCGCTGCGCGTGTGTCCCCGCCGCCCGCTCAGCCGAACGGCAGGGTAAAAGGCGCGCGGTCTGTTTGGCGGAAAGGCCGCGGCGAAAACCAGCCGCGGACGCCACCGGATCAAATTTGTTTGGCGCATTCCTCCCGCAAGACCTGTACCGCCTGTGCCAAAAGATTATCGGGGATATTCAGCGGCGGCAAAAGCCGCACTTTGTTTTTGGCCCGCAGTGGCAAAACGCCCCGGGCCTGACACCCGGCCAGCACCTCGCCCGCGTCCCGCCGGGTCTCCACGCCCAGCATCAGCCCCAGGCCGCTGACGCTCACCACGCCCGGCGCGCCCTCCAGCTGGCTGCGCACCCAGGCGCCCTTGGCGGTCACCTGGGCGAGGAAGTCGTCGCTCAACCGTTCCAGCACGGTGAGCGCGCCCGCGCAGCATACCGGGTTGCCCCCGAAGGTGCTGCCGTGGCTGCCGGGCGTCAGCACGCCGGCGGCCTTGCCGCCCAGCAGGGTGGCGCCCAGCGGCAGCCCGCCGGCCAGCCCCTTGGCGGTGGTGATCACGTCCGGCGAGAGGCCATAGTGCATATAGCCGAACAGCTTGCCGGTGCGGCCGTTGCCGGTCTGCACCTCGTCCACCATCAGAAGAAGACCCCGCTCGGCGGCCAGACGGGCCAGCCCGGCCACGAAAGACGGTTCCATCACCTGCACGCCGCCCTCGCCCTGTATGGTCTCCAGCAGAACGGCGCAGCAGGGGACAGAGTCCAGAATGTTTTTCGCGCCCTCCAGATCGCCGGCCTCCACATAGGCAAAGCCCGGCGTCAGGGGAAGGAAGTCTTTGTGGAACACGTCCTGGCCGGTGGCGGCCAGCGTTGCGAGGGTGCGGCCGTGAAAGCTGTTTTTCAGGGTGAGCACGGTGTAATGCTCCGGGCCGAGATGCTCCGCGCCGTACTTGCGGGCCACCTTGATGGCGCACTCGTTGGCCTCCGCGCCGGAGTTGGAGAAAAAGACCTGCTTCATGCCGGTGCGCTCGCAGAGCGCCTGCGCCAGCCGCGCACAGGGCTCGGTGTAGTAGAGGTTGGAGGTGTGCTGCAGTTTCGCGGCCTGTTCACTCACCGCTTTCTGCCATACCTCGTCGCAGGCGCCGAAAGCGTTGACGCCGATGCCGCTGCCCATATCAATGTATTCCCAGCCGTCCTCACCGAAAAGAAGCGAGCCCTTTCCGCCGGTGAGGACCACCGGGAACCGGGGGGCATAGGTGTGGGCCACATAGGCGTCGTCCAATTGCTTAATGCTGT
Organism: Candidatus Allofournierella merdavium; assembly: GCA_019118765.1. GTDB lineage: Bacteria > Bacillota > Clostridia > Oscillospirales > Ruminococcaceae > Allofournierella_A > Allofournierella_A merdavium. The sequence continues at coordinate 138,372 of DWYI01000017.1, read as the reverse complement.
CCATGGCTGCCTCCTGAATAAAACATGGTGCCGATGCCCTCGTCGGTGAGGGTCTCGATGAGAATGGCGTGGGGAATGCGCCCGTCGATGATGAACACGCGGTTCACGCCCCCGCGGATGGCCTCGATGCAGCAGTCCACCTTGGGGATCATGCCGCCGGAAATGATGCCGTCCCGCATCAGCGAGGGCGCCTCATCCACCGTGATCCGGCTGATGAGGGTATCCGGGTCGTCCTTGTCCCGCAGGATACCGCGGATGTCGGTCATGGAGATGAGGCATTCCGCCTGCAGTGCGGCGGCGATACGCGCCGCGGCGGTGTCGGCGTTGATGTTGTACACATTGCCCTGCGGGTCGCTGCCCACGGTGGAGATCACCGGGATATACCCTTTTTCCAGCAGGTCCAGCACCGGGTCCGCATGGATGCCGGTGATCTCGCCCACATAGCCCAGGTCCTCCCGCAGGGGTTTGGCTTGAATCAGCGCGCCGTCCATGCCGGAGAGGCCGATGGCCTTGCCGCCCTTTCCCTGCAAAAGGCTCACAAGGTTTTTGCCGATCTTGCCGGCCAGCACCATCAGCACCAGTTCGGCGGTCTCTTTGTCGGTCACCCGCAGGCCGTCCACAAAGCGGCTCTCCTTGCCCACACGCTTCATCAGGTCGCTGATCTCCGGCCCGCCGCCGTGCACCAGTACCACCCGCACGCCGATGAGGTGCAACAGCACAAGGTCTCCCATGACCGCCTCTTTCAACTCGTCGTTGATCATGGCGTTGCCGCCGTATTTCACCACCACGATCTTGCCGTTGTATTTCTGGATGTAGGGCAGGGCATGGATCAGCACCTGGGCCCGCTGCGCGTTGTTCAGTTCCATCGCCGTTTCCTCCTCAGGTGCGGTAGTCGCCGTTGATCTTCACATAGTCGTAGGTCAGATCGCAGCCCCAGGCGGTGCTCTCGGCGCCGCCCGCGTTCAGCTCCACCTGGATCTCGACCTCCTTTTCCAACAGGATCTGCTTGGCCGTCTCCTCGGAGAAGGGCACGCCGGCCCCGGCCCTGCACACCTCCACGCGGCCCGCCCCGCTGGCAAAGGCCACGTCCACCTTGTTCACGTCCACGTCCGCGCCGCTGTAACCGATCGCGCAGAGCACCCGGCCCCAGTTGGCGTCCGCGCCGAACATGGCGGCCTTGACCAGCGAGGAGCAGATCACCGTCTTGGCAACGGTGCGGGCGCAGGCAAGGTCCGCCGCGCCCGTCACGCGGCACTCCAGCAGGCGGGTGGCGCCCTCGCCGTCGCCGGCCAGCATCCGGCACAGGGCAATGGCCACGGTGTTCAGCGCCTTCATAAAGGTGACGAAATCCTGGCTTTCGGCTGTAATGGGGGCGTTGCCGGCCTTGCCGTTGGCCAGGATCACCACCATGTCGTTGGTGGAAGTGTCGCCGTCGATGCTGACCATGTTGAAGGTGTTTTGCACATCGGTGGACAGGGCCTTTTGCAGCATCTGGCTGGAGATCGCCGCGTCGGTGGTGATAAACACCAGCGTGGTGGCCATATTGGGGTGGATCATGCCGCTGCCCTTGGCGATGCCGCCCAGCCGGCAGGTCACGCCGCCCAGTTCAAATTCCACCGCGGCCTCCTTGGGGACGGTGTCTGTGGTCATGATGGCCTGGGCCGCGTGCAGGCTGTTTTCATACCCCAGATCTTCCACCAGCGGCTCCATGCCGGCGGCAATGGGGGCGAGGCTCAGCGGCTGGCCGATCACGCCGGTGGAGGCCACCGCCACATCCTCGGGCGCGATGCCCAGCGCGTCGCCCGCCAGCTTGCACATGGCCCGGGCGACCGCGGGCCCGTCGGCGTTGCAGGTGTTGGCGTTGCCGCTGTTGCACAGGATGGCCCGGGCCTTGCCGTTCGCCAGGTGCTCCTTGGTCACCAGCAGCGGCGCGCCTTTGACAAGGTTGGAGGTGTACACGGCCGCGGCGCTGGCCTCGCAGTCGCTGACAATCAGCCCCAGGTCCCGTTTGGACTGGTTTTTCCGGATGCCGCAGTGGATGCCGGCGGCTTTGGAGCCCGCCGCGGCGCAGACGCCGCCATTGATCTTTTTCATGATTCGCACTCCCTGATTGTTTGATTGAATTTTACGGCCCGGACGCCGGGCCAAGGGGTCACGGTGCCAGGCGAAGGCCGGTCTCCGGGGCAAGGCCCAGTACCAGATTCATGCACTCCACGGCGGCTCCGCTGGCGCCCTTGCCCAGGTTGTCGTAGCGGGCGGTGAGCAGGATGCGCTCGTCGTTGCCCGCCACCGAGATCTCCATTCGGTCCCGCCCCGAGAGAGCAGCGGCGGAGAAAAATCCATCCTCGCCGGCTTCCTCCCGGTAGTGTACCACCGGGCCGGTGTACAGGTTCCGGTAGATCTGCCGCACGTCCCGCGCCGAACCGTGCAGCTGGGCGGCGAACAGGGGAACGGTCACGGCCATGCCGCTGTAAAAATCCGCCACGATGGGGCAGAAGACGGGCGCGGACAGGAGCCCTGTAATCGTTTGCATCTCGGGCAGATGTTTGTGGGTCTGGCCAAGGCCGTACTGGCGGGGGGCGTCCAGCAGGGCGCTTCGCTCCGGGGCCTCATACGCCGCGATCATCGCCTTGCCGCCGCCGCTGTATCCGGTGACGGAGTGGCAGGTGAGCAGCGCGTCCCGCGGCAAAAGGCCCGCGGCCACCAGCGGCTGCACCAGCGCGATAAAACCGCTGGCGTGACAGCCCGGCACCGCGATCCGCTTTCCGCCGCGGATGGCGCCGGTGTAAGCGGGGCCCAGTTCCGGCAGCCCATAGGCCCAGCCGGGCGCGGTGCGGTGGGCGGTGGAGGCGTCGATGACCACCGTGTGCGGGTTTTCCACCATCTCCGCGGCCTCCCGCGCGGCCGCGTCCGGCAGGCAGAGAAAGGCGATGTCGCACTGGTTCAGCGCCTTGCGCCGGGCCGCGGCATCTTTGCGGGTCTCTTGTGGCAAAGTGAGCAGGCGCACATCCTGCCGCTGTTCCAGGCGCTGATGGATCTGCAGGCCGGTGGTGCCGGCACTGCCGTCGATGAACACAGTCTTCATGGTGTCGATATCCCCTTGCGCGGCGGAGACCCGCCGCCAATTAATTGGATATATTTTACATGAATGCGTATAAATATTCAATATGTTTTTGCGTGAAATACGCTTGTTGAAAAATTTATGCGTTTTTGATAATGAAAGAAGCGTACAAACGGAGCGCACTGGAAATAATCACAAAAAACCATGAATTGAAATCGAATAAATATACAAAAATGAGCCGCCCCAAAGGGCGGCTCATGTCCGGCTGTGTTACAGAACGATAGTGTTGACCGCTTCGATCAGGTCCACCACTTCGCTGCGCGCTACCAGCGCAAAGGGAGTGCCGTCCACCACGGCGAGGCAGTGCTCGCCGTCGTAGCGGTAGAATTCAAGCTGTACCGTCGGATGCGCCTCATTGTCCAGATGGACGGTGATGCCGATCTCCTCTTTCTGGGCGGGGGATTCATCGGTGAAGGAGTCCGCGTTCACCGCGGTGAGAGCGGACTGCAGATCGGTGATGTCGATCTCTTCCTCGCCGTAGAGGAAAGTCCGGTCATCGCCGGTTCCCTGGGAGGTGATGTTGTAGACCTGGCCTTCCAGAGAGACGTCAAAGCCGGTCACATCGGCGAAGTCGGCGGTGAGCGCATCGGTGTGGCGCAGATCGTTGTAGGTGTATTTCATCAGCGACTCATAGCTGCTGCCCGAGATCTGATAGACGATGGGGGAGTCGCCGATGCGCGCGTAGGCGGTGATCTCCTCCTCCGTGCCGGTGTCGGCGGAGGAAGAGGACGCTTCCTCCACCGCCTCGCTGGCGGCCTGCGCGGCAAGTTCCACCGGGTCGCGGCTCACGCGGAGCGTGAAGGTGGAGGGAGAATCGCTCTCCTCGTCCAGGGTGGTGTATTCTACCGTCACCGTCACCTCCGGGGCGTCCAGCCCGTAGGTGGCCAGTTCCTCGTCGGTGACATTGTAGGTCACATAGTCGGTGTAGTCGGTGTTGCTGATGGCGGACAGATAGCTTTCCACCGCGGTGGTGTCCAGCGGCAGCAGGGCGTCGCCCTCCTGCTTGAAATACACGTCGTCACTGCAAACGGTGTCGGCGCTGCCCTCGGTGTATTCCTGATAGACCACATCGTAGCTTTCGGTACCCGCGAAGTGGATGGCGGAGACCTCGCCGAAGGAGGGGACCTGGTCGTTGGCGATCATATCGCTGAGGGACAGGTCAAAGGCGTCCAGCGGATCGGTGACGGCCAGGTACACGTTCCCGTCTCCGATGGAGACATACCGCTGGGAGTCCATGGAACTGAAGTCGCCCAGCTGGATGGTGTAGGCGGTGTCGCCGGCGGTGAGGTCGATGGTGCAGACGGGATCGTCCAGCCCGTACTGGGCAAAGTCGGTGACGTTTTCGATGATAAAGGCCGCCTTGAAGTCCTCAAACTGGGCCAGAAGGTCGTTGATCTTCTCCTCGCTCACCGGGAACGCCTCGTCCTCGTCGTACAGCCAGCTGCCGTCTTTGTGAAAGGCGAGGGAGGCGGATTCCGTCTCCCAGTCCAGTGCGGACACGGTGTCCGCGTCCACGGTGAGGATGGTCTCGCCGCTGGTCTGGATCTCCTCCTGTTTCTGGTCGTAGTGCAACACGCAGACGGTGGCGATGCACACGGCCACCAGCACGCCGAACAGGATATACAGCCGTTTAGCCCGCTTCATTCTGCTTCTTCCTCCTCTTCAAGATAATATACACGCCCACCCCCAGGTATCCGATGGGGAACACGCCGATCATCAGGATCTTCAGCAGCGAGGCGGTGGAGCCGCTGATGGACAGATAGTTGTAGTTCAGCGATTTGCTGCGGATGGCCATGGCCTCGGTCTCGCCGATGAGCGACGAGAGGGCATTCATGGCAAGGTCGGAGTTGGAGCCGGAGGACAGCGCGTTGTACATATCGTCCAGGAACGCCGCGGAGGAGAACCAGATGATCTGGCCGTCGGTGCCGCAGGTGATGGACACCGCCAGGGCAAAGGGCCCGTCGATGTCGCCGTCCTCCTTTTCGTAGGTAGTCAGGTCATAGCCGGCGATCTTGCTGAAGGCGGCGTCGGAGGTGGTGAGCAGTTCGGTAACGTTGTCGCCGGCGCTCTCGGTGACCAGCAGGCCCTGGGAGATGGGCATGTTGGGATAGTAGTGCTCTTCGATCAGCGGATCGGTGATGGCGCTGCTGTTCATCTGCGGCAGCAGCACATAGGGCTGAGCGGTGTAGTACGCCCGGTCGCCCTCCACCACGACGCCGTCGCAGGTCTCCGCGCCGTAGTCCGCCAGCAGGCTGTTCAGATTGGTCAGTTCGCCGTCCTGCACAGGCCCGGCGATGACCAGCAGCTTGCCGCCGTTTTCCGTGTAGTCGGACAGCATCGCCTTTTCCTCCTCGGAGATGTCGGAGGAGGGCTCATAGATCATCACGCAGTCGGCGTCCTCGGGGACGGCGTCCACCGTCAGCAGCGACAGGGTGTTCTGCTCGATGTTCTCCTTTTCAATCTGGTCGCTGAAGGTGGCGGGCAGGTCCTGTTCGCCGTGGCCCTCCAGCAGATACAGCTGGGGCAGTTCGTCGGTGACCACATAGTCGATGGCGGAGGTGATGGCTCCCTCGCCGTCAAAGGAGGTGCTGTAGGAGTAGGAGTAGATATCCGTCTCCTGCACATAGATGTCGTCGTAGGCGATGTAACGGCTGCGGTCGCCGCACTCCACCACCAGGCTGTTGTTCTGCACCGTCTCATCGGTGTACTGCTCGGCAAAGGTGGGGTAGACGTCCGGGTTCTCCTTTACCACGGAGATGTGGTCGGAGAGGCTGTCGTATTTGCTCAGCAGCGTCTCGATCACATCGTCCTCCGCGCCGGACTGGACGATCCAGTAGATCGTCACATCCTCCTGCAGGGCGTTCACCACCACCTTGGTGTTGCTGGTGATGGAGTAGAGTTTGGAGGCGCTGATGTCGTACCGGGTCATGGAGGCGGGCAGCGCGCTGACCAGCACATTCACCGCGATCAGGATGGCCAGCAGGATCGCCGCCACGGCAAGGGAGTAGCTGCCGCCCTGAAAGGCAAGGCGGCTGGCCGCGCGGCCGGCCCGGTCCTTCCCGGCGGAAAAGAGATTCCAGCGTTTCATCAGTTGTACCTCCTTTTTTCAAGGGACTGCACCGTCAGAAACAGGAAGAAGGCAGCCACAGACAGATAGTAGACAACGGCCGTCAGATCGAACACGCCGCTGACAAAGGTGGTGAACCGGTTAAACAGCGAGAGCTGTTTCATGATGTTGGGCAGAAGGCCCTCGAACATCGTGTAGTCGGTGAAGTAGACCACCGCCACCAGCGCGAACAGCACGATGCACACTCCCACGGCGAACGTTTCATTTTGGGTCAGGTGCCGCACAACCGCACCCAGGGCCAGGATGAGCACCACCAGGGCGAGCACCGAGCCGAAGGCGGTGCTGGAGACATACTCCGAGAGGCTGACGCTGTAATAATTGAACAGGATCACTGCGATGCTGGTGCCCGCCGCGAGGCCCTGGTTGTCGGTCAGCGAGGAGATGAAGATGCCGATGGCGATGAGGGCCGCGCCCATGATGAAGATGGCCAGCAGCGACCCGTAGCTGGTGGGAAGATACACGTCGCCGAACTGGGCAAAGATCAGCGGGTAGAGGCAGATGATGGCCAGGGGGATGAGGTAGACGGTGAGCAGGGCCGCATACTTGCCCAGAACCACCTGGGTGGTGGTGATGGGCAGGGAATAGAGCAGCTGGTCGGTCTTCTGCCGGCGCTCCTCGGCGATCACCCGCATGGTCAGGATGGGCACGATCACCACGAACACGATGCTGCCGAAGCTGAGCACATACTCGAAATTGCTCACCGCGGCTTGCAGGTTGTAGAGCATGGAACCGAACCCCACGATGGCCAGCAGGAACGCGCCGAACACATAGGCGGTGAAGGAGTGAAAATAGTTCCTCAGTTCATGTTTCAATACGGCGGTCATTGGTCGTTCGCCTCGCTTTCTGCGGAAGGTTGGCCGGCTTCGGCCGGCTCCGGGGCGGGGGCGCCCTCGGTCAGTTCGATGAAGATGTCCTCCAGGCTGGCCTTCTTCAGGTTCAGTTCAAGAAGGGGCAGCTCCCGCTTTGCAAAGGCGAAGAACAGTTCCCGGGAGGTGTCGTAGATGTTTTTGGCGTTGGTCTGCATCTGCGCGCGCACCAGCCCGTCCTCCGGCTGCGAGATCTTCACGTCGAAGACGTTGGGCACACCGGCCAAAATGCTGCGCACCTGGTCGGTGCGGGCGTCGGTGGTAAAGGCGATCTCACTGGTGCCCAGCAGGCTGCGCTCCAGCCGGTCGGGCGTGTCGAAGGCCACCAGCCGGCCGTGGGCGATGATGAGGATCTTCTCGCAGATGGCCTGCACCTCCGAGAGGATATGGGAACTGAGGATGACCGTGTGCGTCTGCCCCAGCTGGCGGATCAGATCGCGGATCTCAATGATCTGCAAAGGGTCCAGGCCCACGGTGGGCTCGTCCAGGATGATGACCTTCGGGTTGCCCAGCAGCGCCTGGGCGATGCCCACGCGCTGTTTGTAGCCCTTGGAAAGCGCCGAGATGCGCCGGCCTTTCACTCCCTCGATGCGCACCTGCCGCATCACGCTCTCCATCTGCTGCGCCAGTTCCTCGCCCCGCAGCCCCTTGGCCTCGCCCACAAAGCGCAGGTATTCCTCCGGCGTCTCGCTCATGTAGAGAGGCGGCTGCTCGGGCAGATAGCCGATCAGGCGCTTGGCCTTGTCCGCGTCCTCGAAGATGTCAAATCCGCCGATGGAAACGTGCCCGCTGCTGGCGGACAAGCACCCGGTCATAATGTTCATTGTGGTGGTCTTTCCCGCGCCGTTGGGCCCGAGGAAGCCGTACACATGGCCCTCGTCGATCTCGAAGGTGAGATCGTCCACCGCCAGAAAGTCGCCGTAGTACTTTGTCAGATGCTCAACTTTTATCATGGAGTGACCTCCTTGCTCTGCGTTTTAGCGGCTGTGCGCCGCCGTTTGCCGTGACAAGTATAGTGCCCCATCCTAAAGCGGCGCTAAAGAAATCGGTGAGGATTTTCCGAAAAAAGGAGGGGAGGCCGCAGCGCGGCCTCCCCTCGCAAGGTGCATGATCCGAATATTCCCCGGCGGGTCAGCGCTCTTTCAGCTCCGCCCGAAACCCGATGACACCCTCCTTTTTATAAGCGGTGAGGGTCCCGCGGTGCTTTTTTGCGATGGACTGGGCGATGGACAGCCCAATGCCGAAACTTCCCGTAAAGGTGCGCGCCTTGTCGGCTCGGTAGAAGCGGTCGAACAGGCGCTCCAGTTCCAGTTCGTCCACCGCGGCATAGCTGTTTTCCACCGTGAGCACGGGGTGATGGCGGCAGCGCAGTTCCACCCGTATCTCGCCCCCGGCGTCGCAATATTTCACCGCGTTGTCCAGCAAAATGGCCGTCAGGCGGCGCAGCAGGGCCTCGTCGCCGCGGCAGTGAATGCCCGGCGCGATCCCGGCGGCAAGCACTTTGCCCCGGTCGGCGGCGAGAGACTCAAACTCCGAGACGGTGTCGCCCACCACCGCGCTGAGGTCCACGTCCGCCAGCGCCAGGGGCGCGTCGCTCTCGTCCATGCGGCACAGGGTCACCATCTGGTTGATGAGCAGCCCCATGCGCTCGCTCTCGCTGCGGATGTCGTCCAGCCACTCGTTTTTGCCCATCTCCGACTCTACGATGTCCAGATTGGAGAGGATGAGGGTCAGCGGGGTCTTGAGTTCATGGTTCGCGTCGGTGATGAACTGCTTTTGCTTTTCATAGCTTTCCGCCACCGGCCGCACCGCCCGCTTGGAGATGACGACGGTGAGCGCCAGGATGAGGCAGGCGCTGCCCAGCAGCACCAGAAAGGCGGTGAGGAGCAGCCGGCCGGACATGCTGCGGTTCATGCTGCCGTTCACGAACACAAGGGTGGAGCCGCTGTCAGTCTCAACAACGCGATAACGGTAGTCCGACACCCAGCCCCGCGGGGTCTGTTCCGCCAGAGCGGCGGCGGCGTAGTCCTCCACCTGCTCCTCCGAGATGGAGGAGACGGAGTTGATGTTGACCCGGGTGATCCGGCCCTGGGCATCCATCCAGACGGTGAAAAAGCGGGTGCTGAACCGGGTCTCCTCGGTGATGATGTCGTCAAACGGGAAGGGGCGTGAGGGCTTGTCTGGATCGCCCGGCTCAAAGTCCGGGAAAACGCCGTCGTTGAAGGAGATGGCGTCGGTAAGGGTGTCCATCGTGCGGTCCAACTGGCGGTTGCTGAAGTAGACCAGCAGCAAGAAGATGCCGGTGAACACCACACAGATGGAGACGGCGCTGGTGAGGATGAACTTCTTGCGCAGACTCGCGATCATGCCCGCACCTCCAGCAGATACCCCGCGCCCCGCACAAAGCGAATCTCCAGCGGCGCGTTCAGGGCGTTGATCTTTTTGCGAAGGTTGGAGATGTGCACCCAGATCACGCTGGTGTCCACATTGGTGTCCCAGCCCCAGAGATGGGTGATGAAGCGCTCGGTGGCGATGATGGTGCCGGGCGTCTGCATCAGCATCTCAAGCAGCTGGAACTCCTTCCCGCTGAGGGACTGCTCCCGGCCGCTGCAGCTCAGCTGATAGGTGGAACGGTTCAGCGTGACCGGCCCCCAGACACAAAAGATCGGGCAGGTAATTGTCTTTGCGGCGCAGCATGGCCCGCACCCGGGCCAGGAGCTCCGCGGTGGAGAAGGGCTTGGGCAGGTAGTCGTCCGCCCCGGCGTCCAGCCCCTCCACCCGCTGTGATACCTCCGAGCGCGCGGTGAGAAACAGCGCGGGCGTGGTGATGCCCGCCGCGCGCAGGGCCTTGAGCACGCTCACGCCGTCCAGCCCGGGCATCATGATGTCCAGGACCATGCCGTCGTACTCCACCGTCTGCCCGTGGGCCAGCGCGTCCTCCCCGTTGGAAACGCCGTCCACACTGAATTTGTTGCTCTCAAAAATATGGGTCAGTGTCTTCAAAAGGCGGGGATTGTCCTCCGCTACCAGCAAGCGCATCGCCGCACCTCCCTGATCTTTTCCATCGACAGGATACCACCTGCCCCTAAAGGCAGCCTAAAGCAGGCGCCGTTATTTTTCATTGTAACATTCCGCCCGGGCGCGTCAAGGGCGGCAGAGCACTTGCCACAGGGCTTTCACAGGAACTTTACCGACTGTTCACAACCTCCTTTAGCGGTGCTTTAGCCCGCTTTGGTATCCTTGTCTCACAGGATAAATCACTCCTCAGCACGGGATTTTCCGTGGCCGGCCGTCTGCCGGCAGAAATCCCCACTGGCGCAGGCACAGTATCTGCGGCTATGCGGCGGGCCGATGCCGGGGCAGACGCCCCGGATGAGCCGACGGCCCGGCGCTTTGGCAATAGCGGCACAGTGGTTTATATAGGAACACTCAAGCGCAGTTCATCAGGCGAACTGCGCTTGAGACAAGTTTGGAGCAAGGCGGACCGCAAAAATCTTTACAATTTCCACAAAACCGCCACAGCCGGCTTTAGCGCCGGTTTAGCCGGCGGGGGTAGGATGTTCCCGTCGGAAGAAATTCCGAACATACATGATGGACGAATGAATGGAGGGAAAAACCATGAAACATACCACAAAACAGATCGCCCTGTGCCTTGCAGCCGCTCTGGCGAGCGTCGCCGTCTTGACCGCCTGTTCCGGCGGTGCCGAGAGCACTGCGCCGGCGAGCGGTTCCACCGCCTCCGCCAGCGGTTCCGGCAGTGCCGCCCAGGAGGCGAGCCAGGAGACCGTGATGGGCATGGTGAGCTATGTCGGGTCTGATTACATCAGCATGACCCGGTACACCGGTGGTGAGGAGGCGACGGATTATGCCGCTCTGGATGTGTCCGGCCTGACCGCCACCCAGGAGACCGTGAGCGTGGACACCACCGACGCCACCGAGTACCTGAAGGCGTAGTCCGGAATGCTCAGTGCCGCTGCCCGGGAGGATGTGACCACCGGCGCGTTTATCGTCTCCACCTATGACGAGAACGGAACGCACCAGATCATCCTGCTCCCCGCCGCGGCTTCGTCCGACGAAAGCACGTCCGGCAGCGCGGCGGAAAACACGGAAACGGACAGTACCGCGTCCGCCTCCGAAGCGCAGGAGAGCGCCTCCGCCGCTTCGGGTGAGCAGGAGAGCGCTTCCGTGGCTTCCGGCGAAGGGGAGGCGGCCGACGCGTCAGAATCCGCCGTTTCAGAGTGACCGGGCCTGGACCTCGAACTGCACATGCCCCGTCAAAGGGCCGCGCGCTGTGGAAAAACCACGGGCCGCGGCCCTTTTTCCTTTTCCCCATTGCGGACGTGGGAGATGATGGCCCGTCTTGGGGCCGTTATGGCTCCGGGCGCCGACATCGGCCCCGCGCGGGGCGCGACGGAAAACGACGGATTTTTATCATTGCATTTCTCGCCGCAATTCGATACCATTGTATTGATAAATATACAGAAGGGACCGGAGACACAGTGAAGATCGTCGAGCGATATCAAAGAGACAGAGTATTCTCACAGCTTGGTCGGCTGCAGAACGCCCATCGGATCCGATATTCACTGCTATTCTCGCCCGGGCGGACGGCAACGTATGAGATCCTGGTGGATTCGGCAAAGCAGCGCAGCCACGAGACCCGGGCCGTAACGGGACTGTGCAGACAGAAAGCGCGCTGGATCCTGGAGTATCTCTATGAGAACGCTGTGCCGGCGGAACATTGGCGGGATGTTCTGGACGATCTGCTGGCGCAGGTCTGAGGCAAAAAGGAAAGGTGTGACTTGCGTTGGGCGGACCGACACGCAAATGGGAGAAAATTCTTATCCTGGAATCTTCTGCCGTGCTTCAGCGCCGGCTTGCGGCGGGGCTGGAACAGTTGGACCAGACCTGCGTGTGCTTTCAGCGCGCGACAGCATTGCTGCGGTACATCAGCATGGAGCTCTCGCCAACGGTGGTGGTCGCGGATTGCTTTGTGCCGGATATGGATCTCTTTTCCTTTCTGAAACGGTATACCGAACAGGCGGGGACGCATACGGAAAACCGGCTCATCCTGACCTGTACCGAGACCTACCCGCCGCCGGAACTGAGGGCGCAGATATTGTCAAACGGCGCGGATTATTATATGATAAAACCATACACCGCACAAATGCTGCTGGAAAGCATCCAGCATCTGTATTCACCGGCTGTTCCGGCCCGTATGGCAGGGGTACATCCCGACATTGTGGACTATCTCCGCAAGCTTGGGCTGCCTCTGGAACACATCAGCTTCTGGTACATTGCCAGCGCTGTGCAGCTGGGGGTGAACGCCAATTCGCCCCTGCCGCTGAAATCCCTGTACATCGAACTCGGGCGTATCTACGGCGTCAGCCCGCAGGGAGTGGAGAGCGGTCTGCGGCGGATGGGCAAAACGTTGACCCGGCTGGGTGTGTTCAGTGAAGCGCCCAGTTCAAAACAACTGGTGGCCACCCTGGTGAGCGCATTTTTGCGGGAAAGATCGGAAAGCCGGGATGATGTGTATGCCGTCAAGCCATGAACCGGAGCTTCTGCTACGGGAAGAACAGCGAAAAAATCTTTTGTGCGGCGGCCTTGCCGGTGAGATCCAGCAGGTCGCCCAGGGGATCATGCTGGCCCGCGAGACGGTGGAACTGCAAACCCGCGACGCCCTGCCGGAGGGCTACGCCCGGTTCATCGGGCCCGCCCTCGCGGACATGGACGTCTGTGTGCGGTATCTGAGTTACATCGCCGAAAATCTGGCCGATCTCACCAGCTGCGGCCAGGGGCGGCTCACGCCCCGGCTTCAGCCGGTGGAACCGGCGTGGCAGTGGGCCCAGATGATCGAATTGGTCAACGAAACGACACCGGGAGGCGAACGGGTCGCCTGGGCGTGCGGCTGCCCCGCGGGGAAGTTCGTGCTGGCGGACCAGGCCTGGGCGGACAAGGTGCTTCTCAACCTGCTGATGAACGCGCTGCGCTACACCGAAGGGCCTGTGCAGGTGAGCCTTCATCCGGAGGGCGAGGGGCTGTGCCTTACGGTAAAGGATAAGGGGCCCGGCATCACACCGGAGCGGATGGCCCGTTTGTTCGAGCCGTTTTCCGATGACCCTTCACGCAGCGGGGAGCGGCACGGGCTGGGGCTTGGGCTGTATCTCGCGCGGGAGTACTCGCTGGTAATGGGGTGGAAATTCCAACTGGAAAGCGATCCGTCCGGAACCTGCGTCCGGCTGGATATTCCCGCCACCCCGCTGCAAACGGCGGGGCACACGGCGCTGCGCAGCACCTCGCGCAGCCTTGCATTGCGCGCCCAGCAGGCAAACCGGCTGCGCAACGCCCAAAGCGGCCTGCTGCTCTGAGGGCGGACCCGAACAAAGAATCTCCGCAAGGCGGCCTCCCCGGGCAGGGGGAGACCGCCTTGCTTTTTGACTGCCGGCATGGGCGGCCCGTTTTTTAATTGTTTACAAGAATGGGGTTTTATTGTAAAATATAAGCAATATAATAGATACAGATCGGGTGTCCGAACTGTACGGATACAGGCGGTGTTTTGAACGTGGCAACCAGATACAAACGCATCCTGCTCAAGGTGAGCGGCGAGGCCCTCGCCGGCGCCAGAGGCGCGGGCTTTGACGACGAGACCATGCGCGCCATCTGCGGCGGCATCAAACAGGCCCATGAACTTGGCGTACAGATCGGCATCGTGGTGGGCGGCGGAAACTTTTGGCGCGGCCGGTCCAGCGGCGCGATGGAGCGCACCTGCGCGGACAAGATCGGCATGCTGGCCACGGTGATGAACTGCCTGGCCCTGGCCGACGCGCTGCGCCAGGCGGAGGTGCCCGCGGTGGTGCAGACCTCCATCGTAATGCCCCAGATCGCGCAGGTGTTCACCCGGGACGAGGCGGTGGCGGCCATGGAGGAGGGCAAGGTCGTCCTCTTCGGCGGCGGCACCGGCTGTCCCTTCTTCTCCACCGATACCGCCAGCGCCCTGCGCGCCATCGAGACCGGCTGCGACGTCATGTTCAAGGCCACCATGGTGGACGGTGTGTATGACAAGGATCCCAAAAAGCACCTGGACGCTGTGAAGTATTCCACCCTTACATTCAGTGAGGTGCTGGAAAAGAAGCTTGCCGTGATGGACGGCACCGCCGCCACCCTCTGCCGCGAGAACGGCCTGCCCATCCTGGTGTTCGATCTGGCCGACCCCGCCAACATCGCCCGCGCGGTGCGGGGCGAGGAGATCGGCACGCTGGTGCAGGAAGCCTGATCCGTTGCAACCATTCCCCGCAAGATCGTAAAAAACGTACCCTGAGCCTGACGGCTGGAAAACAAAAAAGGAGCTTTGGATATGAGCGAATTTACAAAACCCTACGAGGAAAAAATGGACAGCGCGCTGCACCATCTGGACAAGGAACTGGTGGCCATCCGCGCCGGCCGCGCCAACCCGGCCATTCTGGACCGCGTTACGGTGGACTATTACGGCAGCCCCACCCCCATCAACCAGATGGCCGCGGTGGCGGTGGCGGAGGCCCGCATCCTCACCATCACTCCCTGGGATCCCTCGCTGATTCACGCCATCGAGCATGCCTTGCTGGTGAGCGACATCGGCATCAATCCCACCGATGACGGCCGTGTGATCCGCCTGGTGTTCCCCGCGCCCACCGAGGAGCGCCGCCGCCAGCTGACCAAGGACGTGCAGAAGCTGGGCGAGGAGACCAAGGTCGCCGTGCGAAATGTGCGGCGTGAGGCGATGGATAAGCTGAAAGCGCAGAAGAAGAACAGCGAGATCACCGAGGACGATCAGAAGCATCTCGAGGAAGAGATGCAGAAGATCACCGACAAGTTCGTGAAGCTGATCGATAAAGCCTGCGAAGAGAAAAACAAGGAGATCATGGAGATTTGATCTCGGCGTGACCACAAGGGCCGAGCCGCGCAGCGTTGGATGCGAAGCGCGGCCCTTTATTTGTGAAAGGAACATTTCGTATGCAGCAGTCCATTCAGGAACTGGCCAAGGGCCTGAGCATCGGCATCATCATGGATGGCAACGGCCGCTGGGCCAAGCGGAGGGGTCTGCCCCGCACCGCGGGCCACAAAAAGGGCGCGGAGGTCTTTCAGGACATCACCCGCTACTGCAACCAGCTGGAGGTGGCTTCCGTCACCTTTTACGCGTTCTCCACCGAGAACTGGCGCCGCCCGCAGGACGAGGTGAGCGCCATCATGAAGCTGTTCGGTGAATACCTCATCAAGGCCTTCGATTACCAGAAGGAGAACAACCGGGTGGTGTTCCTGGGCGAGCGCTCGGTGCTGGAACCCAAGCACCAGAAACTGATGAACGAGATCGAGGAAAAGACCGCCGGCAACACCGGCATGACGCTGAACATCGCGGTGAACTACGGCGGCCGGCCCGAGATCGTGCGGGCGGCGCAGCAGCTGGCGCAGCTTGTGAAAGAGGGAAAGCTGGAGCCCCAGGACATCACCGAGGCGATGATGAGCGACCACATGTACACCCGCGGCCAGAAGGATCCGGATTTCATCCTCCGGCCCAGCGGGGAAAAACGGTTGTCCAATTTTATGCTGTGGCAGGCCGCCTATGCCGAACTGGTGGAGATGGATGTCCTGTGGCCGGACTTTACCCGCTCGGATCTGGACGCCGCAATTCTGGAATTCTGCCACCGCAACCGCCGCTTCGGCGGCATCTGAGCGGGGCCGAAAAGGGGAGACACTTGCATGAAAACGAGGATCATCACATCGATTTTCGGGCTGATCCTGCTGGCGATCGTGCTGTGCTTGTTCAATACGCCGGTTTTTGAGATCGTCGTGGCGCTGATCTGCCTGATCGCCGTGCATGAAATCTACAAGGCCTTTGACCTGGGCAAGCGCGGGCCGTGGATCTTCGGCGGCTTTGCGGTGTACACCGTGCTGCTGATCCTGTCCGCTGCCGCGCCGGAAAAACTGTTGATCGCTCCCGTCAGCTTTGTTTTTGTACTGTATCTGGCGATCTGCCTCATATGGTTTAACCAGAACCTGAATGTCGCCCGTCTCAGCGGGGTGTGCGCCGTGGGCGCGGTGGTCTGGTCTGCCTTTTACGCGCTGGTGTTCATCAAGGCGCGGTTGCCGGTGGATGTGTACGGGTATGAGGCGGTGTATCTGATCCTGATGGCGCTGGCCTTCGCCTGGGGCGGCGACACCTTCGCCTACTTCACCGGGCGCAAGCTGGGCAAGCACAAGCTGGCGCCGCTGGTGAGCCCCAACAAAACCGTGGAGGGCGCCATCGGCGGCATCATCGGCTCCGGTGTGGTGGGGGTGCTGTGCACCCTCGTCGCCCGCGCCGTCACCGGCCACACGGCGGGCAGCATGTTCGGTTACATCACCGTGTTCGTGCTGGGCATGGGGTGTTCGGTGCTGGGCATTCTGGGCGATCTGTTCGCCTCGGCCATCAAGCGCCAGCTGGGCATCAAGGACTACGGCACCATCTTCCCGGGCCACGGCGGCATCATGGACCGGTTCGACAGCGTGCTGTTCATCACGCCGCTGCTGTCGCTGGCCGTCTGGTCCCGCACCATGATGTAAATTCGACGGAGGAACGCGTTATGGCAAAAAGCATCACCCTGCTGGGCTCCACCGGCTCCATCGGCACGCAGAGCCTGGATGTGGCCCGCAGCCAGGGATACACCATCCGGGCGCTGGCCGCCCACTCCAATGTGGACCGGCTGCTGGAGCAGATCGGGGAGTTTCATCCCCGCTATGTGGCGGTGGCGGATCCCGCGGCCTGCCGCAGGCTGCGGGATGCGCTGGCGGACCAGCCGGGCGCGCCCCGGGTGCTGGAGGGCGCCGAGGGCATCGTGACCCTGGCCGGCATGGGCGAGGCGGACGTGGTCCTCAACGCCGTGGTGGGCATCGCGGGCCTGGGCGCCACCCTGGCCGCGCTGGAGAGCGGCTGCGACGTGGCCCTGGCCAACAAGGAGAGCCTGGTCACCGGCGGCTATCTGGTCACAAAAGCGGCGAAGGATCACGGCGCAAAATTGCTGCCGGTGGACAGCGAACACTCCGCCATCTTCCAGTGCCTGCAGGACGCCCACTCCGCCAAGGCCCTCACCAAGATCCTGCTCACCGCCTCCGGCGGGCCCTTCTTCGGGATGAAGAAGGAGGAATTGGCCGGCAAGACCAAGGCGGACGCCCTCAAACATCCCAACTGGAACATGGGCGCCAAGATCACCATCGACTCGGCCACCCTGATGAACAAGGGGCTGGAACTGATCGAGGCGGTGTGGCTGTTCGGCCTGCCGCCGGAGAAGGTGCAGGTGGTGGTGCAGCGCCAGAGCATCATTCATTCCATGGTGCAGTTTTCCGACAATTCCATTCTGGCGCAGCTGGGGGTGCCGGATATGCGCATCCCCATCCAGTACGCACTCACCTGGCCCGAGCGAGCCCCGGGCTGCGCGCCGGAACTGGATTTCACCACCCTCAAGGCCATCACCTTCGACGTGGCCGACGAGGAGACCTTCCGGTGCCTTGCGGCCTGCAAGAAAGCCATTGCCAAGGGGGGCCTGGGTCCCTGCGCCGCCAACGGGGCCAACGAGGAGGCGGTGCGCCTGTTCCTGGAAGACAGGATCGGCTTTTTGGACATCGGCCGCCTGGTGGAGGCGGTGGTGGACAGCGACTCCTTCGGCGGCGGATACATCCTCGCCGACGTGTACGAGTGTGACCGGATGGCCCGCTCCTTTGTGCAAAGTCATTTGGCTTGACAGGAGAGAACGCTGTCGATTTTAGAAGAAAGCGAGCAAACAAGGGCATATGTCAGTTTTGATTACGACCGTCGTTTCGGTGCTGATCTTCGGGCTGGTGGTGATGATCCACGAACTCGGGCATTTCGTCTGTGCCAAAAAGGCGGGCATCCAGGTGAACGAATTTTCCATCGGTATGGGGCCGGCGCTCTTCAGCCGGGTGCGGCACGGCACACGATACAGCATCCGTGCGCTGCCGGTGGGCGGTTATGTGAGCATGGAAGGGGAGGACGAGGAACTGGAGGAGGACACGGCGTTCTCTGATCCTGACCTTCCGCCGGAGGAAAAGACCGGCCTGCCCTTCCCCAAGGTAAAGGTGTGGAAGCGCATCATTGTGGTGGCCGCCGGCGCCATCATGAACCTGGTGCTAGGCTTTGTGGTGCTGCTGCTGGTCTTTTCCGGCACCGACACGCTGGCCAGCCGCACCGTGGCGCTGGTGGAGGAAGGAAGCGCGGTGGAGGCCTCCGGCCTGCAGGTGGGGGATGAGATCCTGGCCATCAACGGCCGCCGCTGCTTTGTGACCAACGATATAATATACGAGTTACAGCGCAGTGAAGACTTCACCGCCGACTTCACCGTGCGGCGGAACGGCGAAAAGGTGCAGATCGATGACGTTCACTTTGACCAGGTGCAAAACGGCGACACCGTTACCATGAACATGGGCTTCAAGGTCTACGCGCTGGAGAAGACGCCGCTGAACGTGATCGGGCAGGCCTTTGATTATACCCTCTTCTATGCCCGGCTGGTGTTCCGCTCGCTGGTGGATCTTGTGACCCAGCGGGTGAGCGTGACCGAACTCTCCGGCCCGGTGGGCATCGTCAGCGCCATCAACCAGGCGGCGGGCATGGGCCTGTCCGAGGTGCTCAGCCTGCTGGCGCTGCTCACGGTGAACCTGGGCATCTTCAACCTGCTGCCCTTCCCGGCGCTGGACGGCGGCAAGCTGGTGTTCCTGTTCATCGAGGGCATCTTCCGCCGACCGCTGCCCAAGCGGTTTGAGATCTGGGTGAACATGGCGGGGCTGCTGTTCCTGTTCGCTGTGATGATCTTCGCCACCTTCAACGACATTACCCGTCTGTTCTGATCAGAAAAGAGGAATAAATATGCGCAAAGTAAAGCGTGAAGTGAACATCGGCAATCTGACCATCGGCGGCCACAACCCGGTGGCGGTGCAGACCATGCTCAACGTGCCCGCCGCCGACGTGGCGGGCAACGTGGCCCAGGCGGTGCGGGTGGCCGAGGCCGGCTGCCAGATCGTGCGGGTGAGCGTGCCCACCCTGGAGGACGTGCGCCTGATCGAGGCCATCAAGAACGCCGTGGACATCCCCCTGGTGGCGGATATCCACTTCAACCATCGCATCGCGCTGGCCTGTGTGGACGCCGGGGTGGACAAAATTCGCCTGAACCCGGGCAACATCGGCGGCGACGACCATGTGAAAGAGGTGGCTGCCGCCTGTAAAGCGAAAAACATTCCCATCCGTATCGGGGTGAATGCCGGCAGCCTGGAAAAAGAGGTGCTGGCCAAATATGGCGCGCCGGTGCCGGAGGCGCTGGTGGAGAGCGCCATGTACCATGTGTCTTTGCTGGAGAAATTCGATTTTGACAACATCGTCATCTCCATCAAGTCCAGCAATGTGCCCCGGATGATGGCGGCCTACCGGCTGCTCAGCGAGCGGTGCGACTATCCGCTGCATGTGGGCGTCACCGAGGCGGGCACCTACCGCATGGGGCTCATCAAGTCCGGCATGGGCATCGGCGGGCTGCTGCTGGAGGGCATCGGCGACACACTGCGGGTCTCCCTCACCGATGAACCGGAGAAGGAGGTCCAGGCAGGCTTTGACATCCTGCGCGCCGCCGGTCACGCCGTGGGCGGCCCGGAGATCATCAGCTGCCCCACCTGCGGGCGCACCAACATCCCGGTGGCGCAGATCGCCGACGAGGTGGAGCGCCGGCTCAAGGGCTACAAAAAGCCCGTCAAGGTGGCGGTGATGGGCTGTGTGGTGAACGGCCCCGGCGAGGCCCGGGAGGCGGACATCGGCATTGCCGGCGGCAAGGACGAGGCCCTTCTGTTCATCCGCGGCGAAAAGATCCGCATGCTGCGGGGCGATATCGTCGGGCAGCTGGTGGACGAGATCTATAAACTGTAAACTTTTGCTGCCGCAAGCCTGCGGGCGGGGCCGGGCCCCGTCCGTGGGCTGCGCTTTGTTACAAGGAGAGGGAGAACACATTGAAGCCACTGGTGAGCCAGCTGTGGCCGCAGTTCAACGCCGACGAGACCTTTGCCCGCTGTTTTGCGGGGGTGCTTGTGGAGCAGGTGGAACTGCTGCGCACCAGCCGAAAACTGAAGATCAGCCTGCGCAGCGCCTCGCCCTTGCCGAATGAGCTGTGCGGGCGGCTTTGCGCGTCGCTGGCGCCGCAGTTCGAGGGGCTGGAACTGACCGTGTGCAATTACTTTCCCTTTGAGACCATCACCGAAGAGAGCCTGCGGGCGATGATCGAGGAACTGCGGGATGAGGGCCTGCCGGTAAACGGCTTTCTGGACCACGCAGCCTTCGCGCTGCAGGGCGCGCAGCTTGCCATCACGGTGCCGGTGGGAAGGAACATCCTGGAGGGCATCGGTTTCCCGGATACGCTGGCAAAGCTGGTGCAGCAGCGCACCGGTGTGCTGCCCACCGTCACGCTGGAGCAGAACAGCAGTCTCACCGCCGACGAGTGGGAGAAACGGGTGCTGGAAAAGGCCCCCGCGCCCCGTTTCGAGGAGAAAAAGCAGCCCCCCGACTTCAAGATCCCCGGGCTGGACCTTTCCGACAAACCGGTGAGCGTGTTCCACGGCAAGACCTTCAAGCCCGGGGCCGTCACCCCCCTCAAGGACCTGGGCAGCGACAGCGGCAAGGTCACCATCTGGGGCGATGTGTTCGCCGTGGAGGTGAAGGGCAACTTCCAGAAGAGTTACATCGTGTCCATCACCGACTACACCGGCTCCATCAGCCTGAAGCTGCGCAGCCGGGACGGAGAGGACTACTCCCGCTGGGAGGAAGTGAAGAAGGGCACCACCTTTGTGCTCAAGGGCGAGTGCGCCTATGACAAATATGAGCACGACTATGTGGTCTACCCCTACGACGTGCTGCAGGTGGAGCGCAAAAAGCGGGAGGACACTGCCCCCGAAAAGCGGGTGGAGCTGCACCTGCACACCAAGCTTTCCAGCATGGATGGCTTCTGCGACCCGGGCGAGATCGTGCGCACCGCGCATCGCATGGGCCACCGCGCCATCGCCATCACCGACCACGGTGTCTGCCAGGGCTTCCCCGAGGCGATGCTGGCCGCCGAGGCCATCCGCAAAAACGACCCGGATTTCAAACTCATCTACGGCTGCGAGGCCTATTTTGTGGACGATATGGCGCCGGTGCTCTACGGCGAGGCCTCCGGGCCGCTCACCGGCAGCTTTGTGGTCTACGACACCGAGACCACCGGCCTGGACCCCAAGACCGAGGCCCTCACCGAGATCGGCGCGGTGCTGGTGGAAAACGGCGAGATCACCAAAACCTTCGGCACCTTCGTGAACCCCGGCAAGCCCATCCCCCCCAAGATCGTGGAACTCACCGGCATCAATGACGCCATGGTGGCCGACGCGCCGGGCCCGGACGAGGCCATCCGGCAGTTCATGGCGTTCGCCGGCGACCGGGTGCTCATCGCCCACAACGCCCATAACTTTGACATGCGCTTTATGCGGGCGGCGGCGCAGCACGCCGGCCTGCGGCTGGAAAATGCCTACATCGACACGCTGCCTCTGGCCCAGAATCTCTACCACGGCCTGCGCAATTATAAGCTGGACACCATCAACGACCATCTGGAGATCGAGCCCTTCAACCACCACCGCGCGGTGGATGACGCCATGGCCCTGGCAAAGATCTTCTGCAAGATGCTGGAGGACCTGGCCCTCAAGGGGGTCAAGACGGTGGAGCAGATCAACACCGGCCTGGGCGGCGGCAATACGGCGGTCATCAAAAAGAAGTATTACCACCTCATCATCCTGGTGCGAAACCAGCTGGGGCTGAAAAACCTCTACAAGATCGTCAGCGAGGCCCATACCAAGTATTTCTTCAAAAAGCCGCGGGTGCCCCGCAGCGTGCTGGACAAGTACCGGGAGGGGCTCATCATCGGTTCTGCCTGTGAGGCCGGTGAGCTTTACAGGGCTATCGTGGAAGGCCGCAGCTTCGAGGAGTTGTGCCGCATCGCCGAGTACTACGATTTCCTGGAGGTGCAGCCCCTGGGCAACAACGAGTACATGCTGCGGGAGCACCTGGTGGACTCCATCGAGAAGATACAGGATTTCAACCGCACGGTCATCAAACTGGGCGAAGCGCTCCACAAGCCGGTGGTGGCCACCGGCGACGTGCATTTCCAGGACCCGGAGGATTCGGTCTACCGGGCGGTGCTGCAGGCGGGCAACGGCTTCAAGGACGCCGACAACCAGGCGCCCCTCTACTACCGCACCACCCAGGATATGCTGGACCAGTTCTACTACCTGCCCAAGGACAAAGCCTTTGAGATCGTGGTGAAGAACCCCAACAAAATTGCCGATATGTGCGACGGCGGCATCCGGGCCATCCCCAAGGGCACCTTCCCGCCCTCCATCGAGGGCGCGGAGCAGCAGCTGCGGGACGCCACCTGGTCCACCGCCAAAAAGCACTACGGCGACCCGCTGCCGGAGATCGTCCAGTCCCGCCTGCAGCGGGAACTGGACTCCATCTGCGGCCACGGCTTTGCTGTGCTGTACGTCATCGCCGTCAAGCTGGTGGCCTACTCCAACGCGGGGGGCTACCAGGTGGGCAGCCGTGGTTCGGTCGGTTCCTCCGCCGTGGCCCACTTCTCGGGCATTTCCGAGGTGAACAGCCTGCCGCCCCACTACCTGTGTCCGGAATGCCAGTACAGCGAGTTCATCACCGACGGCAGCGTGGCCGACGGCTTTGACCTGCCGGACAAGAACTGCCCCCGCTGCGGCGCCAAACTCATCGTGGACGGCCACGACATCCCCTTCGAGACCTTCCTGGGATTCGACGGCGACAAGGAGCCGGATATCGACCTGAACTTCTCCGGCGAGTACCAGAGCCAGGTACACCGCTACACCGAGGAGCTGTTCGGCAAGGAATATGTGTTCAAGGCGGGCACCGTGTCCGGCCTGCAGGATAAGACCGCCTACGGCTATGTGAAGAAGTATCTGGAGGAGCGGGGCCGCACGGTGAACCGCGCCGAGGAAAACCGCCTCACCGTGGGCTGCACCGGGGTCAAGCGCACCACCGGCCAGCACCCGGGCGGTATGGTGGTGGTGCCGGACGTGCACGAGATCCAGGATTTCTGCCCCATCCAGCACCCCGCCGATGACAAGGACAAGGGTGTGCTGACCACCCACTTCGAATTCAAATACCTCCATGATACGCTGCTCAAGCTGGACGAGCTGGGCCACGATGTGCCCACCATGTACAAGTATCTGGAGGACATGACCGGCATCCCCATGGACCAGGTGCCCATGAACGACCGCAAGGTCATCAGCCTGCTGGTGAGCACCGAGGCGCTGGGGGTGCGCCCGGAACAGATCGGCAGCCAGACCGGCACCTTCGGCATCCCGGAACTGGGCACCCCCTTCGTGCGCCAGATGCTCATCGAGGCCCAGCCCAAGAACTTCAGCGACCTGATCCAGATCTCGGGCCTGTCCCACGGCACCGACGTGTGGAACGGCAACGCCCAGGACCTGATCAAAAATCAGATCTGCACCATTTCCGACGTGATCGGCTGCCGCGACAGCATCATGACCTACCTGCTGCACAAGGGGCTGGAGCCGAAACTGGCCTTCAACATCATGGAGCTCACCCGAAAGGGCAAGGTGGCCAAGGGGGGCTTCCCGCCGGGTGCGGAGGAAAAGATGAAGGAGTGCGGCGTGCCGGACTGGTACATGGATTCCTGCCGCAAGATCAAGTACATGTTCCCCAAAGCGCACGCGGTGGCCTATCTGATCGCGGCCATCCGGCTGATGTGGTTCAAGGTCTACCATCCCCAGGCGTTCTATGCCACCTACTTCACCGTGCGCGGCGACGACATCGACTACGAGGCCGCCGTGGGCGGGGTGAAGGTGGCCCAGCAGCATCTGAAAGAGGTGGAGCAGCGTCTGCGGGAGGAAAAGAAGGCCAAGGACGAGGACATCCAGGTGTCGCTGCAGCTGGTGAACGAGATGCTGGCCCGGGGCTGCGAATTTTTGCCCATCGAACTGGGCAAGAGCCGCGCCGTGCGCTACATGGTGGAGGACGGCAAGGTGCGCCTGCCTTTCGCCTCGCTGAAGGGCGTGGGCGAGGCCGCGGCTCAGGCGCTGGAGGCGGCCACCATCAACGGGCAGGAATACCTCTCGGTGGAGGAACTGCAGCAGGCCTGCGGCGTGTCCAGCGCGGTGATGGAAAACCTGAAAAACGTGGGCGCCCTCGGCAGCCTGCCGGACACCAGCCAGGTCAGCTTCTTCTGAACAGTGAAAAACGGCGGCCCGCTCCCCGAAAGGGGAGACGGGCCGCCGTGCTTTATGCAAAAGGGAAGAGCGGATCATTTTCTTGCCAAAGAGTCGAACTTGTCCAGAATGGCTGGGTGTTCCAGCCGGATGGTCTTGCCACTCAGGGCACACAGCGTGTTCTCCGGCGGCAGCTGGGCAAAGGTGAGGCTCACCGCGCAGAGGGCCTGGGTCTTGAAGCCGGTCTTTTCGTTCCACTTGCGGTTGCCGTACTTGATGTCCCCCAGCACCGGCGCGCCCAAAAAGGCCAGGTGCGCCCGGATCTGGTGGGTGCGCCCGGTCACAAGGCCGATGCGGCAGAGGGCGAAGGGACCTTCGGTGCGCTCCACCGCCACATCGGTGATGATTTGCTTGAAGCCCTCGCCGGGCCCGGCCTGCACCTTCACCTTGTTGTTCTTTTCGTCGTGGCGCAGGTACGCGGTGTGCCGGCCCGCGGCGGGCACGCCGAAGGTGATGGTCAGGTATTCCTTGCGCACAAGGTCGTTTCGAATGACGGCGTTCATGTCCCGCAGCGCGGCGTAGGTCTTGGCGCCCACCACCAGCCCCTCGGTGCCCCGGTCCAGCCGGTTGCAGAGCGCCGGCTTGAAAGACGCCTCCGCCCGCGGGTCAAACTCGCCTTTTTGGGCAAGATAAGCGATGAAGGCGTCCACCAGGCTGGCGTCGCCGGTGCGGTCGCCGTGGCACAGCAGATGAGCGGGTTTGTAGAGCACGGCGATGGCGTCATCCTCGTACACCACCCTCAAAGCCGGCAGCTTCCGGGCAGGAGCAGGCTTTGGGGGAGCGGCGGCAAAAAACTCGTCGTTGATGTAAAGTTCCACCACGTCCCCCGGATGCAGCCGGTAGTCCGGCGTCTGGCGTTTGCCGTTCACCTTGATGCGCTTGTTGCGAAAACTCTTGTAAAGCAGGCTGGCGGGCAGGCCGGTGGTGACGCTCTCCACAAAGCGGGAAAGCCGCGCCCCATCCTCATTTGCGCCGGCGGTAAATTGTTTCAAATCCCCTGGCCCCTCTCTTTAAAAATGCCTGCAAATAGTATATAATAAATCGGATAAAGCGTAAAGTGCCGATGGGGAAAGGAGGGGGACAGCTTGCCGCAGGAAAAAGGGCTTCATACGAATCACCGCCAGCGGATGTACAGGCGGTTTGCCCAGCAGGGCGGCTTTTCCGGCTTTGCAGAGCACGAGGTGCTGGAATACATCCTGTACCTCGCCATCCCCCGCAGGGATACGAACCCGCTGGCCCACCGGCTGATCGACCGTTTCGGCAGCCTGTGTCAGGTGCTGGAGGCCAGCGAGGCCGACATTCTCTCGGTGGAGGGGGCGGGGCCGGCGGTGGCCCGGCTGCTCACCACCATGCACGCCGCAAACCGCTATTACAGCCAGAACCGCGCCCGGGCGCCCCGGGCCTTTCAGGACCTGGAGGAGGTGGCGGACTACCTCATCCCCCAATTTTACGGCGCGGTGACCGAACAGGTCTACGTCCTGTTTCTGGACGACCGCAACTGCCCCATCAAGCTGCAAAAGGTCACCGAGGGCACTGTGAACGAGGCGGCCATGGCCCGCACCCAGATCGCCCGGCTGGCGGTGCAGTGCCACGCCACCCAGGCGGTACTGGCTCACAACCATCCGGCGGGGGCGGCGCTGCCCAGCCCCGCCGACATCCAGTTCACCCGGGACCTGGCCAACGCCCTGGCAAGCCTGGGCATTCGTTTTCTGGACCACATCATCGTGGACCGGGAAGGGGATTACATCTCGCTGCAGCAGTCGGGGCGGATGCCCGCGGTGGAACCCTCCCTGCTGCAGGGGGTGGCAGGCAGCAAGGAAAAACCCCTGGAGGAAGAGAAAAAGGAGAACCATGGACCAGTTTAAACTTGTTTCCAGCTATCAGCCCACCGGCGATCAGCCTCAGGCCATTGAAAAACTGGCCGAGGGCATCCTGCGGGGGGATAAGGCCCAGACGCTGCTGGGCGTGACCGGCAGCGGCAAGACCTTTACCATGGCCAACGTCATCGCAAAGGTGAACCGGCCCACCCTGGTACTGGCCCACAACAAGACGCTGGCCGCCCAGCTGTGCACCGAGTTCCGGGAGTTTTTCCCCGAGAACGCGGTGGAGTATTTCGTGTCCTACTACGATTATTATCAGCCGGAGGCCTATATCCCCTCCACCGACACCTACATCGAGAAGGACAGCGCCATCAACGACGAGATCGACCGGCTGCGCCACTCCGCCACGGCGGCCCTCTCCGAGCGGCGGGACGTCATCATCGTGGCCAGCGTTTCCTGCATCTACAGCCTGGGCGACCCCATCGACTACCGCAGCATGGTCATCAGCCTGCGGCCGGGCATGCAGATGGACCGGGACGAGCTGTGCCGCCGTCTGGTGAAGCTGCAGTACGAGCGCAACGACATCAACTTTGTGCGCAATAAGTTCCGCGTCCGGGGCGACACGGTGGAGATCAACCTGGCCTACGCCAGCGACACCGCCATCCGGGTGGAGTTCTTCGGCGACGAGGTGGATCGCATCAGCGAGATGAACCCCCTCACCGGCGAGCGCAAAAACGTCGTCAAACATGTGGCCATCTTCCCGGCCAGCCACTACATCGTCTCGCCGGAGAAGATGCGCGCCGGCCTTGTGCGCATCCAGGAGGAGATGGACGCCCAGGTGCGCAAGTTCACCGAGGAGGGCAAGCTGCTGGAGGCCCAGCGCATCGCCCAGCGCACCCGCTACGATATGGAGATGCTCCAGGAAGTAGGCATGTGCAAGGGCATCGAGAACTATTCCGCGGTGCTCAGCGGCCGGGCCCCCGGTTCCACCCCCACCACGCTGCTGGACTATTTCCCCAAGGACTTCCTGCTCTTTGTGGACGAAAGCCACGTCATGCTGCCCCAGCTGCGGGCCATGTACGGCGGCGACTACGCCCGCAAGCGCACCCTGGTGGACTACGGCTTCCGCCTGCCTTCCGCCTTCGACAACCGCCCCCTCAAATTCGAGGAGGTGGAGCAAAAGCTCAACCAGATCGTCTTTGTCAGCGCCACCCCCGGCGAATACGAGCGGGAACACAGCACCCAGATCGCCGAGCAGGTCATCCGGCCCACCGGCCTGCTTGACCCGCAGATCATCGTCAAACCGGTGGAGGGCCAGATCGAGGACCTTCTGGGCGAGATTAACCTGCGCACCGCCCAAAACGAGCGAGTGCTGGTGACCACCCTCACCAAGAAAATGGCCGAAGACCTGACCGACTTCCTCTCGGAGCACGGTGTAAAGGTAAAATACATGCATCACGAGGTGGACACCTTCGAGCGCATGGAACTCATCAAGGACCTGCGCACCGGCGCCATCGACGTGATCGTGGGCATCAACCTGCTGCGGGAGGGCCTGGACCTGCCGGAGGTTTCGCTGGTGGCCATCCTGGATGCGGACAAGGAGGGCTTTCTGCGCAGCGAAACGAGCCTTGTGCAGACCATCGGCCGGGCGGCCCGCAACGCCGACGGCGTGGTCATCATGTACGCCGACGAGGTCACCCCCAGCATGGAGCGGGCCATCACCGAGACCGAGCGCCGCCGCTCCATCCAGATGGCCTACAACGAGGCCCACGGCATCGTGCCCAAAACCATCGTCAAGAGCATCCGTGAGGGCATCGAGATCAGCGACCACAAGGAGAACGAAAAGCTTTCCGGCCACCGCATGAGCAAGGCCGAGCGGGAGCAGCTCATCACCCGGCTGACGAGGGAGATGAAGGAGGCCGCGCGCCTTCTGGAATTCGAGCACGCTGCCTTTTTGCGGGACCGCATCGACCGGCTGCGCCGGGGCGAGAACCCAACAGAGGAGCCTCAGGCGCCCAAAAAGCGCCGCGGCCGCCGCTGAGCAAACCGACCAAGGGAGAGTATATCTGTGAGCAACGACAAGATCGTAATCAAGGGTGCGCGGGAGCACAACCTGAAAAACGTGGACCTGACCATCCCGCGGGACAAGCTGATCGTCATGACCGGCCTGTCCGGGTCGGGCAAATCCAGCCTTGCCTTCGACACCATCTACGCCGACGGCCAGCGCCGCTATATGGAGAGCCTTTCCAGCTACGCCCGGATGTTCCTGGGCCAGATGGAAAAGCCGGATGTGGACGACATCCAGGGCCTTTCTCCCGCCATCTCCATCGACCAGAAGACCACCAACCGCAACCCCCGGTCCACCGTGGGCACGGTGACGGAGATTTACGACTACCTGCGCCTTCTCTACGCCCGCATCGGCATTCCCCACTGCCCGGTGTGCGGCCGGGTCATCAGCCAGCAGACGGTGGATCAGATGGTGGACGCGGTGCTGGCGCTGCCGGCCGGCACCCGCTTTCAGGTGCTGGCGCCGGTGGTGCGCGGGCGCAAGGGCACCCAGCAGAAGGAGCTGGACGCCGCTCGCCGGGGCGGCTACGCCCGGGTGCGCATCGACGGGGACATGTACGACCTGGACGAGGAGATCGCCCTGGAAAAGAACAAAAAGCACACGGTGGAGATCGTGGTGGACCGCCTCGTCATCAACGAGAACGTCCACAGCCGCCTGGCCGACAGCCTGGAGACCGCCCTCGCCCTCACCGGCGGGCTGGTCACGGTGGACGTGCCGGGCGGGGAGACCATGCAGTTCAGCCAAAGCTACGCCTGCCCGGAGCACGGCGTGTCGGTGAACGAACTGGAGCCGCGGATGTTCAGCTTCAACAATCCCTTCGGCGCCTGCGAGCGCTGCACGGGTCTGGGCACCTTCATGCGGGTGGATCCGGAGCTCATCATCCCCAACAAGGAACTCTCCATCCGCCAGGGGGCCATCAAGGCAAGCGGCTGGTACTACGCCGAGGGCTCGGTGAGCGAGATGTACTATGAGGGCCTTGCAAAGCACTATGGCTTTACACTGGACACCCCCATCAAGGACCTGAGCGCCAAGGCGCTGAACGCCCTGCTTTACGGCACCGGCGGCGAGCGCATCGAGATGCACCGGGAGAACGAGTTCGGCTCCGGGCGGTACCTCAACGACTTTGAGGGCATCGTGAACAATCTGGAGCGCCGTTTCCGGGAGACCGGCAGCGAGTGGATGAAGGAGGAGATCGCCACCGTGATGAACGGGGTGGAGTGCCCCGAGTGCCACGGCAAGCGCCTCAAGCCCGCCAGCCTGGCGGTGACGGTGGGGGGCAAGAACATCAGCGATTTCTGCGAGATGAGCGTGCGGCAGGAACTGGAATTTCTGAACGGCATGGAACTTACCCACCAGGAGCACCTCATCGGCGACGGCATCCTGAAGGAAGTGCGGGAGCGGCTGGGCTTTCTGCAGAGCGTGGGCCTGGACTATCTGACCCTCTCCCGTGGGGCGTCGGGCCTGTCCGGCGGCGAGAGCCAGCGCATCCGCCTTGCCACCCAGATCGGCAGCGCCCTCACCGGCGTGCTCTATGTGCTGGACGAGCCCAGCATCGGCCTGCACCAGCGGGACAACGACAAGCTGATCGCCACCCTCAAGCGGCTGCGGGATCTGGGCAACACCCTCATCGTAGTGGAACACGACGAGGACACCATGCGCCAGGCGGACTACATCGTGGACGTGGGCCCCGGCGCGGGGGTCCACGG
This sequence comes from Candidatus Allofournierella merdavium, assembly GCA_019118765.1. Lineage (GTDB taxonomy): Bacteria > Bacillota > Clostridia > Oscillospirales > Ruminococcaceae > Allofournierella_A > Allofournierella_A merdavium. Next base: position 108,327 of record DWYI01000017.1, on the reverse strand, counting down.
CGGCGAGATCGTGGCCGCCGGCACGGTGGAGGACATTTGCGCCGCTCCCCGCAGCATCACCGGCGATTATCTCTCCGGCCGCAAAAAGATCGTGGTGCCCGCCACCCGGCGCAAGGGCACCGGCAAAAAGCTGCGCATCGTGGGCGCGGCGGAGAACAACCTGCGCAACATCAACGTGGACATCCCCCTGGGGCGGATGGTCTGCGTCACCGGCGTGTCCGGCTCGGGCAAGTCCAGCCTCATCAATGAGGTGTTCTATAAGGCGCTGGCCATGGAGCTGAACGGCGCCAAGCGCCGCCCCGGCAAATTCAAGGCCATCGAGGGGCTGGAAAACGTGGACAAGGTCATCGGCATCGACCAGGCCCCCATCGGACGCACCCCCCGCTCCAACCCCGCCACCTACACCGGCGTGTTCACCGACATCCGCAATGTTTTCGCCCAGACCCAGGACGCCAAGATGCGGGGCTACGGCCCCGGCCGGTTCAGCTTCAACGTGAAGGGCGGCCGGTGCGAAGCCTGCGAGGGCGACGGCATCGTCCAGATCGAGATGCACTTTCTGCCGGACATCTTTGTGCCCTGTGAGGTGTGCAAGGGCGCGCGCTACAACCGGGAGACGCTGGAAGTCAAGTACAAGGGCAAGAGCATCGCGGACGTGCTGAACATGACGGTGGAGGAGGCCTGCGTCTTCTTTGCCAACGTGCCCAAGATCGCCCGCAAGCTGCAGACCCTGATGGATGTGGGCCTGGGGTATATCACCCTGGGCCAGAGCGCCACCACCCTGTCGGGCGGCGAGGCCCAGCGGGTGAAGCTGGCGCTGGAACTGGCCCGCCGGGAGACCGGCCGCACGGTGTATGTGCTGGACGAGCCCAGCACCGGCCTGCATGTGGCGGACGTCCACAAGCTGATCGGCGTGCTGGACCGGCTGGTGGAGGGCGGCAACACGGTGGTCATCATCGAGCACAACCTGGACATCATCAAACGGGCGGACTATATCATCGATCTCGGCCCCGAAGGGGGCAGCGAGGGCGGCACCATCGTGGCCACCGGCACCCCCGAGCAGGTGGCGGAAAATCCCGCTTCCTACACCGGCAGGTACCTCAAACCCATCCTGGAGCGGGACCGGGTGTGAGGCGCGCATTTGGCTCTTGTGCCAGACCGCAAAATATAGTATACTAAATCAGAATATCGGTGCGTTTGCCACAAGCAGGGGTGCCGTTTCACAAAAGCAACACCCGAGCGGAGGAAAAAACTGCATTGGAGATCCTGCATTTTGAACACAACCAGGGGGCAGCACAGCACATCGCCTCCTTTTATGACACCCCGCCCTTGGCCTATATCCACTCCTTCGGCTGCCAGCAGAACGTCAACGACGGCGAAAAGATCAAGGGCGTGCTGGCGGACGTGGGCTTTGGCCTGTGCGACGCCCCGGAGCAGGCCGACCTCATTCTTTTCAACACCTGCGCCGTGCGGGAACACGCCGAACAGCGGGTGTTCGGCAACGTGGGGGCGCTGAAGAGCCTGAAGGAGAAAAATCCCCGGCTGATCATCGGCCTCTGCGGCTGCATGGCCCAGCAGCCCACCGTGGTGGAGAAGCTGCGCAAAAGCTATCCCTTTGTGGACCTGGTGTTCGGGGTGAACGCCATCGACACCCTGCCGCAGCTGCTGTGCGAAAAGCTTGCCGGCGGCAAAAAGCGTCTCTTGCAGATGCCGGTGGAGCGAACGGACATCGTGGAAGAGGTGCCCATCCGCCGGGATTCCGACTTCCGGGCCTGGCTGCCCATCATGTACGGCTGCGATAACTTCTGCACCTACTGCATCGTGCCCTATGTGCGCGGCAGAGAGCGCAGCCGCCGCCCCGAGGACATCCTGGCGGAATTCCGCCAGCTGGTGCAGGCGGGCTACAAGGAGATCACCCTGCTGGGCCAGAACGTGAACAGCTACGGCAAAGGCCTGGAGCCCCGGGTGGACTTCGCCGACCTGCTTTTGATGCTCTGCCAGGTGCCGGGCGACCATCATCTGCGCTTCATGACCAGCCACCCCAAGGATGCCAGCCGCAAACTCATTGACGTGATCGCCGCCGAGGAGCGCATCTGCAATCACCTGCACCTTCCGGTGCAGAGCGGCAGCGACCGCATCCTGAAGGAGATGAACCGGCACTACACGGTGCAGCAGTATCTGGAACTCATCGACTACGCCAAGGCAAAAATTCCCGGGGTGACCTTCTCCAGTGACATCATCGTGGGGTTTCCCGGCGAGACGGAGGAGGACTTTGCCGCCACGCTGGAACTCATCCGGAAGGTGCAGTATATGCAGCTGTTCACCTTCATCTATTCCAAGCGCACCGGCACCAAGGCCGCCTCGATGCCTGACCCGGTGACCCACAAGGAAAAAACCGAGCGCATGGCGCGCCTTCTGGCGGTGCAGGAGGAGATCGCCCACGCCCAGACAGCCGCCCTTGTGGGGGATACCCAGCGGGTGCTGGCGGAGGGCCACAGCCGCACCCCCGGCACCCTGGCCGGGCGCCTCACCAACAATCTGGTGGTGGAGTTTCCGGGCGATGAGGCCCTCATCGGGCAGTACGTCCGGGTGCATTTCACCTCCAGCAAAGGCACCATCCTCAAAGGAACACTTGTGTAAAACAAAAATACTTTATAATTAAAAGATAATTAAAAGGAGAACTACTATGGACGCGATCGACCTTTTCAAGAAAGCCGCTGTTGCCCTGCAGACCGACGAGCGCTATCTGGCGCTGGCCGCCGCCCGCAAGGCCAACGATGAAGACGAAGCCCTGCAGGACATGATCGGCGAGTTCAACCTGGCCCGCATGGATCTGAACAACGAAATTTCCAAGGACGCGCGGGATGACGAGCGAGTCGCCAGCCTGAACGCCAAGGTCAACGACCTCTACGGCAAGATCATGGCCAGCGAGGGCATGGTGGCCTACAACGCGGCCAAGGCGGACGCCGAGGCTCTTATCAGCCACATTGACGCCATCATCAACACCGCCATGAACGGCGGCGACCCGATGCTGGTGGAAGCGCCCGCGGCCGGCTGCAGCGGCAGCTGTGCCTCCTGCGGCGGCTGCGGCTGATCGCACATACCCATGTCAAACGGCGCGGCGGCAGACACTACCGCCGCGCCGCCCTTCATTTTTGGATACGGCCCCCTTTAAGAGATTACAGGCAGGTGAAGCGCAACAATGGCGGAACTTTCCCCCATGATGGCCCAGTATTTTGAGATCAAGCAGCAGCACAAGGATGAGATCCTGTTTTTCCGGCTGGGTGACTTCTACGAAATGTTCTACGACGACGCGATCCTCGCGTCCAAGGAGTTGGAACTCACCCTCACCGGGCGGGACTGCGGCCAGCCCGAGCGCGCCCCCATGTGCGGCGTGCCCTTCCACAGCTATGAGAGTTATGTGGCCCGGCTCATTGCCAAGGGCTACAAGGTGGCCATCTGCGAACAGATGGAGGACCCGGCCCTGGCCAAGGGGCTGGTGAAACGGGATGTCATCCGGGTCATCACCCCCGGCACCGTCATCGAGAGCAGTATGCTCCAGGACGACAAAAACAACTACATCTGCAGTATATACTTGGAGGGGGACAAGGCCGGCGTCTGCTTCGCCGACGTCTCCACCGGGCAGGCCTATGCCACCTTGCTGGCCGGCCCGTCGGTGAGCGGGCAGATCATCACCGAGCTTTGCCGCTACAATCCCAGCGAGGTGCTGTTCAACGAGGCGATGCTCTCGCTGAAGGATGTCACCGCCTACATCAAGCAGCACATGGCCTGCGCCGTGGAATTGATGGAGAACGAGGCCTACACCGACGCGCAGGACGCCCTGCAGGCCCAGTTCGGCGAGGAGGGCTGGCCTGCCGGCAGCCTCGCGAGGGACGGCGCCGCCGGATTTGCCGTGGCAGGGCTGCTGACCTATCTGCGCCGCACCCAGAAGCACGGCGTGGGACGGATCAAAACGGTGGTCAGCTACGCCGAGGCCCAATATATGCAGCTGTCGCCGGTGACCCGGGCCAATCTGGAACTGACCCAGACCATGCGCGGGCGGGAGAAGCGGGGCACCCTGCTCTGGGTGCTGGACAAGACCCAGACGGCCATGGGCAAGCGCCTTTTGCGCGGCTGGCTGGAACAGCCGCTGGTGAGCGCGCCGGCCATCAACGACCGGCTGGACTGCGTGCAGGCTTTGTACGCTGAGAGCGTGCAGCGGGCCGAGATCATCGAGACGCTGAGCCATGTGTTCGATATGGAGCGGCTGATGACCCGCACGGTCTACGGCAGCGCCACCCCCAAAGAGGTGTACGCCCTGGCCGCCACCTGCGCCCAGCTGCCCGGTCTGCGGCAGCTGACCGAGGGCTTTGACTGCCCCCAGCTGAAGGCGCTGGCGGTGCAGATCGACCCCCTCGCCGACATCCACGACCGCATCGTGGCCGCCATCGACCAGAACGCCCCCTCTACCCTCAAGGACGGCGGCGTCATCCGGGAAGGCTTCTCGCCGGAGGTGGACGAACTGCGGGACATCGTCCACGGCGGCAAGGGCTTTTTGTCCCAGATGGAGGCAAAGCTTAAGGAGGAGACCGGCATCCGCACCCTGAAGGTGGGCTTCAACCGGGTGTTCGGCTATTACATCGAGGTCAGCAAATCCTTCACCGATCAGGTGCCCGCGAACTTTGTGCGCAAGCAGACGCTGGCCAATGCCGAGCGCTACATCACCGAGGATCTGAAAAACCTGGAAAACAAGATCCTGGGCGCCAGCGAGCGGCTGCTGGTGCTGGAGCGCAAACTCTTTGAGGAGCTGCTGAGCGACCTTGCGGCGCAGCTTGGCCGCATCCAGTCCACCGCCGGCGCGGTGGCGAAGCTGGATGTGCTCACGGCGCTGGCCCAGGTGGCGGTGGACAACAACTATGTCCGCCCCGCAGTGGACGAGGGCAGCGAGCTGCTCATCCGGGAGGGTCGCCACCCGGTGATCGAGCGGATGCTTAAGGGCAACCTGTTCGTACCCAACGACACCACGCTGGACTGCGGCGAAAACAACCTGCTCATCATCACCGGCCCCAACATGGCGGGCAAATCCACCTATATGCGCCAGAACGCCCTGATCGCGCTGATGGCTCAGATCGGCAGCTTTGTACCCGCCAAGGAGTGCCGGGTGGGCGTGGTGGACGCCATCTTTACCCGGGTGGGCGCCTCCGACGACCTGGCCGCCGGTCAGTCCACCTTTATGGTGGAGATGACCGAGGTGGCGCAGATCCTGGAATACGCCACCCGAAAAAGCCTGGTCATCCTGGACGAGATCGGCCGGGGCACCTCCACCTTCGACGGCATGAGCATCGCCCGGGCGGTGGTGGAGCACATCGTGGTCAAGATCGGCTGCAAGACCCTGTTCGCCACCCACTACCACGAACTCACCGAACTGGAGGAGCAGCTGCCCGGCGTCAAGAACTACAACATCGCGGTAAAAAAGCGGGGCGACGACATCACCTTCCTGCGGCGCATCGTCCGCGGCCCCGCCGACGACAGCTACGGCATCCAGGTGGCAAAGCTGGCCGGCCTGCCCGACGAGGTCACCGACCGGGCCAAACAGGTGCTCAAGACGCTGGACGCCGCCAGCCAGGCGAACCGCCGGGTCACACAGCTGGATTTTGACGCGCTGGAGACGATGAACAGCCCCGCGGTGCCCAGCGAGATGATGGACAAGCTGAACGCGCTGGACGTGGAGACACTGACCCCCATCGAAGCGCTGAATTTTCTGTACGAGTTGAAGAAGACGCTGAAGGACTAAGTTTACTTACGGGAGGGAATACAGGCCCATGGCTGTGATTCATGTGCTGGACAAGCACACCGCGGAGCTGATCGCCGCCGGCGAGGTGGTGGAGCGCCCCGCTTCGGTGGTGAAGGAACTGCTGGAAAACGCCATCGACGCCGGCGCCACCCAGGTGAGCGTCGCCATCGAGAAGGGCGGCGTGTCCCTCGTCCAGGTGACGGACAACGGCAGCGGCATCGAGGCGGAGTATATCTCCACCGCCTTCATCCGCCACGCCACCAGCAAAATATCCTGTGAGCAGGATCTGGAAAGCATTCACACCCTGGGCTTCCGCGGCGAGGCGCTGGCCTCCATCGCCAGTGTGGCGCGGGTGGAGGTGCTCACCCGCACCGAACCGGACGAATTCGCCTGCCTCTACCGCATCGAGGGCGGTGAGGAGCAGGGGATGGAGCCGGGCGCGCGGCCGGTGGGCACCACCATCACCGTGCGGGATCTGTTCTACAACACTCCCGCCCGGATGAAGTTTCTGAAAAAGGACGCCAGCGAGGGCGCCTTTGTGGGGGAGACGGTCGGCCGCATCGCCCTGTCCCACCCGGAAGTCTCGGTGGCCTTTATCCGGGAGGGTAAACAGCTTTACAAAACTCCCGGCGACGGGAATCTCAAGAGCGCCGTCTATGCCGTTCTGGGCCGGGACTTCGCCAAAGATCTGCTGCCGGTGGACGACGCCAGCGGCAGCTACCATGTGTCCGGCCTGGTCACTCCGCCCCGGGCCTGCCGGGCCAGCCGGGGCATGCAGTTCTTTTTCATCAACGGGCGGTTCGTCAAAAACCGCACCATGATGGCCGCGCTGGAGAACGCCTATCGCGGCACTCTGATGCAGGGCAAATTCCCCGGCTGCGTGCTGATGCTGGAGATGCCCGCGCAGCTGGTGGATGTAAATGTGCATCCCGCGAAAACAGAGGTCCGTTTCTCCCGGGAGAGCGATGTGTTCGACGCGGTCTATCGGGCGGTGAAGGCTGCCCTTGCCCAGCCGGGCAGCGGTGAACAGCGCTTCAGCTTTGCCAAACAGACGGCGATGGAGGAACCGGCGGAGAAGGTGGAGCAGCTGGACCTCACAACGCCTGTAAAGCATCCCGCAATTACATATGCGACGATCCCCGCGCCCGCCGCGCCGCCTCCGTCCGCGCCCGCCGGGTTGGGCGGATGGGGCAGCGAGCCGGCGGTGCCGCGCCCCGCGCCCGCCCCGCGGCCGGCAGCCCCGGCCTTCGAGGCCGTCCCGTCGCGGCAGGATTCTCTGCACTCCGAACCGCTGCCGCTGGGCGGCAAAGCCGCGCCTGCCGGGCCGGCGCGTCCCCCCGAGGAGGGGATGCCGGAGCGTGGGCAGGCCCCTGCCGATTTCGATGCGGAAGAGACGGGCGCCGCGAGCGACCGCGCCGCACCGCCGGCGGAAGCCCCGCAGGAACCGGCGCCGGCGCAACAGGCCGGGCAGGATGATACGCCGCTGGAATACATCGGTGAGGCTTTTAAAACCTACATCATCACCCAGCGGGGGGGCGAACTCTGCCTCATTGACAAGCACGCCGCCCACGAGCGCATTTTGTACGAGCGGCTTGCCGCCGGCTACGGCGCGGCCAGCAGCCAGCTGCTGCTGGCGCCTGTGGCAGTGAACCTCTCCGCCCAGGAAAAGGCGGCGCTGCTGGAAAACGCCGACCTGCTGAACGCCGCGGGCGTGCAGGCGGAGGACTTCGGCGGCACCACCATGCTGGTGCGGGCGGTGCCGGCGGACGTTCCGGTCACCGATGTGGAGGGCCTTTTGTGCGAGCTGGCCGACCGCCTCGCCCGGGGCAGCCGGGAGACGTTGAGCGAAAAGACCCAGTGGGTGATGCACTCCATCGCCTGCAAGGCCGCCATCAAGGCGGGGGACAAGTCCGACCGGCAGGAGCTGATGGCCCTGGCCCGGGACATCCTGGCGGGAACGGTGCCGCCCTTCTGCCCCCATGGCCGGCCGGTGGTGCTGAAACTTACCAAAAAGGAGCTGGAAAAACAGTTTGGCCGATTGGGATAAGATGCCGGTGGTGGCCGTGGGCGGCCCCACCGCCAGCGGGAAGACCGCCTTTTCGGTGCAGCTGGCCAAGCGCCTCGGGGCCGAGATCCTCTGCGCCGACTCCATGCAGATCTACAAGGGCCTGGACGTGGGCACCGCCAAGGCGACCCAAGAGGAGATGGAGGGCGTGCCCCATCACCTGATGGACTTTCTGCCTCCGGAAGAGACCTTCAGCGTGGCGGACTTTGTGGCCGCCGCCAACCGGGCGGCCCGGGCCGTCGCCGGCCGGGGCAGGCTGCCCATGCTGGTGGGCGGCACCGGGCTGTACATCGAAAGTTTTTTGAACGGGGTCCGCTTTGCCGAACAAAAAGCCGACCCAGCCCTGCGCGCAAAGCTGGAGCGGGAGGCTGAAGCCCTTGGCCCCGCGGCGATGCACGAAAGGCTGGCCGCCATCGACCCGGACTATGCCGCCGGCGTGCATCCCAACAACGTGGGGCGGGTGATCCGGGCGCTGGAACTCTATTATTCCACCGGCAAGACCATGAGCCGGCAGCGGGCGGAATCGCTGCCCGAGGCGCCGCCCTTTGACGCGGTGGTGTTCTGCCTCGCGCCGGCGGACCGCTCGCGGCTTTACCGGCGCATCGACACCCGGGTGGACCGGATGCTGGACGCCGGCATCCTGGAGGAGGCACGAACGGTTTGGGAGAACCGGGAGCGCTACCGCACGGCGGCTCAGGCCATCGGCTACAAGGAGTTTTTTCCCTATTTCGAGGGGACGACGGGGCTGAATGCCTGCGCCGAAAAGCTCAAGCAGGCCAGCCGCAACTACGCCAAGCGTCAGCTTACCTGGTTCCGCCGGATGAAGGACGTTGTCTGGCTGGACCCGGACGAGCCGCAGCTTGTGCAGCGCGCCGAGCAGATGGTGCGGGAACACTTCCAACAATGAGCGGCGCGGCCGCGCGCAAAAAGGAGAGGGGGAGAGGACGATGAAAGCCTCGGTCATCAAATACGGGCTGTTCGCGGCGCTGGGCCTTGCCGCCGCCTATCTGGCGGTACAGATCTTCACGGTGCTCGACCGGCCCTACCGCACCGAGACGGCTATCCTGTACGATATGTCCGACAGCCTCTCCTGCGGCGGATACCTGGTCTTTGAACAGGCGGAGGTGCCCGGCGAGGGACAGATGGGCTATCTTGTGGCCAGCGGCGAGCGGGTGGCGGCGGGCACCCAGGTGGCGGAGATCTACTCCGACCCCAGCCAGGCCCGCGCCCGCACCGCCCTCACCGAGCTGGACGCCCAGCTGGAACTGCTCCGGCGCAGTGAAAACACCGCGGGCACCGACGTGGATGTGCTGCTGAACCAGCGGCAGTCGGCGCTGTACGACCTGCTGGACAGCCTGGACCGGCAGGACTACGGGCAGCTCACCACCAAGAGCAACAATTACCTGCTCACCCTCAACCGGCTGCAGATCACCACCGGCGCCGTGAAGGACTTTTCCGGCGCGAAGGAGTTGATCGCTCAGGAACAGGCGGCGCAGCAGGCGAATCTGGGAAGCCCCGCGCCGGTCACCGTATCCACCGGCGGCTATTTTGTGACGGCGGACACGGCCCAGATGCTCACCTACAGCAAGGAGGAACTGGACGGGATGTCCGCTCTGGAGATGACCGACGCGCTGCTGAACGGCTCTGGCGTGCGGGCCGTTTCCGGCGCAGGAAAGCTGGTCACCGATTACAAATGGTATTTCTACGGTGTGTGCACCGCCGACGAGAGCAAAAAATTTGAAAATGTTACCAGCGTGGACATCAGTTTTCCCGGCGCGGCGGAGAAGGTGCTGCCGGCCACGGTGGAGAGCGTGAAGGTGGAGGAGGATTCCGGCCTCGCAAAGTTTGTTTTGAGCTGCGAGTATGTGGGGGCGGATGTGATGAGCCTTGCTTCCGCCACCGCCCGCATTGACTTCCAGTCCTTCAAAGGGGTGCGGGTCAGCGCCAAGGCGCTGAACATCGTGGACGGCGTGAAGGGTGTCTATGTGAAGTACGGCAACCTGGCGCGCTTTCGAAAGATCACCGTTCTTTACCAGGACGACCAATACATCCTGGTGCCGGAGGGGGGCAAGGTGGGCACCGACAACGAGGTGCGGCTGTTCGACGAGGTCATCGTGGAGGGTACCGATCTCTACGACGGGAAAATCCTGTGAAACAAAGGCAATGTTGCGTTTATTTGTTGACAGAAACACTAAAAATAGCGATAATATATACTAACTGGTGATTTGGTTTCAATTTGGAGCGATCATCATTTTCGGAAGGAGATACGGAACGATGCTCGACGGGCTTAAAAGATTTCTTGGTGTGAACGAAGAGGACGACGGTTACTACGACGAAAACGAGGATATGTTCCCTCAGCGCAGCACCGCGGAGGACGACGGCTATCAGCCCGAACCTACCGGCAAGCGCAACAAGGTGGTCAACATCAACGCCACCACCCAGCTGCAGGTGGTGCTGGTCAAGCCCGAGCGTTTCGACGATGCCAGCACGGTGGCCGATCACCTGAATGCCAAGCGCACCGTTGTGCTCAATCTGGAGGGTACCAACAAGGAAGTTTCCCGCCGCCTGGTGGACTTTTTGTCCGGCGTGGCCTACGCCAACAACGGCCAGATGAAGCGCGTCGCCAACAGCACCTTCATCATCACCCCCTACAACGTGGACATCATGGGCGATTTATTGGACGAGCTGGAGAGCAATGGCGTCTTCTTCTGACGGGCGGCAGCGGGGATATGTCCCGCCCCAAAACGATCAGGAAAAACTGGTCATGCGCCGCGCGCAGGATCTCTGCCGCGCCGCGCAAAACCGGGGCGTGGCCCGCTACAGCGGCTTTCTGTCCGACCGGGAGCAGACCCTGGCCGAAGCCGCGCTGAATCAGGTCGGCTGCGACTGGGCCGCCTTTGAGGGCGGCTATCCCGCAGCCGAGCGCAAACTGCTGTGCCTCGAACCGGCGGGCGCCTCGGGCGAACCGCCGATTTGTTGCGTTTTGCTCCGTTGCGCGGCGGCGGGCGCCGACGCGCCGGCCCACAAGGATTATCTCGGCTCCCTTCTGGGCCTGGGCCTGGAGCGGGAGTGTGTGGGCGATATCCTGCCCGACCCCGAATCGCCCGGATGCGCCTACGCATTCGTGCTGGAGCGGGTGGCGCCGCTGATCTGCGATGAACTGACCAGCGTGGGCCGTTTTTCCGCCTCCGCCCAGCGGTTCGACGGGCCGCTGCCGGTGCAGCCGCCCCAGCGGGAGAGCAGGACCGCCACGGTGTCCTCCCTGCGGGCGGACGCGGTGCTGGCGGCCATGCTCCGGTGCAGCCGCAGCCAGGCGGAAGCGCTGGTGCGGGGCGGCCGGCTGGAGATCAACCATGTGCCGGTGAGCAGTGCCCACGCGCCTGTGTATGAGGGCGACATCTTTACCGTGCGGGGAATGGGCCGCTTCAAGCTGGAGGCGCTGGGCGGCAAGAGCCGCAAGGACCGGTTGTTTATCCAATACTTTCAATATTGACGGCCCCCGTGCCGCCACTTTCGCCGAAAGGAATGATCTGAATGATTTCACCCCAGGAGATCCGCACCGTAACCTTCGACAAGGTCATGCGCGGCTACCGTACCGAAGATGTGGACGCGCTGCTGCAGCAGCTTGCGCAGCAGATGGAGGAGCTGCAGGCGGAGAAGGAGAGCACCGAAAAGAAGCTGTATGTCCTGGCCCAGAAGGTAGAGGAGTACCGCAAGGACGAGGATAACCTCAAGACCGCGCTGCTCAACGCGCAGCGCATGGGCGAGAACGTCATCAAAGAGGCCAAGCAGAAGGCGGAGTCCATCCTGCGGGAGGCCGGCATCAAGGCCGAGGACATCACCCGTGCCGCCCAGGAGCAGGTGAGCGAGGAGCAGCTGGAACTGGAGCGGGTGAAGGCGGAAGTGGCCCAGTTCAAGAACAGCGTCCTCAGCCTTTACAAACAGCACATCGAATCGCTGAGCACGCTGCCCGGCGATGAACCCGAGGAGCCGGAGGAGGAACCGTCCTCTCCCGCCGAGGAGGAACCCGAGGCGGCCGCCCCGCAGGAGCCGCAGGCGCCCGCGGAACCGGATCTGTTCGGGGAGAGTTTCGACGAGCAGGAGCAGCCGGAGGACCCCATCGGCCAGTTCCCCGATCTGGGCGCGCTGTACGATGCGCCCCAGGCCCCGGAAGAGGAGACCCCCGGGGAGGAGCCCACCCGCACCTTTGTGCCGGGCCAGTCCCGGCCCGCGCCCCAGCAGGCCGAGGCGCCGTCCGCCCCGTCGGTGTTTGAGGGGTTTGAGGGCATCAAATTCAGTGATTGATCCCGGCGCGCGCTTTCAAAAAACGCGCAGCTCATTCAGAAGAGGAGTGTAGATACCAGTGCCACAGGATTACAACAGCACGATCAACCTGCCCAAGACCTTGTTTGACATGCGGGCGGGTCTGCCCAAAAAAGAGCCGGAGATGCTCAAGGAGTGGAACGCCGACCATCTGTACGAGGAACTGATCAAGCACAACGAGGGCAAGCCCCGCTATGTGCTGCACGACGGCCCTCCCTACGCCAACGGCAACATCCACATGGGCACCGCCCTGAACAAGATCATCAAGGACATCATCGTTCGCTACAAGAACATGAGCGGTTTCCAGGCGCCTTATGTGCCCGGCTACGACACCCACGGCCTGCCCATCGAACTGAAGGCCATGAAGCAGCTGGTGGGCAAGGGCGAGGTCTCCAAGCTGGAGCTGCGCAAGGTCTGCCACGAGTTCGCCACCGAACACATCGACATCATGGGCGAGCAGTTCCAGCGCCTGGGCGTCATCGGCGATTTCAAAAACCCCTACCTGACCCTGAAGCCGGAGTTTGAGGCCCGCCAGATCGAGGTTTTCGGCGAGATGGCCAAGAAAGGCTACATCTACAAAGGCCTGAAAGCGGTGTACTGGTGCCCGGAGGACCGCACCGCCCTGGCCGAGGCCGAGATCGAGTATGGCGAGGACGAGTGCGATTCCATCTATGTGCGCTTTAACGTCACCGATGACCCCAACGGCATCCTGGCAAAGCGCGGCATCCCCATGGACAAGGCCTGGTTCGTGATCTGGACCACCACCACCTGGACCCTGCCCGCCAATGTGGCCATCTGCCTGAACCCCGACTATGACTACGTCTTCGTCAAGGTGGGGGAGGACTATCTGGTCATGGCCGAGGCCCTGGTGGAGAGCACCATGCAGGCCTGCAAGATCGACAGCTACGAGATCGTGGGCGAGCCGGTCAAGGGCAGTGAACTGGAACTGATGCAGGTGCAGCATCCTTTCCTGGACCGCAAGAGCCTGGTGATCCTGGGCGACCATGTCACGCTGGAAAGCGGCACCGGCTGCGTGCACACCGCGCCCGGTCACGGCGTGGAGGACTTTGAGGTCTGCACCAAGCACTATCCCCAGGTGCCAGTGATCGTGCCGGTGGACGACGGCGGTTTCCTCACCGCCGAGGCCGGCCCCTTCAGCGGCCTCAAGGTGTGGGAGGCCAACAAGGTCATCCTGAAGCACATCCAGGAGAGCGGACATCTGCTGGGCGTCCAGCACATGACCCACCAGTATCCCCACTGCTGGCGCTGCCACAGCCCCATCATCTTCCGGGCCACGAACCAGTGGTTCTGCTCCATCGACGCCTTCAAGGAGGACGTCTATAAGGCCATTGATCAGGTGCAGTGGTTCCCGGCCTGGGGCCATGACCGCATGATGGGCATGGTGCGGGACCGCAGCGACTGGTGCATCAGCCGTCAGCGCACCTGGGGCGTGCCCATCCCCGCGTTCTACTGCAAGAAGTGCGGCAAATATCATATCACCGACGAGACCATCAAGGCGGTGAGCGACCTGTTCCGCCGCGAGGGCAGCGACGCCTGGTACAAATACGACGCCGGCGAGATCCTGCCCGCGGGCTATACCTGCGAGTGCGGCGGCACCGAGTTCGAGAAGGACAAGGACATCATGGATGTCTGGTTCGACTCCGGCTCCACCCATGTGGCGGTGCTGGAGGAGCGCCCGGAACTGCACTGGCCCGCCGATCTGTACATGGAGGGCGGCGACCAGTTCCGCGGCTGGTTCCAGTCCAGCCTGCTCACCAGTGTTGCCACCCGGGGTGTCGCGCCCTACAAGAACGTGCTGTGCCACGGCTGGGTGGTGGACGGCGAAGGCAAGCAGATGCACAAGTCCGCCGGCAACGGCGTGGAGCCCAGCGAGATCATCAAGGATTACGGCGCCGACATCGTCCGCCTGTGGGTGGCTTCCAGCGATTACACCGTGGACGTGCGCATCAGCAAGGAGATCATCAAGCAGCTGAGCGAGGCCTACCGCAAGATCCGCAACACCGCCCGCTTCATTCTGGGCAATCTGAACGGCTTCGATCCCCGCACCGATCTGGTGGCACACGACCAGCTTACCGAACTGGATCTGTGGGCGCTGGACCGTCTGGACCAACTGAACGCCACCGCCCGGGACGGGTTTGAGAGTTTTGACTTCCACAAGGTGTACCACGCGGTGTACAACTTCTGCGTGGTGGATATGTCCAACTTCTATCTGGACGTGGTGAAAGACCGGCTGTATTGCAGTAAGGCGGACGCTCCCGCCCGCCGCGCGGCGCAGACCGCCATGTTCCGCATCCTGGTGGACCTCACCAAGATCATCGCCCCCATCCTGACCTTCACCAGCCAGGAGATCTGGAGTTTTGTGCCCGCCTTTGACGGCAAGCAGAAGTATGTGGCCTTTGAGGATATGCCCAAGGCCGGCGTGTACGCGCAGAACGAGGAGTTCCGCGCCAAGTGGGATCGGATCATCGCCGTGCGCGACGACGTGAAGAAGGTGCTGGAGCAGGCCCGTGCCGAAAAGGTCATCGGTTCCTCGCTGGAGGCCAGGGTCACCCTGTACTGCTCGCCCGAGATGGCCGCGTTCATCGCCGGCATCCCCGTCGCCCAGTGGGAGGACCTGCTGATCGTCTCCCAGCTGGAGATCGCGGAAGGCGAGGGCGGTGCTCACGGCATGGTGGATGGCCTGGGCGTTGCCGTGCAGCATGCCGAGGGCGAAAAGTGCCAGCGCTGCTGGAAGTACACCGCCGACGTGGGCAGCAACGCGCAGCATCCCTGCCTGTGCGCCCGCTGCGCCGCTGTGCTGGCTGAATAAAAATTTTTTTCAAAAGCGGCGCGCAAAGACGCATCCCAAAACGATGCGGCGGCGCCGCTTTTGGACTATCAAAGGACCCGGCCGCCCCCAGGGGCAGCCGGTAACGGGAGGCTTCTCTTGATTTCTGCACTCATCACCCTTGTGGCCGCCGCCTTGCTGGTGGCCATCGACCAGGGCATCAAACTGTGGGCGACGGCCAATCTTGCACCCGTGGGCAGCATGCCGCTGATCCCCGGCATTGTGGAATTGCGCTATTTTCTCAACGACGGCGCCGCTTTCAGCATTTTGCAGGGCAAACAGACCTTTTTGATCCTCTTCACCGGTGTGGCGCTGCTGGCTGTGGCCTGGTATCTCCTCTTCCGGCGTCCCGCCAAAAAGCTGGAATACATCGGTTGGCTTTTCGTGCTGGGCGGCGGCATCGGCAATCTGGTGGACCGGGTGCTGAACGGCGAGGTGGTGGACTACATCAATCTCCTGTTTATGAACTTCGCGGTGTTCAACTTTGCCGACATGCTGGTCTGCACCGGCATCGGCCTGTTGCTGCTGAACCTCTTGCTGGAGGAACTGGCCGCCCGCCGCAAGGCAGGCGGCCGGGAGGAGCCGGCAGCAGATCTTCCGGAGCGGGACGATGGAACGGTTTGACGTGTTTGTTCCCGCCGAGTGCGCCGGGCAGCGCGCCGACCGTTTTCTTGCCGACCTGGAGGAGGTAGAACTCACCCGCAGCGCGCTGCAGCGTCTGTTCGAACAGGGCCTCGTGCAGTGCGGCGGCAGGCCGGCGGCGAAAAACCTGAAGCTGAAGGCCGGGGAACACCTGGCGGTGGACCTGCCGGACGCAAAGCCCCTGGAGGCGCAGCCCCAGAACATCCCGCTGGAGATCGTCTACGAGGACGCGTACCTGCTGGTGGTGAACAAGCCCAAGGGCATGGTGGTGCACCCGGCGCCCGGCAACCCGGACGGGACGCTGGTCAACGCGCTGCTGTACCACTGCGCGGGGCGGCTCTCCTCCATTGGCGGGGTGGTGCGCCCGGGCATCGTGCATCGCATCGACAAGGACACCAGCGGCCTGCTGGTGGTGGCCAAGACCGACGTTGCCCACGAGGCTCTCTCGGCCCAGATGGCCGTTCACAGCGTGGACCGGGTCTACGAGGCGGTGGTCTATGGGCGCTTCAAGGAGCCGGAGGGCTTTGTGGAGGCCCCCATCGGCCGTCACCGCACCGACCGCAAGAAGATGGCCGTGGTCCCGAACGGGAAGTATGCCTATACGGGCTACCATGTGCTTGCACAGTATGATGGCTTTACACACATTGCCTGCCGCCTGAAGACCGGACGCACCCACCAGATCCGGGTGCACATGGCCAGCATCGGGCATCCGCTGGCGGGCGACAGTGTTTATGGCCCGCGGGACTGCATCAGGCGGCTGAACGGGCAGTGCCTGCACGCCCGGGTGCTGGGCTTTACACACCCCATCACCGGCGAGGCTATGCGGTTTGAAAGCCCGCTGCCCGCCTATTTCACGGAATTTCTCCACACTCTCCGAAAGGAGCCGGAAACATGATCGAATCCCTTGCGGACCTTCTGGTCGTCAGCGATATGGACAATACCCTCCTCACCGCGAAAGAAGGCGTGCCATCCTGCAACCGGGTCACCATCCAGCTGTTTTGCGAGTTGGGCGGGCGCTTCACTGTGGCCACCGGGCGGCCGGTGGAATCGGTGCGGGCGGCGCTGGGCGACCTGCCCTTGTCCTGCCCGGCGATCACCTGCGGCGGCAGCGTCCTGTACGATATGCAGGCGGGAAAAGTTCTGGAAACGCATTTTCTGCCCCGGCAGGCTGCGCACCAGGCCATCGAGGCCGTGCTGACCCAATTTCCGGACATCGGCGTGGAGATCATGGCACAGGAAGGCCGGGTCTATATCGTGCAGGCCAACCGCTACACCCAGGCCCATGTGGAGGAGGAGCACATGCACTCCGTGCTGTGCCCGCTGGACCAGGTGCCGGACCACTGGGCCAAGGTGGTTTTCGCGGCGGATCCCGTCACCCTCGCCTCGCTGCAGAATTTCGCGGCAGGCCTTTCGGTGGAGGGAATGTATTTTTTGCACACCAACCTCATGTATTTTGAGATCATGCCCGCCGGGGTGAGCAAGGCCCAGGCCCTGCGGCGGCTGTGCGCCCTTCAGGACATCCCCCTGGAAAACACGGTGGTGATCGGCGATTACTACAACGACATCGACCTGATGCGCGCCGCGGGGCACGCGGTGGCGGTGGACAACGCGCCCGCCGAGGTGAAACTCGCGGCGGACGAAGTGGTCTCCAGCTGCCGCAGCGGCGGCGTGGGGGAATATCTTTACAGCCTGATCCGCCGCTACACCTGAATCGTTTGCCCGCCGATGCGCTGAAAAGGCGCGCTGGCGGGCTTTTTTACAAAGATTTCGGTTTTTGAAGGCGGAAAGGTGTGCTATAATGGCTGTGTAGACTCCGAAATGGGGGATGTGCCGTGAAGAAGGCCCTGATGGCCGCCGTGTGCTGTGCCGCGGCTTTGGCGATCCTTGTGGGCGGATACCTCTGTTACGCGCCGTACTGGCAGCCGGGATACGCCCCGGTCTCGCCCGAGCCGCTCTCAACGGAAGAGGTGTTCCGGGTGGATCTGAACCGCGCCACCGCGGCGGAACTGCAAAGCATCCCCGGCATCGGCGAGGGGACCGCCCGGGCAATCCTGGATTATCGGGATGACTTCGGCGGCTTTATCATCGTGGACCAGCTTATCCTGGTGGAGGGTATCAGTATGGACGATGTGAACGCGTGGCGGGAGTATCTGTATATCGGAGAATGATTTGTGAGGAGGGAAACTGACGATGGAGGCCCAACGTCAGAGCGTGTTCATCAACCGGGAGCTGAGCTGGCTGGACTTTGACCGCCGGGTGCTGGCCCTGGGCAAGGAAAAAACGGTCCCGCTGGCGGAGCGGATGAAGTTTACCGCCATCTACGGCAGCAACCTGGACGAGTTCTTCATGGTGCGGGTGGGCTCGCTGTATGACCGCACGCTGCTGAAAAATGAGATCACCGACAACAAGACCAAAATGACCGCCGCGCAGCAGCTGGCGGCGATCATGCCCAAAACGGCGGACCTGCAGCAGCAGTGCGACAAGATCGTGGTAAAGCTGCGGCAGCATCTGGCGGAAGAGGGATATGTGCGCATTGATTTTCAAACCCTCGCCAAAGAGGACGAGAGGTTCTGGAAAAAATACTTTTTGAACGAACTGCTGCCGGTGCTCTCGCCCCAGATCATCGACCACCGGCACCCCTTCCCGTTTCTGCGCAACCAGGAGATCTACCTCTGCGCGACCCTGAAGGGAAAGGGGGACGACGCGGTCTCCTACGGGCTGATCCCCATCAGCAGCCAGTTTGACCGGATGCTCTATCTGAAGCGGGACGGCCAGCTGCTCTACGGCCTGGCGGAGGAACTGATCTTCCGCTTTGCCGATCTGGTGTTCCCCAAGGGGATGCTGCAAAAGAAATGCCTCTTCCGCGTGACCCGCAACGCCGACATCGACGTGAAAGAGGGGATGTTTGACCAGGACATCGACTACCGGCAGGTGATGAGCGAACTGCTCAAAAAGCGGCGCAAGCTGGCCGCTGTCCGCCTGCAATTCTGGAACGAGCCGCCCCAGGAGATCGACAAATACCTCCGCGAGAAACTGATGCTGCCCGAAAAGCAGTGCTTTTCCCAGGAGAGCCCGCTGGATCTTTCCTGCTATTTCAAGCTGGCCGCCCGCCTGCAGGCGGACGGGCGCAGCGACCTGTTTTATCCGCCGGCAAAACCCATGCAGGCCCCGGCTGACTTCAAGCTGGGGGAGGAGGCCAAGCGCCGGGACATTCTGATCGCCTATCCCTACCAAAGCATGCGGCCGTTCATCAAGATGCTGATGGCCGCGGCCTATGATCCGGACGTGGTCAGCATCAAGATGACCCTGTATCGAATGGCCAACAACTCCCAGATCGTGCAGGCACTGGTGGCCGCCGCCGAAAACGGCAAGGAAGTGGTCACCATCGTGGAACTGCGGGCCCGGTTCGACGAGCAGAACAACATCGACTGGTCCAAAAAGCTGGAGGAAGCGGGCTGCACGGTGATCTACGGCCTGGACGACTACAAGGTCCACTCCAAGCTGACCCTCATCACCCGGCGCAGCCAGGGCCGCTACTTCTACACCACCCAGATCGGCACCGGCAACTACAACGAAAAGACCAGCGAGCAGTACACCGACCTTTCCTTTGTGACCACGAATCAGGAGGTGGGGGAGGAGGCTGCCGCCGTCTTCAACAATCTGGCGGTGGAGCGGCTCACCGACGACACCGAGCACCTGATCGTCGCCCCGCTGCATTTCAAGAGCGTTTTGCTGAAAGAGATGGACGCCGAGATCGAAAAGGCGCGCCTTGGCCAGCCGGCCCGCATCATCCTGAAAAACAACTCCATCAGCGACAAGGACATCATTGAAAAGCTGGTGGAGGCCTCCCAGGCAGGCGTCCCCACCGACATGATCGTGCGGGGCATCTGCTGCGTGCAGGCGGGGCTCCCGGGGCTGACCGACCACCTGCGCATCCGCAGCATCGTGGGCCGGTACCTGGAGCACTCCCGCATCTACGCCTTTGGAGAAGGTGGGGACAGGCGCATCTATATGGCCTCGGGCGACTTCCTCACCCGCAACACCGAGCGCCGGGTGGAGGTGGGCATCCGGGTGGATGACCCGGCCATCGCCCAAAAGCTGTGGGACATCCTGGAATTGCAGCTGGCGGACAATGTGAATGCCCGGGAAATGCGTCCGGACGGCAGCTACGCAAAGGTAAAGCCCGCCGAGGGGCAGCCCCTGGTGGACAGCCAGATGGAGCTGTACAACTATTTTAAGGACGGGTTCGCGGTCAGCGCGCCCGCAGCGGCGGATAAACAGCCCACGGGCGACGCGCCCGCGGCCGGCGGCCTGCTCGCGCGTCTGCGCAGCTGGCTTCACAGGGAATAAGAGCAAGAAAAGCCGAGCACCTTTACAGGTGTTCGGCTTTTCTGTACTCAAAATTGCGGAAAACCACATCTGTAAAGTTTATTTGTTTTACATGCACAAACACTGGAAAACCGTCTCCTTTTGCTTGATTTTGTCCGAAAAACCGTATAGTATGAGGATGTGTCAACAACCGCGAAGTTTCGTCTTGAAGGGGGGCGTGTGCAGTGCAGCGTATGTGGCGGCGGTTAGCAGTCGGCTTGCTGTGTTTGGTGTTGTTTGCCGGCGGAAGGGTTTTCGCCGAGGAGGAGGCCCAGACAGCGACTTCGCCGGCTTCGGCCGGCGAACTGAAGGCGGTGGTCCTTCAGGCGGGTCGGGATTTCGACCCTGCCGCCGATGAGACAAACTGTAAGGCCCAGCTGGACGCGGCGATGGCGCAGGTGGCAGAGTACGGGATGAACGCGGTGCTGTTTCCCGCCAACACCTCCGACGGCGCGCTCTATTCCGGGACCATCTGGCCCATGGCTTCCGGCTTTGACCTGGTGGCCTACGCGGCGGAAGCCGCCCGCGGGCAGGGCCTTTCCTTTTATGTAATCCTGGACGCCTCCAACGGTGTGGGGGCGGAAGGGCAGTACGGTCCCCGGGCAAACCTGAGCGCGGAGGCGGTGCAGCAGACGGCTGCCGTGCTGAGCGAACTGACCGCTCAGTGCCAGCCGGACGGCGTCTATCTGACCGGCTATTACAACCAGAAAACCGCCGAGAGCATGAGCCTGTATCGCAGCGAAGGCGCCTCCATGGGCTACGACAACTGGGTGCGGGAATGCGTCAGTTCGCTGGTGGTCAATGCCGGCGCGGCGGTCCGTGAGGCAAAGGCGGATGCGCTGTTTGGCCTGATCGCCGACCCGGTGTGGGCCAACCAGTCCACCGACCCGGCCGGCAGCGACACCCAGGCGGACTTTGAGATGGCGACGGACGGCTATGTGGACCTGAACGCCATCTTCGCCTGGGCCGAGGTGGATCGCATCCTGGTGCGCTGCACCGGTTCCCTCACCGATCAGGACCAGAATTTTAAAACGGTGCTCAGCTGGTGGGCCGAAACCGCGTCCCAGCACGGAACGGGGGTGGCGGCCTGGATCTGCAACGACCGGCTGGGAGGCGACGAACCCGGCTGGAAAGCGCCCGATCAGGTGATGCGCCAGATCATCGAGACCCGTGCGGTGGAGGGCTGCGTTGGCGCGGCCTACGGCTCCCTCGCCGCGCTGGAAGAGAATGTGGGCGGTTCCACCGATGTGCTCCTGCGCTATTACGCCGATCAGATCGAGGAACAGGACATCCTCACCGACCTGACAGTCAGCACGCCGGAAAAGCGCACCTACACCACCCAGGAGCCCCAGGTGAATTTCTATGGCGCCTCTGACCCCAACTTTCCGCTGACGCTGAACGGCAAGGAACTGGAGCGCAACGGCAAGGGCGTGTTCAGTGTGGAGATGGACCTGCAGCCGGGGCTCAACACTTTTACCTTTGAGCACAAGGAAAAATCGGTGGTCTACAACATCACCCGAGAGGTGGTCATCATCAAGGAGGTCTCGCCCTCCGGCAGCATGACTGTGGAGGGTTCCACCCAGATCGGTATCACGGTGATGGCCTATTCCGGCTCCTCCATCACCGCCAGCCTGGGCGGCGCCAGCGTCACCCTCACCGAGCAGGAGCTCACCGCCGACGCCGCCGACGGCAGCCCGTCCGCTTATGTGCCTTATAAGGGCACCCTTACCGTGCCGGCGGCCACCGAGAGCCAGCAGGACGTGGGCAACATTGCGGTCAGCGCCACCTGGTCCGGCATTACCCAGAGCGCCGGCGGCGCGCGGGTGTATGTGTCCGCGCTGCCCCAGCAGGCCCCCAATGTGGAAGGCCAGAAGGGGAACCTGGTGGAGGTGACAGCCAGCCAGGCCCGCACCTACCCCGCCAATGTGCTGAACAACGAGCCCAACGGCAGCTGCTTCCCACTGCCCAAGGGAACGGTGGACTACATCGTCAGCGACAAACTCACCTATTCCGACGATACCTACGGCAGCGGCGAGTACTACATCGTGGGCAGCGGGGTGCGGGTGAGCGCCTCCGATGTGAGCAGCCTGGGCGAGGCCGAGTGGCAGATGTCCTCGCTGAGCGGGGCATCCAGCTGGGCCGACGGCCAATACGTCTACGTCAGCTTTACCCGCTCCGGCCGCAAGACGGCCTACACCGTGCAGTTCGACGGGGTGGGATACTCCGCCTCCGGCGGGGTGAACGGCTTCTCCGGAGCCACCAGCATGAGCGCCATCCTGAAAGACACCAGCGCCGACACCGCCGCCCCCGGCCTTGCCGCCAACAACCTGCTCAGCGGGGTGAGCGTCGCCCAGCAGGGCAACGACACGGTGGTCCGTTTCGATTTGCGCAAAGCCGGTTCCTTCCTGGGCTACCGGGCCTATTACGACGGCGACAACCTGGTGTTCCGCTTCAACCAGATCCCCTCCGGCCTCTCCGGGGCAAAGATCTATCTGGACCCCGGCCACGGCGGATACGACGGCGGCACCTCCATCACCGGAATGTACACCGAAAAGACCCTGAACGCCGACATCGCCGCCCGCGTGGCGGATATCCTGCGCAGCCGCGGTGCTACGGTGCAGGTGACGGACACCTCCGGGTATGTCTCGCTGGACAGCCGGGTCAGCCAGTCCCAGAGTTTCAGCCCGCACCTCTTTGTGAGCGTCCACCACAATTCCGGCGTCTCCAGCGCAAAGGGCACGGAAGTGTACTACTTCAACCCCTATTCCCGCCAGCTGGCGGCAAACCTGTCCGGCGCGGTGGCCGGGGCGCTGGGCACCACCAACCGGGGCGACAAATACGGCGCCTACCGCGTTACCACGCACATGGATTTCCCAGCGGTGCTGGTGGAGTGCGGCTTCCTGACCAACCCGGAAGAGTTGAGCAAGCTGCAGAGCGACAGTTACAAAAACGCCATCGCCACCTCCATCGCGGACGCGATCCAGAATACACTGACTTCCATGCTGTGAACCGCCGCCTGGCGGAAGAGCAGCCGGCGGGGCCGCAATGTGCGGCCCCGCCTTTTCTGTAACTGCCATTTTTCCCTTGTCCGCCGCATACAATGGAGCATAAAGCACAGAGAAAGAGGAACAAAAACATGTGGGAAAAGACGCAGGACATCCAGTACCCGCCCATTCTGCCGCAGGCGGAAGAGATGAAAGCGGCCCTCACGCCGCCGCTGACGCCCCGGGAAAAGCAGCGGCCCAACTATATTTTGCGGGTCCAGGTGTTCCTCTGCCTGCTGGCGGTGGGGGCGGTGCTGGTGATGAGCCGGGTCGCGCCCGAGGCGTACCGCCAGTGCGGCGCGGCCTTTCGTGCCGCGCTGGAAAGCGGCGTGGAACTGAATGGTCAGGAGCAGCTGCTCAAATTCACCTCCGAGGTGGTCAGCCGCCTGCAGGAGGAGGTGGTTCAGGTGATGGCGCAGATCGACGGCTCGCCGGCGGCGGACAGCGAAGCGATCCCCGAACTCACGGGGGCAGGCGGCCAGCTGCGCGCCATCTGGCCCTTTGTGCCGGAAGGCAATTCCACAAAATCCTACCAGCCGCCCTTTGCGCTGTCGCTGCCGGTCAGCGGCTTTGCGGTCACATCGGATTACGGCTGGCGCAAACATCCCGTTACCGGCAAGAGCGATTTTCACACCGGCGTCGATCTTGCCGTCGGCGAGGGAACGCCCATTCATCCCGCTGCGGAGGGCGTGGTGCAAAAGAGCGAGTACAACGCATCCTACGGCAACAACGTGGTCATCCTGCACAGCGACGGCGTGACCACCCGTTATTGCCATATGCAGTATGTGTTTGTGCGCCAGGGCGAGCGGGTGAGCGCCGACACGGTGCTGGGCACGGTGGGGCAGACGGGTATGGTCACCGGCCCGCACCTGCACTTTGAACTGCTGTACAACGATGTGCGCTACGACCCGGCCAAGGCGCTGGGCCTGGCGTGAGGCATCTTCGCGTTCGCCGCCCGGTGCTGCTGCTGGCCGCCCTGTGGTTTGCGCTGTATCGGGACCACAGCGGCCTTGTGCGGGTGGGTCTGCTGGCGGCGCTGCTCCACGAGTGCGGCCATGTGGCGGTGTGGCTGGCCCTCACCCGCAGCCTGCCGGTGCTGCGGCTTTCGGTGCGTGGCGTCGGGCTGGATGTCTCCGGCGTTCACCTGTCCCGCCGGCAGGCCTTTGTGCTGGCGCTGGCCGGCCCGCTGACCAATTTTGCCCTCTGCGCGGGCACCCTGGCGAAAATGCAGCTGCGGGCAAGCTACTGGGGATACTTTTTCGCGGCGGCGAATCTTGCCACCGGGCTGTTCAATCTGCTGCCGGTGGGTGATCTGGACGGGCGCAGGCTGTTGCAATCCCTCTGGCCGTGATTGCAATTATGCGGCGAATCGGGTACAATAAACAGGTAATCAAACCTGCGGGCTGCCGTTTGCAGCGCGCGCGATGGAGGAACCGGTTTTGTTTGACCCGAAATTGAAAGAGGCGCTGGCCCATGTGCAGAAGCCGGGCCGCTACACCGGCGGCGAGCCGGGCTGCGTCATCAAGGACAAGGCGGATGTGGACCTGCGCTTTGCCTTCTGTTTCCCCGACACCTACGAGGTGGGGATGTCCTTTCTAGGCATGAAGATCCTGTACGAACTTTTGAACCAGCAGCCGAACTGGTGGTGCGAGCGCGTCTTTATGCCCTGGGTGGATATGAAGGCGGAGATGGAGCGGGTGGGCCTGCCCCTCTACGCGCTGGAGAGCAAGGACCCGCTGACCGAGTTCGACATCGTGGGCTTCACCCTGCAATATGAACTCTCATACAGCAACATCCTGGCCATGCTGGATCTGGCGGGCATCCCCCTGCGGGCGGCCGACCGGGGCGAGGAGTGGCCGCTGATCGTGGCGGGCGGCCCCTGTGTGTGCAACGCCGAACCTCTGGCGGATTTCATCGACATGATGATGCTGGGGGAAGGGGAGGAGCAGCTGCCCCACGTCTGCCGCATCGTGGAAGAGGCCAAGCGGAAAGGGCTGCCCAAAAAAGAGGTGCTGCGGCGCATCGCCGCCGTGCCGGGCTGTTATGTGCCCTCCTTCTATGACGTGAGTTATCACGAGGACGGCCGCGTCAAAGCCATTACCCCCAACGACCCCGCGGCGCCCGCCGTGGTCACCAAGGCCATCATCCGGGATATGGACAGCCAGACCCCGCCCACCCATTTTGTAGTGCCCATGGTGGGCGCGGTGCATGACCGTGCCCAGATCGAGGTGCTGCGGGGCTGCGTGCGCGGCTGCCGCTTCTGCCAGGCGGGGTTCCTCTACCGGCCCATGCGCCAGCGCAGCGCGGACAAGCTCAACGCCGCCGCCCACCGCCTGTGCGACAACACCGGCTACGAGGAGATCAGCCTCACCAGCCTCTCCACCTCCGACCACAGCCAGCTGGAGACCCTGCTGGACGACCTGCTCACCTGGACGGGAGGCGAGCATGTGAGCCTGTCGCTGCCCTCGCTGCGCATCGACAACTTCAGCGAGAGCCTGGTGGAAAAGACCAACCGGGTGCGCAAGACCGGCCTGACCTTCGCGCCGGAGGCGGGCACCCAGCGCCTGCGGGACGTCATCAACAAAAACGTCACCTGGCCGGAGATCGAGCACACCTGCACCCTCGCCTTCAAGGCGGGGTACACCTCGGTGAAGCTGTACTTCATGATGGGCCTGCCCACCGAGACCATGGAGGACATCGAGGGCATCGCGGACACCGCGCAGAAGGTGGTGGACCTGTACTACGCGAATCCGGACAAGCCCAAGGGCAAGAGCGTGCAGGTGACCATCAGCGTGGCCTGCTTTGTGCCCAAGCCCCACACCCCCTTCCAGTTCGTTCCCCAGGACACCGAGTCCCAGCTGAAGGAAAAGCAGCAGCACCTGCTGCACAGCGTCCACAGCAAAAAGATCCATGTGAACTATCACGACAGTTCCATCAGCTTTTTGGAGGCGGTGTTCGCCAAGGGCGACCGCCGGCTGGGCCGGGTGCTGGAGACCGCCTATCGCAAGGGCTGTTTCTTCGACGGCTGGGACGAGTGCTTCCACTACGACCGCTGGATGGAGGCCTTCCGCGAGTGTGGGCTGGACACCGCTTTTTACGCCAACCGTTTCATCGGGCTGGATGAGGTGACCCCCTGGAGCCACATGGATTACGGCGTGAGCCATGCGTTCCTGGTGCGGGAGTACCAGAAGGCCATGGCCGCCCGGACCACCCAGCCCTGCAACAAAACATGCAGCGCCTGCGGCGCCAATAAATTCGTGGGAGGTGCCTGCTTTGACTACGGTGCGGATCTGGTTCACTAAGACCGGCGAAGCCTCCTACATCTCCCTGCTGGACCTCCAGCGGGCGATGCAGCGCTCCCTCAAGCGCAGCGGCCTGCCGGTGTGGTACACCCTGGGCTTCAACCCTCACATCTACATGACCTTTGCCTGCCCGCTGCCTCTGGGCCAGGAGAGCCTGGTGGAGAGCGTGGATGTAAAAACCGAGGAAGAACAGCCGGACCTGGCGGCGTGGAAAGCGGCGCTGGAGCCGGTGATGCCCCTGGGCGTGGCCGTCACCGCCGTGACCCTGCCCAAATACAAGGCGGAACAGATCGCCGGCGCCGTGTACACGGTGCGCCTGCCCGCGGCCTTCCGGGATGCGCTGGACCGCTACAACGCGCTGGACACGGCCCCGGTGATGAAAAAGTCCAAGCGGGGGCAGAAAGAGATCGACCTAAAAGAGCACTGCCCCCGGCTGGATTATGTGCAGGATGGGGACGAGGTGCGTTTTGAGATGCTTTTGCCGGCGGGGGAAGGGCTGAACCTCAACCCGAGCCTGTGGCTGAGCTTTTTGCAGCAGCACTGCGGTGTGGATGCCACCCGGGCCCAGGTGCTGCGCACCCGGCTGCTCACAAAAAATTCCGAGGATTTTGCCTGAAAAAGCTTGCAAATCGTCCGGCGCTGTGCTATCATATTTAGGCGTTAGTGTTCGCTGGCACCACCAGCGGGGTTAATGTACATCATTAAACGGGCGGTCCTCTGCCGGGTTCCGGGTATGAACGTCATAAAAAAATGGAGGATTCATCAATGGACGCAATGCAGATCATCACGCAGGGCATGGTCAAAGAGAACCGGCCCCAGTTCGAGGTCGGTGACACCGTTCGGGTCTCCGTCCGCATCAAGGAAGGCGAGCGCGAGCGTATCCAGGCCTTTGAGGGCACCGTGATCGCCAAGAAGCACGGCGGCGTCGCCGAGACCTTCACCGTGCGCCGCACTTCCTACGGCGTGGGCGTGGAGCGCGTGTTCCCCGTCAACTCTCCCTTCGTTGAGAAGGTGGAGGTCGTCCGCCACGGCAAGGTGCGCCGGGCCAAGCTGTTCTACCTGCGCAGCCGCACCGGCAAGGCCGCCAAGGTCAAAGAGCAGATCCGATAAGACCGCGAAAAAAGGGGCAATGGATATTGCCCCTTTTTTTGTTATATGCTACAATAAAACCCGTTAAATTTATTCATTATCACGGGGGAGGGCACAACATCATGGAGGAGACCCGTTTTCGGCGCAATATGGACATCCTGGACTGGTACGACGCGCTGGTGTTCGCGCTGGCGGTGCTGGTGCTGGTGTTCGCCTTTTGCGCCCGCATCGTGGTGGTCAGCGGCAGCTCCATGAACAACACCCTAATCGACGGCGACCGTCTGCTGGTGCAGAGCACCTTCTACACGCCCCAGCGGGGCGATGTGGTGGTGGTGGACAGCTACATCAACTACGGCAAACCCCTGGTGAAGCGTGTCATCGCCAAGGGCGGCGACACGGTGTACATCGACGTGGCCAAGGGCCTGGTGTATGTCAACGGCGAGGCGCTGGATGAGCCCTATACGCCGGAGGGCACCCTGTCCACGGGGGATGTGGAGTTCCCCCTCACTGTACCGGAGGGGGTGCTGTTTCTGATGGGCGACAACCGCCAGCACTCCACCGACAGCCGCAGCAGCAGTGTTGGGTTCATCGACGAGCGGGACATCCTGGGCAAGGTGATCCTGCGGCTTTACCCCTTCAATAAAATAGGATTGATCCAATGAGCAATGAATTTGTGAACCGCCGCAACATCCAGTGGTTTCCCGGCCACATGGCCAAGACCCTGCGGCTGATCGAAGCCAATCTGAAAAATGTGGATGTGGTGCTGCAGCTGCTGGACGCGCGCATTCCCCTGAGCAGCCTCAACCCCGAACTCCAGCGGCTCACCGCTGTTAAACCCCGGCTGTATGTGCTGAACAAGGCGGACCTCGCCGACCCGGCGCTCACAAAGGCGTGGCAGGCCTATTTCCGCGCCGCGGGGGCCGGGTGTGTGGCCATCAGCGCCAAGCAGAAGGGCAGCGCGGGCCAGGTGCGAAGCGCCATCGAGGCGGAACTGCGGCAGCTGCTGGAGAGGCGCGCCGGCAAGGGCATGGCGGGCGCGCGCATCCGGGTGATGGTGGTGGGCATCCCCAATGTGGGCAAGTCCACCTTCATCAACAACTTCGCCGGCACCACCCGCGCCAAGGCCGCCGACAAGCCCGGCGTCACCCGGGGCAAGCAGTGGGTCACGGTGGGCAACTACGACCTGCTGGATATGCCCGGCGTGCTCTGGAAGAAATTCGACAGCCTGGAGACCGCCACCAACCTGGCGTTCATCGGCTCCATCAAGGACGACATCCTGGACATTGAGGAACTGGCCATGGGCCTGGTGGCCCAGATGCAGGAGGTCTACCCCGACCGGCTGGCCCAGCGCTACAAGCTGGCCGAACAGCAGGTGCGGGAACTGGGCCCCTGGGAGCTGGTGGAGGCCATCGGCCGGGCCCGCGGCATGCTGGTGAGCGGCGGCGAGGTGAACACCGAGCGGGCGGCCATCATGCTGGTGGACGAGTTCCGCGCGAGCAAGTGGGGGCGCATCACCCTGGAGACGCCGCCCCGGCAAGGAGGGCAGCAGGATGGACACGAACAGCCCACTGTATGAATACGACGACGCCGTCCGCGCCCGGCACGGCATATTCTGCGGCGTGGACGAGGCGGGGCGCGGCCCGCTGTGCGGGCCGGTGTGCTGCGCGGCGGTCATCCTGGACCCCGCGCGCCCGGTGCCGGGGGTAAACGACTCCAAAAAGCTGAGTGAAAAAAAGCGGGAGGCCCTCTTTGACGAGATCACGGAGAAGGCGCTGGCCTATCAGATCGTGTTCGTGAGCCCCCAGGAGATCGACGAAAAGAACATCCTCTGGGCCACCATGGCCGGCATGGAGCGGGCGGTGGCGGCCCTTGACCCCGCGCCCGCCTTTGCCGTGGTGGACGGCAATCGGGTGCCGCCGCAGCTTGCGGTGCCGGCGCTGGCCCAGGTGAAGGGGGACGGCGTCTGCGCCAGCGTGGCGGCGGCGTCCATCCTCGCCAAGGTCAGCCGGGACCGGTATATGTTGGAACTGGACCGTCAGTATCCCCAGTACCAGCTGGCCACGCACAAAGGCTATCCCACCAAGCTGCACTATGAACTGCTGGAGCGCTACGGCATCCAGCCGTTCTACCGGCGCAGTTTCTTGAAAAAGCTGGGGTATTAAGCCATGGACGCAAGGACGTTCGGCCGGAAAGGGGAGGCCGCCGCGGCCCGGTACTATCTGGACCGGGGCTGCCGGCTGCTGGCCCACGGCTACCGCACCCGCATGGGCGAACTGGACCTGGTCCTGCTGGAAGGGGAGACGGTGGTCATCGCGGAGGTGAAGGCCCGCAGCGAGACCCGACGGGGCCCCGCGGCCGAGGCGGTGGGGCCGGCCAAGCAGCGGCGGATCGTTCTCGCGTCCCGGCGCTTTTTGCAGCAGTCCGGTCTGGCGGAGCACCCCGTTCGCTTCGATGTGGTGGAGGTCACCCCCGCCGAGGGAGGCGGTTTGCTGGTACACTGCATCCGGGGCGCCTTTGAAGTTTGAAACGCGCGATCGCGCAATGTAGATAGAGGGGGAATCATGATGCAGTTTACTACCACCCGCGGCGCGGGCCAGCCGGTCAGTGCAGCCCGGGCCATCTGCCTGGGCCTTGCCGGCGACGGCGGCCTGTTCGTGCCGGAACGGTTTCCTTCGGTGGATCTGAAGGAGACGCTGGCCCAGCCGGATTATCCCGCCCTGGCGGCGCTGATCCTGGAAAAATTCCTCACCGACTACGACCCCGCCTTTTTGCGGGACACGGTGCGGCAGGTCTACGGCGAAGCCTTCGGCGAGGGCACCGCGCCCCTGCGGGCGGCGGGGGACGGGCTGTACAGCCTGGAGTTGTGGCATGGGCCTACCTGTGCCTTCAAAGACTTTGCCCTGCAGCTGATGCCCCGCCTGCTGGTGGAGGCCAAACGGATGCTGGGCGACGGTTCCACCACCGCCATCCTGGTGGCGACCTCGGGGGACACCGGCAAGGCGGCCCTGGCCGGCTATTGCGACGTGCCGGGCGTGACCATCACGGTGTTCTATCCCAGCCACGGCACCAGCGAGATCCAGCGGCTGCAGATGACCACCCAGCAGGGCGGGAATGTGGCCGTATACGCGGTACAGGGCAATTTTGACGACGCCCAGACCGGCGTGAAGCGGATCTTCGGCGACGCCGACGTGGCCCGGCAGCTGGCCGCGCGGGGGGTGCATCTCTCCAGCGCCAACTCGATCAACTGGGGGCGTCTTGTGCCCCAGATCGTCTACTACTTCCACGCCTACGGCCAGCTGGTGCGCGCCGGCGCGCTCAAGGCGGGGGACAAGGCGGACTTCTGCGTGCCCACCGGCAACTTCGGCGACATCCTGGCCGGCTGGTACGCCAAGCAGATGGGCCTGCCGGTGGGCAAGCTGATCTGCGCGTCCAACAAAAACGACGTGCTCACCGAGTTCTTCGCCACCGGCGTTTACAACGCCCGCCGCCCCTTCTACCGCACCACCTCGCCCTCCATGGACATCCTGGTCTCCTCCAACCTGGAGCGGCTGCTGTACCACATGGCCGGCGCGGACCGGGTGCGGGGCTGGATGAAACAGCTGTCGGAGGACGGCTCTTACCGGGTGGATCCGGAGGTAATGGAGCGCATCCGCGCCGACTTCGGCGCCGCCAGCGCCGACGACGCCACCGCCGCCGCCCAGATCAGGGAACTCTTTGAACAGCGCGGCTACCTGTGCGACCCCCACACCGCCGTGGCCTTCAGCGCCGCCCGACGCAACAAGAGCGAGGCTCCCATGGTGGTGCTCTCCACCGCCAGCCCCTTCAAGTTCCCTCGGGATGTGCTGGCCGCCCTGGGCCGCCCGCTGCCCCGGGATGAGTTCGCGGCCATGGGCGCCCTGGCGGAGTATACCGGTCAGCCCGCGCCAAAGGCGCTGGCCTGCCTGCGCAGCCTGCCGGAGCGGTTTGACGCTGTCATCGCGCCCGACGCGTTGCGGGACGTGGTACTGGGCGAGTAAACGAAAAAACGACCCGCGAAACCAGATCGCGGGCCGTTTTCCGAAGACGCTGCCGCCGGGGATCAAACCTCGGTGAAGGTCTCGCACTTGGTTCTGCCGATGTCGTCGTAACAGTTGTTGACGTGGATGGTGCCCGCCGTGCAGCAGCAGGAACCGTTGTTGTAAACGCAGTTTTTCACGTCGCAGCAGATACCGTTGATGACAGGTTCGTTCGTATTCATTGTTCTTTCCCCCTTTTCTGCCCTTATTGTGCCCGGTGCGCCGGCGATTATCAGGAGGAACGCATGGCAATTTTTGTAATAGGCGACCTGCACCTCTCCCTGGGCGCCGACAAACCAATGGACAAATTCCCCGGCTGGCAGGGCTATGTGCAGCGCATCCGGGAAAACTGGCTGCGCGTGGTGAGTCCCGACGACACGGTGGTGCTGGCGGGGGATACCAGCTGGGGCATGAAGCTGGAGGAAGCTGCGCCGGATCTCGCCTTTCTGGAACAGCTGCCGGGCCAGAAACTGCTGTTAAAGGGCAACCACGATTACTGGTGGACCACCGCCCGCAAGATGGAAGGCTTTTTTGAGGCCCGCGGGTTTGGCAGCCTGCGCCTTTTGCACAACAACGCCCACATCGTCGAGGGGGTGGCCCTCTGCGGCACCCGCAGCTGGCTGTTTGAGCCGGGCGAGCCCCACGATGAAAAGGTGATGAACCGGGAACTGGGCCGCCTGCGGGCCAGCCTCGCGGCCGCCGGAGAACAGGCGCGGGAGAAGGTCGTGTTTCTCCACTATCCGCCGGTGTACCCGGGAGCCAGCGCCCCCCAGGTGATCGAACTGATGCGCAGTTTCGGGGTGCGGCGGTGCTTTTATGGGCACCTGCATGGCGCGTCGGTGCACGCGGCGGTGCAGGGCGTTGTGGACGGGCTGGAATACCGCCTGATCTCCGCCGACGCGCTGCGGTTTTGTCCCTATAAAATTTAGGGAAACTATGGATTTTTAACCACTCGCATGATATAATAAAACGAATCTCTTTGTACGGAGGCTATATTCATGAATCTTGTAAAAAGCGAAAAGCTTGAAAAAAGTATGCAGGAACTGCAGTTCTCGGTGGATGCCGACACCTTCAAGGCCGCCATCGACAAGGCCTTCAAGCGTGAAGGCAAGAAGTACAACGTCCCCGGTTTCCGCAAGGGCCATGCGCCCCGCGCGGTGATCGAAAAGATGTACGGCGCCGACATCTTCCATTACGATGCCATCAACGACCTGTTCCCCGAGGCCTATGAGGCCGCGGTGGCTGCCGCCTGCATTGAGCCCGTGGGCCGCCCCGAGGTGGACGTTGTGTCCGAGAGCCTGGACGACGGCGTGGTGCTCAAGGTCACCGTGGCGGTGAAGCCCGAGATCAAGGTGGGCAGCTACACCGGTTTAAAGGCCGTCAAGAAGGTCCATACTGTCGACGACGCCGACGTGGAGGCCGAACTGGTGCGCATGCAGAACCGCAACGGCCGCATCATCACCCGCGAGGGCAAGGCCGAGAACGGCGACACCGTGGATATGGACTTCGAGGGCTTTGTGGACGGCACCCCCTTTGAGGGCGGCAAGGCCGAGCATTACAGCCTGGTGCTGGGCAGCGGCAGCTTCATCCCCGGTTTTGAGGAGCAGCTGGTGGGCCATGAGGCGGGCGAGGAGTTCGATGTGAACGTCAGCTTCCCCGAGGACTATCACGCCAAAGAGCTGGCCGGCAAGCCCGCTGTGTTCAAGATCAAGCTGCACGAGGTCAAGACCAAGGAGCTGCCCGCGCTGGACGACGAGTTCGCCAAGGACGTGAGCGAGTACGACACGCTGGATGAACTGAAGGCCAGCATCCGCAAGGGCATGGAAGAGCAGAACGAAAAGCAGGCCGCTCTGGAGGTGGAGAACGATCTGGTGAATCAGGTCATCGCCACCATCGAGGGCGACATCCCCGACGCCATGTATGAAGCCCGGATGGACGAGGCTGTCCGCGACTTTGAGTACCGGCTGGCGCAGCAGGGCCTGAAGCTGGATATGTACCTGCAGTACATGGGGCAGACCCTGGAGACCTTCCGCGCCTCCTTCAAGGAGCAGGCCGAGAAGCAGGTGAAGATCCGCCTGGCTCTGGAAGCCATCGCCGCCGCGGAGAACATCACCGCCAGCGACGAGGAGTTGGAGGCCGAACTGCAGCGGGTCGCCGACAACTACAAGATGGAACTGGCCAAGGTCAAGGAGCTGGTCAACCCCGACGAGGTCAAGAAGGATCTGGCGGTGAACAAGGCCATCGACTTCATCCGCGACCACGCCGAGATCACCGAGGAGAAGGTTGCCAAAGAGGGCTGATCGCCCGTTCCGGCGCCCATCCTTACATAAGCCGTTTTGCTTTGACCGATACGTGCGACAATGGCCCGTATCGGTCAATTTTGCAGACAGCTTTCATTTTTCACAGGGAGGTACAGCCAAATGAGTTTGGTTCCTTACGTTGTGGAGCAGACCGCCCGCGGCGAACGCTCTTACGACATCTTTTCCCGCCTTTTGAACGACCGCATCATCATGCTCAGCGATGAGGTCAACGACGCCACGGCCAGCCTGGTGGTGGCCCAGCTGCTGTATCTGGAAGGGCAGGACAGCGAAAAGGACATCAGCCTGTATATCAACAGCCCGGGCGGTTCCATCAGCGCGGGCATGGCCATCCACGACACCATGCAGTATATCAAGTGCGATGTGTCCACCATCTGCATGGGCATGGCCGCCTCCATGGGCGCGTTTCTGCTGGCCAGCGGCGCCAAGGGCAAACGCCTGGCGCTGCCCAACGCCGAGATCATGATCCATCAGCCGCTGCTGAGCGGCTTGCAGGGCCAGACCACCGACATCAAGATCCACGCCGATCATCTGGTGCGCACCCGTGAGCGGATGAATCAGATGCTCAGCGAGTATACCGGTCAGCCGCTGGAAAAGATCATGGCCGACACCGAGCGCGATAACTTTATGTCCGCTCAGGAGGCCGCCGACTACGGCCTGATCGACGCAGTCATCGCCAAACGGTAATCACATCCGCGCGGGGCGCGCTCTGTGCGCCGGCGCATCGTTTAGGGGAAACTATGGCAAACAATACGAACGGAAAAGACAAAGACAAAAACCTGCGCTGCAGTTTCTGCGGCAAAAGCCAGGACGAAGTGGAGCGCATGATCATCGGCCCCGGCGTCAACATCTGCAGCGAGTGCATCACGCTGTGCGCCTCGCTGCTGGACGAAGACGGCAAGCCCGACGCCCCCAAGTCCGCGCCCCGGCGCGGCGGCGTCAAGCATGCCGCCCCCACGCTGGACCCTGTGAACGTGCTCACCCCCGCCGAGATCAAGGAGGGGCTGGATCGCTACGTCATCGGCCAGGACGAGGCAAAACAGGTGCTCGCGGTGTCGGTGTACAACCACTACAAGCGCATCCTGAGCGGCGAGAGCAAAAACGACGTGGAACTGCAGAAGAGCAACGTGCTGCTGCTGGGCCCCTCCGGTGTGGGCAAGACGTTGCTGGCCCAGACCCTCGCCCGAATGCTGGGCGTGCCCTTTGCCATCGCCGACGCCACCACCCTCACCGAGGCCGGCTATGTGGGCGAGGACGTGGAGAACATCCTGCTCAAACTCATCCAGGCCGCCGACTTTGACGTGAAGCGGGCGGAGATCGGCATCATCTACATCGACGAGATCGACAAGATCACCCGCAAGAGCGAGAACCCCTCCATCACCCGGGACGTGGGCGGCGAGGGCGTACAGCAGGCGCTTCTGAAGATCCTGGAAGGCACGGTGAGCAACGTTCCGCCCCAGGGCGGGCGCAAGCACCCCCAGCAGGAGTTCATCCAGATCGACACCAAGAACATCCTGTTCATCTGCGGCGGCGCCTTCGACGGGCTGGACAAATACATCCAGCGCCGCACCGACGCTTCCGCCATCGGCTTTGGCAGCAAACTGCATGACACCTCTGTGCAGGAGAAGCAGAACTTGCTGCGCAAGGTGGAACCGGACGACCTGGTCAAATTCGGCCTCATCCCCGAGCTGATCGGCCGTCTGCCGGTGGTCACGGTGCTGGACCCGCTGGACGAGGACGCCCTCATCCGCGTGCTCAAAGAGCCGAAAAACAGCGTCATCAAGCAGTACCAGGCGTTGATGCAGATGGACAATGTGGACCTGGAATTTACCGACGACGCCCTGCGTGCCGTGGCGAAAAAGACCATCGAGCGCAAGAGCGGCGCCCGGGGCCTGCGCAGCGTGATGGAGGAGATCCTGATCCCCATCATGTATCAGGTGCCCAGCGACCCCACCATCATCAAGGTCACCATCACCCCCGAGACCGTGGCCGGCGGTAAGCCCGTGCTGGAATACGGCGCGGTGCGCAAACGGTATAAGAATACCGTCCCGGTTGTGTAACGGCCGCGAAAAGGGAAAGAACTTTACAGAAGAATCAGTCCAAAATTGCAACGGTACGGGCGATCTGTCCGTACCGTTTTTGGGAGGGAATGCCAATATGTCTGAACGTGTGAAAATCAAAGTGGAACACAATGTGCTGCATCTGCCGGCCATTGCCCTGCGCGGGCTCGTGGTGTTCCCCAACAACGTCATCCACTTTGAGGTGGGCCGTGAGAAGAGCATCGCCGCGATCGAGTGGGCCATGGCGAACTCCAGCCCCATCTTTCTGATCACCCAGCGGGAGATGGATGTGGAGGAGCCCACCACAGGCGATCTGTATCGCTATGGCGTGGTGGCACAGGTCAAGCAGGTGATGCGCGTCTCCGACGACCTGGTGAAGGTGCTGGTGGAAGGGCAGTACCGCGCCCGCCTGTTGGCGCTGGAAAACGGCGAAAAGATGCTCACCGTTACCGTAAAGGAGGCGCCGGTGCGGGGCCTGCAAAAGGCGGGCAGCGTCAGCGCCGAGGCGCTGATCCGCAACCTCAAACTGGCCTTTGAAAGCTACCTGCAACTCAACCCCCGCATGCCCAAGGACGTGGTGTATACCATCCTGTCCAGCAGCGACGCGGTTTTTCTCAGCGAATATCTGCCCGCGAACCTCCTGTTCAAGTATCAGGACAAGCAGACGGTGCTGGAGCAGAGTACCCTGATCGGGCGTCTGCAGACCACGCTGGATCTGCTGTGCCGGGAGAATCAGGTCCTGGAACTGGAGAAGGAGATCCAGGACAAGGTCAACGACCAGATGGAGAAAAACCAGCGGGATTATTATCTGCGGGAACAGATGCGCGCCATTGCCACCGAACTGGACGGGGACGACGATGTGCGCTATGAATCGGAGCAGTATGTGCGGCAGATCCGGGCATTGGAATTGCCCGAGGAAGCCACCGAAAAGCTGGAAAAAGAGGCGGAGCGTCTGGGCAAGATGCAGGGGAACAGCCAGGAGGCCGCGGTCATCCGCACCTATCTGGACACCTGCCTCGCGTTGCCCTGGGGCATTTATACCGAAGACGATCTGGACCTTGCCCGGGCGGAAAAGCACCTGAACCGGGAGCACTACGGGCTGAAAAAGGTCAAGGACCGCATCCTGGAACTGCTGGCCGTGCGCAAACTCAATCCGGACGCCAAGGGGCAGATCCTCTGCCTGGCGGGCCCTCCGGGCGTGGGCAAGACCAGCATCGCCCACTCCATCGCCGAGTGCATGGGCCGCAAATATGCGCGGATGAGCCTGGGCGGTGTGCGGGACGAAGCGGAGATCCGCGGGCACCGGCGCACCTATGTGGGCGCGATGCCGGGTAAGATCATCAGCGCCGTCACCACGGCCAAGAGCATGAACCCGTTGATCCTGCTGGACGAGATCGACAAACTCGCCGCCGATTTCCGGGGCGATCCGGCGGCGGCGCTGCTGGAGGCGCTGGACCCCGAGCAGAACAAGACCTTCAAGGATCATTACCTCGACATCCCCTTTGACCTCAGCCAGGTGTTCTTCATCACCACGGCCAACGATCTGTCCACCATCCCGGCCCCGCTGCTGGACCGGATGGAGGTGATCGAACTGCCCAGCTACACCCGGGAGGAGAAGTTCAACATCGCCAAGCGCCACCTTCTGCCCAAACAGCTGAAAAAGAACGGACTGGAGGGCAGGGCGAATCTGACCGCGGGGGCCATCTACGGCCTCATCGACGGCTACACCCAGGAGGCGGGCGTGCGCGGCCTGGAGCGGGCCATCACCGAAGTGCTGCGCAAATGCGCCCGCAAGGTGGCTGCCGGCGAGGAGGAGAAGGTCACGGTCACCGCGGCCAATCTGGAATCGCTGATGGGCCCCCGGCGCATCAAGCCGGATTTCTACAACCGCACCAACGCGGTGGGCATCGCCAACGGCCTCGCCTGGACCAGTGTGGGCGGCGCCATCCTGCCCATCGAGGTGCAGACCATCCCGGGCGGCAGCGGTAAGATCGAATTGACCGGCTCGCTGGGCGACGTGATGAAGGAGAGCGCCCATCTGGCCGTCACCTTCGCGCGGGTCCACGCCGCCGAATACGGCATCGACCCGGAGCAGCTCAAGAACGTGGACCTTCACATCCACGCCCCCGAGGGCGCGGTGCCGAAGGACGGCCCCTCCGCCGGCGTGACCCTCACCACCGCGCTGATCTCCTGCCTGTCCGGCATCCCTGTCCGGGCGGATGTGGCCATGACCGGCGAGATCACTCTCCACGGCGATGTGCTGCCCATCGGCGGGCTGAAGGAAAAGAGCATGGCGGCCTATCGCCAGGGCATCAAGACCGTGCTGATCCCCCAGGCCAACCAGAGCGACCTGTATGATGTGGATGAAGAGGTCAAAAAGGCCATCCGGTTCGTGCCGGTGAGCCATCTGGGGCAGGTGCTGTCCCACGCGCTGCTGACCCCGCGGCGCGCCCGCCGCACCCCCAGCCGGGCCAAATCTGTCCCGGCCGCCGCACCCCATCCGTCCGGCCTGGTGACACCGGGGGAACAGCGCCCCCAGCAATCCACCCTGCGGCAATGAGAAGGAGAGGGATATGAACTTTCAAAGAGCTGACTTTCAGGCCTCCTATGGGTTGTCCAGCCAGCTTCCCGACAGCGACCGGCCGGAATTTGTTTTCTCCGGCCGGTCCAATGTGGGAAAATCCAGCCTCATCAACAAGCTCTGTAACCGGAAAAACCTCGCGAGGGTTAGCGCCACACCGGGCAAGACGGCCACCATCAATTTCTACACGGTGGACGACGTCTATTTCGTGGACCTGCCGGGGTACGGCTACGCGAAGGTCTCCGCGGCGGACCGCCAGCGGTGGGACCAGCTGATCAACAGCTACTTCGATGACCGGCGGAACTGTGTCCTGCTGGTGCAGCTGCTGGACAGCCGCCACGCTCCTTCCGCCGACGATCTTCAGATGCTGGAATATCTTCGCTATCGAAAGATCCCGTTCGTGGCGGCGCTGACCAAGGCGGACAAGCTGAAAAAGAGCGAAGCGGCAAAAAAAGCCGATGAATTTGCCTTCCTCCGGGAAAAATACGACTGTAAAGGTATTGTTCTTTCCAGCAGCGAAACAGGTCTTGGCATCGACACGTTGCAGGCATTGTTCGATCAGGCGCTTCTGCATGAGGTGTAAATTCCCATGGCATACAACGAATTCGCCTATTTTTACGACGAGCTGAACGGTGAGGCCGACTATGACGCCCTCTATACTTATATAAAAGGGCAGCTGGACGCACACGGTGTGGCCGACGGCATTCTGGCGGACCTTGGCTGCGGCACCGGCGACCTGACGCTGATGCTCACCCAGGCGGGGTACGACATGATCGGGGTGGATCAGTCGGAGGAGATGCTGGCGGTACTGCGGGAAAAGGCGGACGAGTTGGGCGTTTCCGACCGGTTGCTGCTGCTCCGCCAGGACATCCTGGACCTGGACCTGTTCGGCACCATCCGGGGGGCGGTGTCCACCTTCGACACCTACAACCACATCGGCCCCGCGCCCCGGTTCGAGCGGGCGATTGCCCGGGCCGCCTTTTTCATGGAGGAGGGCGGCGTGTTCCTCTTTGACCTCAACACCCCCTACAAGCACCGGCAGGTGCTGGCGGACAACGAATTTGTGCTGGAAGGGCCGGATGCGGTCTGCCGCTGGAAAAACACCTGCGCGCCCCAGGGGGACCGGGTGGATATCTCCATCGAGATACGCTATCTCGATACCGGGGAGGTGTTCCGGGAGCAGTTCTCGGAATACACCTACGAGGCAGCGTATGTGGAGCGGGTGCTGGAGGCAAACGGG
This sequence comes from Candidatus Allofournierella merdavium, assembly GCA_019118765.1. Lineage (GTDB taxonomy): Bacteria > Bacillota > Clostridia > Oscillospirales > Ruminococcaceae > Allofournierella_A > Allofournierella_A merdavium. The sequence goes on along the minus strand of DWYI01000017.1, from coordinate 68,601 downwards.
TTCCGCCTCGCCGCCCTTTGTGACGGCGAGACCTTCGGGCCCCTCCGGCCGGACAGCCAGCGCTACATCTTTACGGCGATCAAACAATACACACAACTGGAGAAACAACACAATGGCTAACATGATTCGCGGTATTTCCGACAACGGCGGCGTGGTGTTTTACGGCGTGGATTCCACCGTCATCGTGGCCGAGGCCGAACGCATCCACAAGACCAGCGCCGTCACCAGCGCGGCGCTGGGGCGGCTGCTCACGGCCGCCTCCATGATGGGCATCACTCTGAAAAGTGAACAGGATTCCCTGACCCTGCGCCTCAACGGCGGCGGGCCGGCCGGCACCGTCCTGGCGGTGGCCGACGGCACCGGCTGCGTGAAGGGCTATGTGCAGAACCCGGTGGTGGAACTGCCGCTGCGGGCCGACGGCAAGCTGGATGTGGGCGGCGCTGTGGGCAAGGACGGCACATTGAGCGTCGTGCGTGATCTGGGGCTTAAAGAGCCCTATGTGGGTCAGATCCCGCTGGTGAGCGGGGAAGTGGCCGAGGACATCACCGCCTACTATGCCACCAGCGAACAGACCCCCACCGTGTGCGCGCTGGGGGTCCTGGTGAATCCCGATCTGTCCATCCGCTGCGCGGGGGGGTACATGATCCAGCTGTTGCCCGGCGCCACCGATCAGGAGATCACTACCCTGGAGCAGAACATCGCCAAGGCTCCCAGTGTGACCCGCCTTTTGCAGCAAGGGATGGGACCCAAGGAGATCATGGACCTGGTGCTGCAGGGCTTTGACCCGCAGGTGCTGGATGAATACGACGTGTGCTACCGGTGCGATTGCAGCCGGGAGCGGGTGGAGCGCGCCCTGCTGAGCATGGGCCGCAAGGAACTGGAAAGCCTTGCCGCAGAGCAGAAGTGCGTGGAAGTGAACTGCCAGTTCTGCGACAAAACCTACAATGTGGACGTGGCAAAACTGCTTCGCTCCCTGTAAAAAAACGGACATTCGCATGGTTTGCCCGCCTTTGGAGAAACTAAAATAAAGTTGAGAAATAGTCTTGACAAAGCAGGTAAGATACGGTAAAATAAACAACGTCGCCAAAACACATCGGCGATGCAAACCATGGGATTTGCGGCTTTAGCTCATCTGGTAGAGCGCCACCTTGCCAAGGTGGAGGTAGCGAGTTCGAGCCTCGTAAGCCGCTCCATTTTTAAGGAAGTTTAGCTCAGCTGGGAGAGCATCTGCCTTACAAGCAGAGGGTCAGCGGTTCGAGCCCGTTAACTTCCACCACCGTGGCCCGGTAGTTCAGTCGGTTAGAACGCTAGCCTGTCACGCTAGAGGTCGTGAGTTCGAGCCTCATCCGGGTCGCCAATTTGCCTCTGTAGCTCAGTTGGTAGAGCAGGGGACTGAAAATCCCCGTGTCATTGGTTCGATTCCGATCGGAGGCACCATTTTTTGCGGCTTTAGCTCATCTGGTAGAGCGCCACCTTGCCAAGGTGGAGGTAGCGAGTTCGAGCCTCGTAAGCCGCTCCATAAAAAGAACCGACTTCTCCTCGGTTCTCATCTGGTGCCGTGGCCAAGTGGTAAGGCAAAGGTCTGCAAAACCTTCATTCACCGGTTCAAATCCGGTCGGCACCTCCAGTTTCGCCGCAAGCGTTCCGCTTGCGGCGATTTTTTTGTTGGTTGCCGATTTACCCTCCCTTGTGCTATACTAACGTTATATATACGCATTGTGCAGGAAAACCCAAAAGACGTGGGCGCGGGGATCGGGCATCCCGTTGAACCGAAAGAAGGCTCTGCAACGGCAGGAAAAATCTGTCCCGCAGGGTCGCCCGCCTGCTTCGGTTTACCGGGCACGAATGTGACGTGCCGGAGAGGCCGAAATCATGCAAACCATAAAACGCCGCATTCGTGCGATTCATCTCACTTGGAAAGGGGAACAGGGAATACCAATGGCGCGCAGAGACAAAATAAACTATTATCTGGATCTTGCGGAGAGCGTTTCGCAGCGGGGCACCTGTATGCGCCGACACTACGGGGCGGTGATCGTGAAAAACGACGAGGTGATCTCCACCGGCTATGTGGGGGCGCCCCGCGGGCGTAAGAACTGCGATGATATGAAGGTCTGCATCCGTGAAAAGCTGCAGATCCCCCGCGGTGAGCGGTATGAACTGTGCCGCAGCGTTCATGCGGAGGCCAATGCCATCATCAGTGCTTCCCGCGATAAAATGCTGGGCAGTTCGCTGTATCTGGTGGGCATTGACATGGCCACCGGCGACTACGTCAAAAACGCCAGCAGTTGCTCCATGTGCAAGCGGATGATCATCAACGCGGGCATCGAAAAGGTGTATATCCGGGATACCCGCGACGAATACCGCATGGTCCTTGTGCAGGATTGGATCGACAACGACGAGTCGCTGGAGGGCGTGTTCGGATACTGATTCAAGAAGGCGGTTTGCGTTTTGAAGGACAATAAACTGAAAACGATCTTTGTCTGCTCCAACTGCGGGGAAAGCAGCCCTCGCTGGATGGGGCGCTGCCCCAGCTGCGGGGCCTGGAACACGATGGTGGAGGATGTGGTCGTGCCCGAGCCGAAGTCTGCGGCGCGGGGTGTGTCCGCCCGGCCCGCCGGTGTCACTGGCATCACCGCGCGGCGCCTTTCGGAGGTGAGCACCACCGAAGAGAAAAGCCGCATCGTCACCGGCATCTCCGAGTTGGATCGGGTGCTGGGCGGCGGCATCGTGCTGGGCAGTGTGGTGCTGCTGGGCGGTGAGCCGGGCGCGGGCAAATCCACCTTGCTGCTGCAGCTGTGCGGCGCCATCAGCGACCGCTGTGAGGTGCTGTATATCACCGGCGAGGAATCGGTGCGTCAGATCAAACTGCGCGCCGACCGGCTGCAGGTGCCCCAGCAGAACATTCATCTCGCCGCCGAGACGGACATCGACGATATATGCGGTCTTATTGAGCAGACCAAACCGGATCTGGTGGTCATCGACTCCATCCAGACCATGCACTGCGGCGATGTTTCCAGTTCGGCGGGCAGCGTGTCCCAGGTGAAGGAGTGTTCCGCGCGTCTGCTGGCCGTGGCGAAAAGCTGCGAGATCCCCACTTTTATTGTGGGCCATGTAAATAAGGATGGCGCCATCGCCGGCCCTAAGGTGATGGAGCACATTGTGGATACCGTACTCTACTTTGAAGGGGACAAAACGCTGCCGTATCGGGTGCTGCGGGCGGCGAAAAACCGCTACGGCTCCACCAACGAGATCGGGATGTTCGATATGACCGGCCACGGCCTGACCCAGATCGAAAACCCCTCGCAGGTGCTCCTGGAAGGCCGTCCGCTGGGCACCAGCGGCAACTGTGTCGCCTGCACCATGGAAGGCACCCGCCCAATCCTGAGCGAAGTGCAGGCCCTGGCGACCAAGAGCAGCTTCAATGTGCCGCGCCGCACCGCCAGCGGCTTTGATTTCAATCGTGCCAACCTGCTCATCGCGGTCCTGGAAAAGCGGGCAGGGTACTTCTTCGGCAGTCTGGATGTGTATCTGAACATCGTGGGCGGCCTGGAACTGGACGAGACCGCCTGCGATCTGGCGGTCTGCCTGGCCATGGTCTCGTCCATGCTGGACAAGCCCATCGATGACAAGACCGTGGCCATCGGCGAGGTGGGCCTCGGCGGGGAAGTGCGCAATGTGACCTTCCTGGAACTGCGGCTGCGAGAGGCCCAGCGCATTGGTTTTACCAAGGCCATCGTTCCGCGGCACAGCCTCAAACAACTGGATCCGAAAGAGTTTGCCGACATCGAACTGGTGGGCGTGAACTATCTGCGGGACGCCATCCAGGCCATCAAATAAGGAGCGGCACCGGAGCGCGCGCGATCTTGCGCCCCGGTGCTTTATTATAATGTAAGGGGTCTGGTGGTCACGAAGTGCCGTTTATCAGCCCACTTTGGTGTTGCCTCACAGACCGCCTTGACAAATCTTTTGGGGGAAGGTATACTAATTTCAATTAATATAATTTCGCTAAATAATTCAGGTTTAGCGAAATACGAAGGATTTCGCTACAACGGGTATTTAGCGAAATACAGCCCCAACAAAGCTATGGCGCTCTCGCGGAAAAAATGCGAGGGCGCTTTTTGCTGCGCCCGGAAAGGACTGGAAAATGAAAAAAACTGTGTTGAGCGTGTCGAGAGAGGTCTTCAGGGCGAAGGCCGCCGGAGAGCGTGACCGGGAAATGTGGCGGGTCTACATTGCCGACCACCGGGGGCGCGTCGGCAGCATCTACAGCGCCCGCGCCGTGATGCCGGGCGAGGAGGTAGAGGTGGACTTGGCCGAGCGCGACGGGCGGCTGCTGCCGTGCCTCGTTTGGGACTGATTGGCCCTATATCTAATAGGGCCAATCATGTGTACAAACGTACAGGGAGGCCCCGCTCTGGCGGGGCTCCCTTACACGTGGAAAACAACAGCGGAAGACGGCAGCACGTACAGCATAGACAAGCTGCTGCTGGATTTTGCCCTGGAGTATCAGGCCAGTCAGCGGGTGCTGGATGGTCTGGGGGTGCTGGTCTGGGTGGAATACTCGCACTGGACAACCTGCAAAATGGGGGCCTTTCGAGACCAATTCACCTTTGCGCTGGAGGGTGGGCGCTCTTTCTGGTTGGGGGTTGGCCTCAACGGCCCCAGCGGCGTAAACACTCGTCGCGCCCGGCTGGAGTTCAACCCCAACAAGGTGGGCGAGACACGGGCGCTGCGCTGGGTGTTCAATCTGCTCTATGACAATAGCCGTCACACTGATTTCCCGCCGGTGGTGGTGGTGCGCTGGGATTTCGCGGTAGACCTGCCCGGAGAGCGTACCGGCTATGAGCTGGTGAAGGATGGGCGGGTCTATGAGGAGTTCCGGCGCTCGGCGTCTGATCGTACGCAGTACGTCGGACGCCGGAACGCGCCGGGCCGCTGCAAGCTCTACAACAAGAGCAGGGAGGCCGGGCTCGGCGTGGACGTCACTCGTCTGGAGCTTACGCTGGCCGGTGACGCCTGCACCGTGCGGGACGCGTTGGCGGTGTGGCCGAGGGTGCTGCGGCTGCCCGGTGTTCATCAGCTGGGGGCCGAGTGGCTGGCACTGAATGAAACAGACCGGTTTATCCTGCGGACGCTCTGGCAGCAGCCGGAACGGCTGGGGGAGTTGAGCCGTCGAAAGCGTGAGAAGCTGGGGCCTCTGGTGGCCGTTGGCGGCGAGGTAAAGTTGGATGTGGCAGCCTATGGGCGCTGCCTTGTGGAGCTGCGCGGCTGGCTGCGGCGGCGCAGGCAGGAGGCCCCGCCGGAGTATGGCGGGGGATGGGAGGTACTGGAAAATGTACGATAATCTGGATTTAGAGTTTAACGTGGCGGAGGCGGTGGAGCAGTTGCACCGGGCGGCTGCGCCAAATAGTTCCGAGTTCGTGGACGGGGTGCGGCTGGTATTCGACGTTTGCGGGTGGGCGTACCTGTACGCCTATGCCCGGCGTTACGGTGGCGGCGGTACGGCCCGCCGGATGGCCGAGAACGTGGCAAGCGCGGCGGCTGCTTTCCGGCGCTGGCTCGACAGCACGGCAAGGGATGGCAGGCCGACCGGGGCCGCGCCGGAGGCCGCCCCGGCGGCTATGCCGGGAACAACAATCACCATTTGCCGGAAAGGGGAGGCGGGCGAAAATGGGGCGTGCTGACTGGCTTGACCGCCCCGCTATGGGGCATGTACTCGCGGCACTGATGCCTGCAAACCGGCTGGTTATGGAGTGCTGCATGGCCTCCGGGCTGCGCGTGGGGGACGTGCTGGCGCTGAAAACGGCGGATGTGCAGCACGGCCCGCGCATGACGGTGCGAGAACAGAAGACCGGCAAAAGCCGGCGGGTATACTGGCCTGCCGAGTTGCGGCTGCGGATGCTCCGGCAGGCGGGCCGGGTGTGGGTGTTTGAGGGGCGGAACGACTGGCGCAAACACCGCACTCGGAGTGCTGTATACAAAGACCTCCAGCGGGCGGCGCGGGTCTTTCGGGCGTCCGGCGTGGTGCCAAAGGGTGCGCAGGTGAGCACTCACACGGGCCGGAAAATCCGCGCTGTGGATGAGTTTCAGCGCACCGGCAGCGTGGGCAAGGTGGCGGCGCTCTTGAACCATGACGAGGGGCACAGCGAGGTTACTCTGCTCTATGCTCTGGCGGATGAGCTGACCCGTCGAAAGGTGGGTGGGGCAGGAAAGCGCCGGAGGACGCCAGCGCGGTGAGCACCCGTTGAAAGCGGAGCAGCCGCGCCCGGCGCTCCGGCGCGAGGTCAGTCTGCTGGAGTGTGACGTCCAGCGCCAGCACCATTTGGAGCAGGTCGCGCCGATTGCTGGGAAGTGTGAACATGTGAAAGCCCCCTTTGCGTGTGGTTTGACCCCCACGCGAAGGGGGCTTTCCTGCGCGCGGGAGCAGGCGTCAAGGGCAGCCTCTGGCTGCCCGGCCTGACCCTTGACGCCGGGCCAGACGGTATAATGGGGAGAGCCACGCGCAAAGGGGCGGCTGGCCTGTGGGCATGGTGGGGGGCTGGGGGCCTGTGGCCCCCAGGTCGGCATTTGAGTATCGAGTGGGACAAGCTGCCCCTTCCTTTGCCGCCCGCAAACGCGCCATAGCTGCTCCGCCCCTTCCCACGCGGGGCGGAGCAGCCTCGCGGGCGGCATTTAAATTGCCGGGCCCGCAGGCCCCACCGGCGGCAACTTTCCGCGACGCCGCCGGTGGCCCCGGCCCCCGGCTCGACGCAAGCGGTAGCGCAGCGTAGGGGGACGGGGCGGCTACGCCCACCCTTCGCCCGGTGGGCGAACCGGGCGAAGGGTGGGGCCGAGGGGGCGCAACACGGCCACCACCTTACGGGGCCGCTTTGCGCCCCCGAGCACCTACGCGGGGAAGATATGGGCGCAGCCGCGCCGGAGAAAAGGCAAGGCCGCGCAGCGCCCGGAGGGCTTGGCCTTGCCTTTTTGACGGGCCGCGCTGCGCCGGGCAGGCGAACACTTGGAGCCTGCAAGGCGCGTTCGGTGCGGGAGGACGCCGGCCCGCGTTGTGGGCCGGTGGCCGACACGGGGGCGCGGTACATTTTTTTATTGTCCGCGCCCAGCCGCCGGTATGCGAGGGCGGGCAGGGGGTTCCGGGGGCGGGGTGCGCCTCCGGCGCAGGGCGCCCCCTCTTGGTCGGCGCTGACCGGCAGCAGGGCAAAAGAAAAGAGCAGCGCTCCGCTTCAGCGGATCGCTGCTCTTTTCTCGATAGTAGGACTGGTGTCCATCCCGTCGGCGCAAGTATAGTTTACCACGGTCCGGTGTTCATCCTTGAGGCGCGCGCCCCGCCCCACGGGGCGGGGCGGGGGGGTGGGGCTCTTGCTTTCCTCTTGATGGATTTATGTTGTCTTTAGCTGGACAGTTTACCCATATTGGGCCGTAGGCCTTGCGGAGCGCGGAACTATCTGGTAGAGTAGGGGTAGCGAGAGCGCTTATTTTTTTTGGCCGGGCGTATTTCGCTAAATAAAAATTTAGCGAAATTAAGGGGAGGGCAAACCCGGTTATATGAGCACCTATATCGATACCATGCATCCCGAGCGCCACGATCCGTATGAGGATATCCCACGGGATGTGCGGGATTTTTTGAATTACCTTGGCGCGATCCTCAACCGATCGCCCCGCACGGTCAATGCCTATTACATTGATCTGCGGCTGTTCTTCAAATTCCTGTTGCGTGAACGCGGCCTCGCTCCGTCCAACTGCGCGTTTGAGGACATCGACATCCGTTCTGTCGATACAGCGGCCATCGGCAGCGTGACCCAGTCGGAAATCTATGAGTATCTGTATTTTTTAAAAAACGAACGGCACAACGAACCAGCCGCCCGCACCCGCAAGCTGACCAGCATCAAGAGTTTCTATCGATTCATGACGGTGAAGTCCAATCGCCTGTTGGATGACCCGGCCAAGGATATTTCTGTGCCCAGCCTGAAAAAGGCGTTGCCGAAATACCTTTCTCTCGAGGAAAGCATCGACTTGTTAAAAAATATACAAAGCGACTTTTACGAGCGTGACTTCTGCATCCTCACGCTTTTTTTGAACTGCGGCATGCGCCTGAGCGAACTTGTGGCTATTGATCTGAAGGATTTTCAGGAGGACACCATCCGCATCGTGGGCAAGGGCAACAAAGAGCGGCTGGTGTATCTGAACGCCGCCTGTATGGACGCGCTGAAGCACTATCGCGCTGCCCGTGCGGCGCTGGGCAACCTGCGGGACCCACAGGCTCTGTTCGTTTCCAAAAAGACGGGCAGGCGCCTGAGTGCCCGGCGCGTACAGCAGATCGCGGACCACTGCCTGCAAACAGCCGGGCTTGCCGGAAAGGGATATTCTCCGCACAAACTGCGCCATACAGCGGCGACGCTGATGTATCGCCACGGCAACGTGGATATGCTGGAACTCAAAGAAATACTGGGGCATGCGCATGTGTCCACCACCGAGATCTACACACACATCAACACCGAAAAGCTGCGAAAGGCCGCCAAGTCCACTCCCCTGTCCAGAATCTCCTATATACAGCCACAGGATCCCCAAGCGGTGTCAGAACAGCCTGCCGAAGACGAGAGTGAGCAGGACTGATAGCACGCACACAAGCATGGCGGCAAAATTCACGGCCAGGTAACGGCGGATCATGCGCCGTGCCGCTGTGCCAAGGCCATTCCCCCCATGCCCCAAGCAACTGCGCAGTAACCCACAGGACACATGGAAAGCGGACGCACTTAACAGTATCACAAACAGGCTGCCCAGCACCTCCGGAAGCCAAAACACCAGCGCCTGCAGCAAAAGCCCCTTCGCCGCGCCCAACTGCTGATACAACAGCGCGGTGAACACACCGGTGCCGGCGCCTTTCAGCAGCATGGTGATGGGGATCAGGCCAACGCCAAGCACACAGAATCCGGCGATGAGGACCAGGGTGAGTTGGCAGAACAGCGACAGAAACCCCACGCTGAAAACCATCGCCCCGTTGCCCGTGGTGCGCAGCCCCAGGTCGATGGAGGCAAAATAGCGGGCATAGGTCATCAGCGGCTCGCTCAGGATACGGCTGCAAACGGACCCCACCGCAAGCCCGCACAGATACAGGCCCCCCATCACACAGGCGGTCCGCAGCATTGCGGGGCGCGATGCCGCGCTGAATCTCTGCCGCCGCATTGTCTGCGCGGAAACGTTCGGGGTGGTGCCGCCGGTTCTGACCTGCCTGTCCGCCGGCTCCGCCGGACGAGGAGCATCGCGCTGCGGCTGTATGGGCTGCTGGCGGACCGAAAGCGGCGTTTTGACCGGGGCGGCGGGCTGCTGCGGGGGTCGTTGTGTGATTACAGTGTCGGAAGGGCGATACGTCCACATAGCTTGTACCTCTTTTTGGTTGTTTACAAAATTGTATGCGGTGGATCCGATCCCTATGAAAAAACGCTCCGCGCGTTGCAAAGCGGAGCGTTTTTCCTTTAACCGGGACGGCGGGTTCGTTTGCGTTCCGCTATCATGATCCCAAGATACCCGCCGAAGCAGCCGGCCAGGATGTAGCAGACCAGCTTGATGCCGGCGGTGGCGGTGAAGTCGAACTGACCGTTGAGCAGCGCGGCCGCAAGGTAGATCAGATAGTACGCCACCCCTGTGCACAGGCCACAGAACAAGCCGTTCTTTTTGAATCCTCGCGCCAGAGCGAGGCCACAGACAAAGCAGCCCAGACACACTGCACAGGTGGCCATGGGCACGGCGGACCATGCGGGCAACTGCGTTCTGGTGAACAGCCAGCTGCAGAAAAGCAGCGCAAGAAACGTCACGGCCAATCCCGCGACACCGGAGATCAGGATCTTTCCCAGAGGGCCGCTGGCATTGCGCCCCGGTTTCGGCTGTTTTGGCATAAAAAAGCACCTCCCTGCACACTAAAACAGTATGCGGGGAGGCGGCTTTTTAGTCCGGATGTTGTTATTTCTGCGCAGGAGTTTCCATCTCCAGCTTGTTCACGGCCTGCACGGCGGCGCGGCGGAAACGGATCTTGGTGCGGTCGCTGCCGGTCTCCAGCACGAAGGTGTCCTCTTTGATGGCGATCACACGGCCAACGATGCCGCCGATGGTGGTCACCTCATCGCCGATCTCCAGCGAGTTGCGCATCTCGGCTTCCTTCTTCTGCTGCTTTTTCTGGGGACGGTACAGCAAAAAGTACATCACCGCAAACATAATCACCAGCATGGCGATCATGCTGATGTTGCTCATCGTGTTGGGATCCATGGTGGACAGAAACTGAATGTTCATTGTCTAACTCCTCTCGAAATTCGGGATCGTATTGTATCAATTATAGCGGATACCGGCACAATTTGCAAGGGATTGCCGGATCAAATCCGGGTGTCCAGCAGGGTCACATAGCGGTCGTGGAAGGCCTCGTAGGTCCCGGCGTCCAGTTCGGCGCGGATGCGCTCCAGGAGGTGATTGTAGAAATAGAGGTTGTGCATCACCGCCAGACGCATCCCCAGCATCTCGTCGGCCTTGAACAGATGCCGCAGATAGGCGCGGCTGAAGTTGCGGCACACGGGGCAGTCGCACTCCGGGTCGATGGGGCGTTCGTCCTTTTCGTATTTCAGATTCTTGATGTTGATGATGCCGCTCCAGGTGTTCAGATGACCGTGGCGGGCGTTGCGGCTGGGCATGACACAGTCGAACAGGTCCACGCCGCGCCACACGCCCTCGATGATGTTGCCCGGCGTGCCCACCCCCATCAGGTAGCGGATCTTATCCTTCGGTGCGAAGGGCTCCACCGCGGTGATGATGCGATACATCTCCTCCTCGGGCTCCCCCACCGCCAGGCCGCCGATGGCATAGCCATCCAGGTCCATGTCGGCGATCTGCTTCATGTGCTCGACGCGCAGTTCATCGAAGGTGCATCCCTGGTTGATGCCGAACAGCAGCTGATGCGGATTGACGGCGAGGCCTTCCGCCTTCAGCCGGGCCATCTCGGTCTTGCAGCGCGCCAGCCAGCGCACGGTGCGCTGGCAGCTGGCCTTCGCGTAGTCGTACTGGGCGGGATTCTCCACGCACTCGTCAAAGGCCATGGCAATGGTGGAGCCCAGGTTCGCCTGGATCTGCATGCTCTCCTCGGGGCCCATAAAGATCTTGTGGCCGTCCAGATGGGAGTGGAAGGTCACGCCCTCCTCGGTGATGTTGCGCAGTTTTGCCAGGCTGAACACCTGGAACCCGCCGCTGTCGGTGAGGATGGGGCCGTCCCAGCGGGTGAACTTGTGCAGGCCGCCCAACTCGGCCACCAGCTTGTCCCCCGGGCGCAGGTGCAGATGGTAGGTGTTGCACAGCATCACCTGGCAGCCGATGTCCTTCAGGTCAAAGGCGGAAAGCCCGCCCTTGATGGCGGCGGCGGTGGCCACGTTCATGAACGCCGGCGTCTGCACGGTGCCGTGTACCGTCTCAAACTCGCCCCGTCGGGCGGCGTGCTCGGTCTTGATCAAGCGATAAGGCATGTGTAAAGTTCCTTTCGTTTACAGAATCAGCATGGCATCGCCAAAGCTGAAGAACCGGTACCGCTGAGCCACCGCCTCCCGATAGGCGGCCATGGTGCGCTCGTAACCGTAGAAAGCGCTGACCAGCATAATGAGGGTGCTCTCCGGCAGATGGAAATTGGTGATCAGCCCGTCCATGCACCGAAACTTGCAGCCGGGATAAAGGAAGATGTCCGTGTCACCGCTGCAGGCGCGGATCTCGCCGTATTTGGCCGCCACCGATTCCAGGGTGCGGCAGCTGGTGGTGCCCACACAGATCACCCGGTTGCCCCGGGCTTTCGTCTCGTTGATCTTGCGGGCGGTCTCTTCGCTGACGGAGTACCACTCCGAGTGCATCTGGTGGTCGGCGATGTCTTCCTCTTTCACGGGGCGGAAGGTCCCAAGGCCCACATGCAGCGTCACCTCGGCGAAATCCACGCCCTTCGCCCGCAGCCGATCCATCAGTTCCGGGCTGAAATGCAGGCCCGCCGTAGGGGCCGCGGCGCTGCCCAATTCCTTTGCGTACACGGTCTGGTACTGGCTCTGGTCCTCCAGCTGACGGGTGATATAAGGCGGCAGCGGCATCTTGCCGAACTCATCCAGCTTTTCATACAGCGTCTGGGTGTCATAGAAGAACTCCACCAGCTTGTTGCCGTCCTCCATCGTCTCGCGGATGACCGCCCGCAGGCTGCCGTCGCCAAACACCACTTCGGTGCCGGCTTTCAGACGTTTGCCGGGCTTTGCCAGGCACTCCCACACATCGCCCTTCACCTGCCGCAGCAGCAAAATTTCGCTCACCGCGCCGGTTTCCGCCTTTTCCCCCACCAAACGGGCGGGCAAAACCTTGGAATCGTTCACAACCAGAAGATCCCCGGCATTTAATAGGTCAGGCAGATCACGAAACACCTTGTGGCGAAGTTCATCGCTGCCCCGCTGCGCGCACAAAAGGCGGGCGGAGTCCCGTGGATCGGCCGGTTCCTGTGCGATCAGTTCATGGGGCAGGTCAAACCAAAAATCTTTTTTCAGCATGGAGTATTGCCTTTCTTCACAATTGACATTGCCGTGCGGCAATGCTATATTTAAAACATATTTAAAGGTGTGGTGCGCTGTGCACGCTATGCAATCTAATTTATTATATTGCATACATTGCCGGTTTTCAAGCCGGTTTTTTTTATACGTCCACACCGGCAAATCATAGAGGGCTTTGCGGAAAGGAACGAGTGTACAATGAAACAGTATCAAGTGGGCGTCGTGGGCGCCACCGGCATGGTCGGTCAGCGGTTCGTATCTCTGCTGGCGCAGCATCCCTGGTTCAATCTGGCCGTTCTGGCTGCCTCTCCCCGCTCGGCAGGCAAAACCTACGAGGAGGCTGTGGGCGACCGTTGGGCCATGCCGGACCCGATGCTCGCGAACGTTCGGAACATGGTGGTGCTGGATGCCTCCCATGTGGAGGAAGTGGCTTCCCAGGTGGACTTTGTGTTCTGCGCGGTGGACATGAAAAAAGAGGAGATCCGCGCGCTGGAAGAGAGCTACGCCAAGGCGGAATGCCCGGTGGTCTCCAACAACAGCGCCCATCGCTTCACCCCCGATGTGCCCATGGTGGTGCCGGAGATCAACCCCGAGCACCTTGAGGTCATCCCGGCCCAGAGAGCGCGTCTGGGCACCAAAAAGGGCTTTGTGGCGGTCAAATCCAACTGTTCGCTGCAAAGCTATGTGCCGGCGCTGCATCCGCTGAAGGATGAATTCGGCCTCACCAAGGCGCTGGTGTGCACCTACCAGGCGATCTCCGGCGCGGGCAAGACCTTTGCCACCTGGCCGGAAATGGTAGACAACTGCATCCCCTACATCGGCGGCGAGGAGGAAAAGAGCGAACAGGAGCCGCTGAAGCTGTGGGGCAAGGTGGAAGCCGGCGTCATCGTGCCGGCCGCCGCCCCCTCCATCACCGCCCAGTGCCTGCGCATCCCGGTGTCCGACGGGCACATGGCTGCCGTCTTCATGAGTTTTGAGAAGACCCCCTCCAAAGAGGAGATCCTGGCGCGCTGGGCAGATTACGAGGGTGAGGCGCAGCGCCTGAAGCTGCCCAGCGCCCCGAAACACTTTTTGCACTATTTTGAGGAGAACGACCGGCCTCAGACCAAGCTGGACCGCAACCTGGAAAACGGCATGGCCGTTTCCATCGGCCGCCTGCGCCCGGATACCCAGTATGACTACAAGTTCGTCTGTCTGTCCCATAATACTTTGCGGGGCGCGGCGGGCGGCGCCGTCCTTCTGGCTGAACTGCTGGCCGCCAAAGGTTATTTTGACTGATCGAACCAAAAGGAGTTGAGCGCAATGAAAACGACGATCTTCACCGGAGCCGCCGTCGCCATCATCACCCCGATGCTGCCGAACGGCAAGGTGGATTACGAGGGGCTGGTGCAGCTGATCGAATACCAGATCAAGGGCGGCACCGACGCCATTGTGATCTGCGGCACGACGGGCGAGTCCGCCACTTTGAAAGACGACGAGCACCTTGAATGCATCCGTGTTGCGGTGAAAGCCGCCGCGGGGCGTGTTCCTGTGATCGCGGGCACCGGTTCCAACTACACCGAGCACGCGGTGGATATGTCCAAAGAGGCCAAAGCCCTGGGCGCGGACGCGCTGCTGCTGGTGACGCCGTATTACAACAAGACCACGCAAAAGGGTCTGATCGCCAACTTCAACACCATCGTGGACGCCGCCGGCCTGCCCGCGATCCTGTACAACGTCCCCTCCCGCACCGGAGTGAACATCGAGTCTGCCACCGCGCGGGAACTGGCCAAAAACCCGCTGATCTGCGGCATCAAGGAGGCCAGCGGCAACATCAGCCAGATTGCCATGACCGCCGCCCTGTGCGGCGACGAACTGCCGCTGTATTCCGGCAACGACGATCAGGTGGTGCCCATCCTGGCGCTGGGCGGCAAGGGCGTGATCTCGGTGGTCTCCAACGTGGCGCCCGAACCTATGCACCGGATGTGCCAGTTGTGGTTCGACGGAAAGATCGAGGAGAGCCGTGACCTGCAGCTGAAGCTGATGGGCCTTTGCAAGGCGATGTTCTGTGAAGTGAATCCCATCCCCGTAAAAGCCGCCCTGGAGATGATGGGGCTCCCGTCCGGGCCCTGCCGTCTGCCGCTGGTGCCGCTGAGCGACGATCACGCCGCACTGGTCCGTCGGGAACTGCAGAACGCCGGCCTTTTATAAGAGGACTCAGAAGGCCCGCGCGCTGTCTGCGCCGGGCCTTTTGTCAAAAGAACAGGAGAAACACACTATGACCCGTATCATCATTCAGGGAATCAACGGCCGCATGGGCAAGGTCCTGTGCGAACTGATCGACCAGCGCAATGACTGCCGCGTGGTGGGCGGCGTGGATATCACCCCCCAGAGCGGGGCCATCCCCGTGGCGGCCAGTCTGGAAGAATTGAACGTGCAGGCCGATGTGCTCATCGATTTTTCCAGCCCCGCCGCCACCCGCAACGCGCTGCGCTTCTGCGCGCAAAACGCGCTGCCCTGTGTCATCTGCACCACCGGGCTGGACGCGGACACCGAAGCGCTGCTGGCCGACGCCAGCACCCGCTGCGCCGTATTCAAGAGCGCCAATATGTCCATGGGCATCAATCTGCTGGCCCAGCTGGCCCAACAGGCGGCGGCAGCACTGGGGCTGGACTACGACATCGAGATCATCGAAAAGCATCATCACAACAAGCTGGACGCCCCCAGCGGCACCGCGCTGCTGCTGGCCGACGAGATCAACAAGGTGGCCGCCCAGCCCTATGAATATGTGTACGACCGCCACAGCGTGCGGCAGAAGCGCTCGCCTCATGAGATCGGGATACACTCGGTCCGGGGTGGCAGCATCGTGGGTGAACATGAGATTTTGTTCTGCGGGCCGGACGAGGTGATCACCCTTGGCCACAGCGCGGGTTCGCGCCGCGTATTCGCCAACGGCGCGGTGAACGCGGCGGTATTTCTTTCCAATAAAGGCCCTGGCCTTTACACGATGAAAGACCTGATGAAGGAACTTCTGTAAGGGATTAAAATGAAAAAAAAACTGATCGTTCTCGCACTGGCGGTCATCGCGCTGCTGATGATCGTTCCCCTTGCGAGCAACACCTTTTCTTCGGTGCAGCAGACCGCGGCGTCTTACCCGCAGCCATCACCTTCACCCTCCCCCGCTCCGGCGCCCACGCCGCAGCCGACACCAACGGTGTCCACCGTGCGTTTTTCCGCCACTGGCGACAACCTGATCCACAACGGCATCTTCAATCAGGCAGCGCGCCGTGCCCAGGCGGAGGGTGAAACGGGATACGATTTTTCCTTCTGCTACGACGCCGTGCGGGACTTCTACGCCGGGTTCGACGTGAATTGGATCAACCAGGAAACGCTGGTCAACGACGAACTGGAACCCAGCAGTTATCCCTGCTTTTCCACCCCGGGCGATATGGGGCGGGAGTTGTACGACATTGGGTTCCGCGTGTTCAGCCTTGCCAACAACCATACATACGACAAGGGCGCCGAGGGCATTGCCGCCACGCGGCGCTTCTGGGCCAGCCTGCCGGAGGATGCCGTCACCTGCGGACTGTACGAGGGCGAAGCGGATTACGATAACATCGTGATCCGGGAGACGAACGGCATCCGGATCGCCTATCTGTCCTATACCGAGTTCACCAACGGCATTCCCACGCCGGCGGGCGCCGAGGCGAATCTGATCTACACCCGAGAGACCGACGTAATCCAGCGGCAGATCGAACTGGCCCGCCAGCAGGCGGACTTCGTGGTGGTGGGCGTGCACTGGGGCGTGGAGGGCAGCCACAAGGCGACCGACGCCCAGCGAGCCCTGGCACAGCAGATGGCGGACTGGGGCGCCGGTGTGGTGATCGGCACCCACCCCCATGTGGTGCAGGACGCCCAATGGCTCACCGCCGCCGATGGACGGCAGGTATTTGTGGCCTATTCCCTGGGAAACTTTCTGAACGCCCAGTCCACGGCGGACACGATGATCGGTGTGGTGCTGAGCTTCACACTGGAAAAAACCACCCAGCCGGACGGCTCCAGCGAGACGGTGTTGAAGGAGCCGATGCTCCATCCCACCGTCAACCATTACGGCCAGAACTATTCTCAGATCCGCATTTATCTCTACAAGGATTACACCGACGAATTGGCCGCAAGCCATGGTGTGCGGGCAAACTTTCCCGGTTTCAGCAAAAGCTATATTGAATCGGTGCTGCGGGAGAATATTGACAACACTTTTTTGGATCTATAAAAGGGAGGCAGTACAATATGAACGGGATTTCCGATCTTTCCAGCGAACAGAACATCATGGTGGTGGCCTTCCCTGCCGTGCGGCAGAGCGAGGGCGGACCGGCAGGGTACCTCTCCCCCTTTGCTGCGGCCGGGGTCAACATGGACATGATCTGCCAGGGCCTGCCCCAGGGCGATGAGGCTGCGCTGAGCTTTACCACCTCCTATGACAACTGGTCCATCGTGATGCGCACGCTGCCCCAGGTCACGGCGGGCAAAAGCGGGCCGGCGCCGCTGATCAGCGGCGGGTATACCAAGCTGACCCTGTTCGGACAGGAAATGCCGAATCTGTGCGGCGTGGCCTCCCGGGTGATGGAGGTCATGGCCGCCGCCAAAGTGCCCATCCACCTGATCACCACCAGTTCGGTGGACATCTCGCTGCTGGTGGCCTCGGAGGATGAAGACACCGCCCTGGGGGCGCTGCGGGAGGCGTTCGGCCTGTAACGATGAAAAAAGAGTGCCGTCTGTGACGGCACTCTTTTTTTGTGCATTACAGCTGTACCTTGTGGTAGACCTTCTTGCCCTTTTTGATGACCACGCCGGCCGCCAGCGCCTCGGCGCTCACGGTCATGGTGGGGTCGGTGACCTTTTCCCCGTCCAGCAGAACGCCGCCCTGCTGGATCAGCTGGCGGGCCTCCCGCTTGCTGGGCACCAGTTTCGCGGCCAGCATCATGTCCAGAACACCGATCCTGCCGTCGGTGAACTGGTCAGCGGTGAGGGTGGTGGAGGGCATGTTCTGGGTGTCGGCTCCACCGCTGAACAGGCCGCGGGCGGTCTCCTGCGCTTTTTGGGCCTCCTCCTCGCTGTGGACCAGCTTGGTCAACTCAAAGGCCAGGATCTCCTTCGCCTTGTTCAGTTCACCGCCCTGCCAGGAGGACATCGCGTCGATCTGCTCCAGGGGCAGGTCGGTGAGCATCCGCAGGCATTTCAGCACGTCGGCGTCATCCACATTGCGCCAGTACTGATAGAACTCGTAGGGAGAGGTCTTTTCGGGATCCAGCCAGACGGCGCCCTTCTGGGTCTTGCCCATCTTTTTGCCCTCGCTGGTGAGCAGCAGGGTGATGGTCATGGCATAGGCGTCCTTGCCCAGCTTGCGGCGGATCAGCTCAGTGCCGCCCAGCATATTGGACCACTGGTCGTCGCCGCCGCACTGGAGGTTGCAGCCGACGGTCTGGAACATGTGATAGAAGTCGTAGGACTGCATGATCATGTAGTTGAATTCCAGGAAGGACAGGCCCTTCTCCATCCGCTGTTTGTAGCACTCGGCGCGCAGCATGTTGTTCACCGAGAAGCAGGCGCCCACCTCCCGCAGCAGTTCGATGTAATTGAGTTTCATCAGCCAGTCGGCGTTGTTCAGCATCAGTGCCTTGCCATCGGAAAAGTCGATGAACTTGCTCATCTGCTTTTTGAAGCACTCGCAGTTGTGGGCGATGGTCTCCACCGTCATCATGGTGCGCATATCGGTGCGGCCGCTGGGATCGCCCACCATGCCGGTGCCGCCGCCGATCAGGGCGATGGGGCGGTTGCCCGCCTTTTGCAGCCGGCGCATCAGCATCAGAGCCATGAAATGCCCCACATGCAGCGAGTCCGCCGTGGGGTCAAAGCCAATGTAGAGGGTGGCTTTGCCGTTGTTGATGAGGTCCTTGATCTCCGCCTCGTCGGTCACCTGAGCGATCAGGCCGCGGGCGACCAGTTCGTCGTAAATCGTCATTCTTCCATTCTCCTCCTTGTTTTGCGGGCAAAGGGCAAACAAAAGCCCTCTGCCAAAATGAATTTGGCAGAGGGCGAAACTTCGCGGTACCACCTCTGTTCGCCGCCCTCCTCGCAGAAAGCGGCCTCGGCGGGTGCACACAGACACCCTTGCGCTGTAACGTGCGCACACGGCGGGGCCTACCGGGCGCACAACGCGCCGTTCAGCCTGCTGCTCCGGGACGTATTCCCCTCTGCGCGCGCTGCCCTTTTCACCGGCCAGGGCTTCTCTGTGCCGCGCTCTCACAGGGTACTGGTTCCCTTCGTCGCATTTGATATTGTACAGTATACCCGCAGCGCCGGGCCTTTGTCAAGAGTCAAGGCCCAGCATTTCCCGGGCGTTTGCCAGGGCGATGGGGGTGATCTGGTCGCCGGAGATGATGCGGGCCAGTTCCCGCACCCGGCCCTCGCCGTCCAGCGGATAGAGTTTTGTAAAGGTGCGCTCCCCTTCCACGTTTTTCTGAATGAGCAGATGGCGGTCCGCCAGCGCCGCGATCTGGGCGGTGTGGGTGATGCAGATGACCTGCCGGCCGGCGGAGGTCTGCTTGAGCATCTGGCCGATGCGTCCCGCCGCCGAGCCGGACACACCGGTGTCGATCTCGTCGTAAATGACGGTTTGGATGGCGTCCTTTTCCGCCAGCGCGCTCTTGAGCGCCAGCATGATGCGGCTGAGTTCGCCCCCGCTGGCTATTTTCGCCAGGGGCTTCGGAGCCTCGCCGGGGTTGGGCGAGATATAAAACTCCAGTGTATCCTGCCCCGCCCCGGCCAGCGGCCCGCGGGTGTGCTGCAGCGCGAAGCGCACCCCGGGCATATTCAGGAAGGTACAGGCTTTTACCAGCTTCTGCTCCAGATCGCGGAACGCTTCCAGCCGCGTCTGGGTGAGGGCCTCCGCTTTTTCCTTGGCCTGGCGGTAGAGCGCCTGTTTTTCGGCGTTCAGCTTTGCCAGGGTCTCGTCCGACTGCTCAATGCCCTCCAGTTCCTCCCGGGCGGCCTGCCCGTGTTCCAGCACCTTCTCCACCGTGCCGCCGTACTTCTGCTTGAGGCGGTAGATCTCGTCCAGCCGGGTCTCCACCCGGTCCAGTTCGGCGGGGTCCATACCGTATCCCTCCAGCCGGTCGGCCAGGTCGGTGGCCAGTTCCCGGGCGGTGTAATACAGATCGTTCAGCTTCTCGCAGGCGCTTTGCAGCGTCTCGTCCAGCTGAGCTGCGCCCTCCAGCTGACCGGCGGCGTCCCCCAGAAGATCGGCGGCGCCCCCGAACTCGTCGCCGCCCGCAAGGGCGTTATGGGCGGCGCTCACCTGCTCCAGAATGGTCTGGGCGTGGCTGAGCACCTGCCGGCGGGCGGTCAGCTGCTCTTCCTCCTCCGGCTGCAGCGCCGCGGATTCGATCTCGTCCACCTGGAAACGCAGCAGTTCCATCCTGCGCTGCTTTTCCTCCTCGTCCATCTGCAGCGCGTCCGCCTGCCGCTTGACCGCGATCAGCTGCCGGTAGACCTGCCGGTATTCACTGTACTGCGCGTCGTTCTGGGCATAGAGGTCCAGCAGCGCCAGATGGCGGGCGGGGTTGGTCAGGTTCTGGTTGTCGTGCTGGCCGTGGATGTTGATGAGCCCCGCCGACAGATCCCGCAGGATGGCCGCGGTGGCGGGCATCCCGTTGACGCGGCAGTTGCTCTTGCCCTCGGCGCTGATCTCCCGGTAGAGCAGCAGTTCGTCCCCGGCCTCATAGCCCGCCTGTTCCAGCTGACTGCGCACGGCGGCGGGAAGGTCGGTAAAGGTGGCCCAGATGCAGGCTTTGGACGCACCGGTGCGCACCAGGTCCCGGCTGGTGCGGTTGCCGAGAATGGCGTTGATGGAATCGATCAGAATGCTTTTGCCCGCGCCGGTCTCGCCGGTCAGCACGTTCAGGCCGGGCGAAAATTCCGCCTCGGCCTTCTCGATGACAGCCACATTCTCTATTTTCAGATCTTTCAGCAAAGCCCTCTCGGCCCCCTTTTCCCTCTGGTGCTGCCCGGCCGGTCAGTGACGGGTGATGTATTGCTGCAACTCCTGGCAGATGGCCTCCGCGTCCTCCTTGGTGCGCATCAGGGCGATGAAGGTATCGTCGCCCGAGAGAGTGCCGATCACGTCGAAATCCCACTGCATCGAATCGAACATCTCGCAGGCCGCGCTGGCCATGCCGGGATAGCAGCGCACCAGCAGCGTGCAGCCGGCCCAGTCCGCCTTGAGCACGGATTCCCGAAAGATGGTCTCAAACCGCCCCTGGGAATGCCGCGGTCCGCTGGCGGAGGCACTGGAGACATAGCGGTATTTGCCGTCGCCCACCGCCGCCTTCACAAGGTGCAGCTGCCGGATGTCCCGGGAAACGGTGGCCTGCGTAACGGAAAAGCCCGCCTCATTGAGGTAAGCCAGAAGGTCTTCCTGCCGGTCGATGGGGTATTGTTCGATCAGCTCCAGGATCTTTGCGTGTCGGTCGTTTTTCATTGGAATCACCTGCCACGAAGTTTTTTGTCAATGGCATCGAACTGATCCGTGCCATTAAAGGTTATAAGCTTTACACTCTTTTCCGAGAGTTTTGCGTGCAATTCACCGTTTTCCGGCAGAGGGATCTCCTGTTCCCCGTCGGAACTGACGAGGATGGGGCCCCGCTGATCCGGCCCGGGCCGCACGGTGATGCGGCGATCGGCGGCAAAGACGATGGCCGGCCGCTGCAGGCTGTGAGCGCAGATGCTGGTGACCACAAGGCCGCGGATGCGCGCGTCCAGAATGGGGCCGCCGGCGGACAGCGAATAGGCGGTGGAACCGGTGGGGGTAGCCAGGATGACCCCGTCGCCCCGGCAGTTGCTCACCGCTTTTCCGTCGCAGTAGATATCCAAATCCACCGTCTGCCGCCGCTGCCCGCTGTAGATCACCAGATCGTTCAGCGCGATCAGCGGTGCCTCGGCGCCGGTGCATTCCGCCTGCAAAAGGGCCCGGTGCTCCACCGCAAACTCTCCTTTTGCCAGCTTGAAAAGTTTTGCGCTCATCTCGTCCAGTTCGCAGGTGGCCAGAAAACCGGTGCGCCCCAGATTGACCCCCAGCACGGGCAGCCCGTGGCGGGCGCATTCTTTGGCGGCGTGGAGCATGGTTCCGTCGCCCCCCACCGTGACCACCGCGTCCGCCTCGGCCAGCGCCTGTGCACCAGGCAGGCGGACAACGCCCGTGGGAGGCTCAAAGCCGGATTCCCCGGCCAGGACCACCCGCGCGCCCGCCGCCAGCAGCAGCGACGCCGCCCTGGCCAGTACCCGGGCGGTCTCGGGTTTTGCGTTGTAGCCTGTCAGGCAGACCGTCATGGACAGCACCCCTTTTCCCGGTAGTTACAGCGCGGCGTGCGCCGCCGCCACCACGGCATCCGCCAGCGACGGATCCAGCGGCGTCGGCGCTTCGCTTTTCTCCACGAACATCAGAAACTCAATGTTCCCCTCGGGGCCCTTAATGGGCGAGTATTCCAGCCCGCTCACCGAGAAACCGTTGTCTGTCGCGTAGCCGGCGGCCTGCAGGATGACCTCCCGATGGGTCTCGGCCTCCCGCACCACACCCTTCTTGCCCACCTTTTCGCGGCCCGCCTCAAACTGGGGTTTTACCAGGCAGACGCCGGCGGCGCCGGGCGCGGTGACCGCCTGCGCCACCGGAAAGATGTGCTTGAGGGAGATAAAAGAGACGTCCACGCTGAAAAATTCCACCGGCTCGGCGAGCATCTCCGGCGTGACGTTGCGGATGTTCGTGCGCTCCATGTTCACCACCCGGGGATCGGTGCGCAGTTTCCAGGCCAGCTGGCCGTAGCCCACGTCCACCGCGTAGACCTTGACCGCGCCGTTTTGCAGCATACAGTCGGTGAAGCCGCCGGTGGAGGCGCCGATGTCCATGCACACCTTGCCGGCGGGCGTGAGCGGAAAGGCCTTCATCGCCTTTTCCAGCTTGAGGCCGCCGCGGCTCACATACCCGATGTCGTGCCCCCGCACCTCTACCTGGGCGTCCTCGGCGATCATCTGACCGGCCTTGTCCGCCTTCTGCTGGTCCACGAATACGATGCCGGACATGATGAGCGCTTTGGCCCGCTCCCGGCTGGGCACAAGGCCGTTTTGGCACAGATACTGATCGAGACGAATTTTCAATGGGTCACTCCTCACAGACGGCCGCCGCCAGGCTGGCCCCGTCCAGACCCAGAACGTTCCGGATCTGCGGTACCGTGGCGTGCGGCAGTGTTTGGCGGGCCGAGATGCCTTTGTGGATGAACCGGCCCTGATAATTTTGCGCTGCCAGCTGGCGGGCGAGATGTTCGCCGATCCCGCCGGCGGCGATGCTGTCCTCCGCAAAGAGGATCACGGGATACCGCAGCAGCGCCTTGCACAGCCCCTCCGGCAGGGGGTACAGCTGTACCAGCTTGTACACGTCCGCCTGGCGGCCCTTCTGCCCCAGCAGCTGCGCCGCCGCCAGCGTCTCCTCGGTCATGCTGCCGTAGCTGACCAGCGCGACGGAGGCGTCCGGCTGCGAAAGGCAGCGGTCAAAGGCGTCGCCGCTGCAGCCCAGCGCTTCCAGCGTCTGGCTCTGCCCGCCCCGGGGATAACGAATGGCCCGGGGGCCGGTGAGTTTGTCCACCACAAAAGTGAGCCAATGGTCCAGTTCCGCGTAATTGGAGGGCGCATAGATCGGAATGCCAAGCTGGCTGAGGAAGGCGGTGTCGTAGATGCCCTGGTGGGTCTCGCCGTCGCCGGGAACAAGGCCCGCCCGGTCGATGGCCAGCACCACATTGTTGTTCATCAGCTTCACATCGTGGATCAGTTGGTCATAGGCGCGCTGCAAAAAGGTGGAGTAGATGGCCACCACCGGCAGCATCCCCTGGCTGGCCAGCCCCGCCGCAAAGGTCACGGCGTGCTGTTCCGCCATGCCCACATCAAAAAAGCGCTCGGGGAAGCGGCGGTAGAAGAACTGCAGCCCGGTGCCGTACTTCATGGCCGCCGTGATGGCACAGATGTTCGGCCGCGTTTTGGCCAGTTCCACCAGATCGTTGCCGAACTGGGTGGAGAAGGAGGCGTCCGGCGCCACGTCAGGGTCGGTGATGTGCGCCGGGTCGAAGGAGGACACACCGTGAAATTCACCGGGGTTCTCCTCCGCAGGCTTAAAGCCTTTTCCCTTTACAGTGATCGCATGGATGAACACCGGAGCGTACTGGGTCTGCAAATTGGCGAACAACTCGCTCAGGCGCTGCACGTCGTGCCCGTCCACCGGGCCCAGGTACTGAAAGCCCATCTCCTCAAACATGGTGGAGTGGTAGATGCCCCGGCGCAGCAGCGCCTTGCCGGCCTGCAGTGCGTGCACGATGGGCTTGCCCACGCCGGGAATGGCGCCGAGCACGGTCTCCAGGTTGGCCTTGGCCTTGGAATACTCCGGGTTGGTGCGCAGCTGGGTGAGATACCGCGCCAGAGAGCCCACATTCTTGGAGATGGACATCTTGTTGTCGTTCAAAATGACGATCAGGTTGTTGAGGGTGTCGATGTTGTTCATCCCCTCGTACACCATGCCGCCGGTGAACGCGCCGTCACCCACCAGGGCGATGACCTTGCCGGGCTCGCCCTTGATCTTTTTGGCCTGGGCCATGCCGATGGCCACCGAGATCGCGGTGTTGCCGTGGCCGGCCACAAAGGCGTCGTGCACGCTCTCCTTCGGGTTGGGAAAGCCGGAAATGCCCCCCAGCTGCCGAAGGCTGTCAAAGCGCTCCCGCCGCCCGGTGAGGATCTTGTGGGTGTAGCACTGGTGGCCCACGTCAAAGACAAACTTGTCTTGAGGCGTGCTGAACGCCCGGTGCAGCGCGACGGTGAGTTCGATGGTGCCCAGGTTGGAGGACAGATGTCCCCCCGTTTTGGACACGTTTTCAATCAAAAACTGCCGTATCTCTTCACACAACGGCTCCAGCTGGTCGGCCGGCAGCGCCTTGAGTTGCTGCGGGTCGTTCACCTGCTCCAACAAAGGGTAACCCATGTCACCCGCCCTTTCCATTTAAATGATCGGGATGAGCCAGCCCACGACCACACCCACGATGGCGCCGCCCAGTACCTCGAAGGGGGTGTGGCCCACCATTTCCTTGAGCTTTTTGTCGCCCAGGAAGGGGCTGTTGGCGCTTTCCGCCTCCATCCAGTCGGTGAGCATCCGGTTCAGGATCTTCGCCTGCTCACCGGTCTCCCGCCGCACCCCCATGGCGTCGTACATCACGATGATTGCCATGATGAACGCCAGGGCGAAGATGGCGGAATCCGGCCCGTAAAGCCGGGCCGCCGCCACCACCAAGGAGCAGACGGTGGCGGAGTGGGAGCTGGGCATCCCGCCCGAACCCCACATCCGCTCCAGAGAAAACCGGCCCAAAAGCAGGCCGTTGAGCAGCGTTTTAAGGACCTGCGCCACCAGCCAGCCGGTCAGTGAGATGGACAGAAGATAATTGAACCCGTACACTTGTTTGAACAGTTCCAAAAACGATACTCCCTTTCAGGTGCGCCGGCGGAGAAGGCTCCCGGCCAGCGCTGTCAAAAACTCCGATCGTTCGCCGTACGCCCGTTCCAGCCGGCCGCAGGCCTCCGCATTGATCTTCTGTGCCAGGTCCATGGCACCCTGGGGACCATAGAGGGTGGCGAAGGTAGTCTTGTGATTCTCCGCGTCGCTGCCCACAGGTTTGCCCAGTTCCTCGCTGGTGCTGGTCACGTCCAGCACATCGTCCACGATCTGAAACACCAGCCCCAGATCGTAGGCGAACTGTTCCAGCCGGCGGCAGTCCTCTTCGGCGCCGTCGGCGGCCGCGGCGCCCATCTGCATCGCCGCGTTGATGAGCGCGCCGGTCTTGTTGCGGTGCACACGGCGGAGGACGTCTTCCCCTGTGGGCTGGTTTTCATACTGGAGGTCCAGTTCCTGCCCGTACACCATCCCCGCGCTGCCGGCGCCGTGGGCCAGCGCCGCCGTGGCCCGCACCCGGGCGGCCTCACTGACGGGCGCGCCCGCGATGGCCTCAAAGGCCTCGGTGAGCAGAAGGTCCCCCGCCAGCAGTGCCGTCGCCTCGCCAAACGCCTTGTGGCAGGACGGCTTGCCCCGGCGGAAATCATCGTTATCCATGCAGGGCAGATCGTCGTGGATCAGCGAATAACAGTGCAGCATCTCCACCGCGCAGGCCAGCTGCGCCGCCTGCTGCGCCCGGCCGCCCAGCAGTTCGCAGGCTGCCATGCACAGCACCGCCCGCACCCGCTTGCCGCCGGCCAGAAGGCTGTACCGCGCCGCCTCGCACACCCGGCTGCCCACGGGCAGAAAGCGGTCGCAGCACACGGCGATCTGCGCGTTGAACAGGGCGAGATATTCATCATAACGCTGCCGGTAGTTCATGGTTCCTCGCTCCCCTCCTGCGGCTGTGCCAGCGCGGCGATGCGCTCGTCGATGGTCTGCATCTTCAGCCGTGCCTTATCCAGCGCGCTGGTGCAGTATTCCGCCAGCGCGGCAGTCTCGGTGTAAAGGGAGATGCCCTCCTCCAGCGGGGTGTCCGGGCTGGCCAGGCGGTCCAGCAATTCCTGCAGGCGGGCCATGCCCTCCTCAAAGCTTTTCGGATTTTTCATCAAAGTCCTCCTGTGTCTGGCTGACCTGTTCCACCCGGCAGCGGGCTTCCGCGCCCGTCCCCTGCAAGCGGATGGTCTGCCCCGGCTGCAGCGCCGCCACGGGCAGGTATCCGCCCGCCTCGTCGCGCACGACGGCATACCCGCGGCCCAACACCGCGTAGGGGCTCAGAGAGTGGGCCAGGGCGCAGGCAGACGCCAGCGACCGCCCTTTTTCCGCCAGCAGGCCGGCCTTGGCCTCTTGCAGCGCACCGCAAAGCGACAACAGCTTGTCCTGTTTGGGCCGGCAGAGGGATTCGCCGGTAATGCGGCCCGCCTGCCGGCGCGCCGCAGCAAGTTCATTATAGCACAAATTCAGCCGTGAATGCATATATTCATGAATATTTGACAAGATGGTGCATACTTTTTTTCGCTCCATCTCCCGGTCGGGGGTGGCAAGCTCCGCCGCGGCGCTGGGTGTGGGCGCCCGCAGGTCCGCGACGTAGTCCAGGATGGAGACGTCGATCTCATGCCCCACCGCGCTGATGAGGGGCGTTTTGCAGGCATAGGCCGCCCGGGCGATCCGCTCGTCGTTGAACACCCACAGATCCTCCCGGGAGCCGCCGCCCCGGGCCACGATGATGACGTCGGCAAGGCCGCTTTTGTCCAGCGCGGTGATGGCGTCACAAATCTCCTGGGCCGCGGCAAGGCCCTGGACGTTCACCCCCGCCAGCAGCAGTGTGGCCAGGGGCCAGCGGCGGCTCAGCACGTTCCGGATGTCCTGCAAGGCGGCCCCGGTGGCGCTGGTGACCACCCCGATGCACCGGGGATAGGCGGGCAGCGGCATTTTGTGCTCGGGGCGGAACAGGCCCTCCTGTTCCAGCCGCGCCTTCAGCTGATCAAAGGCAAGCTGTGCAGCGCCCAGCCCGTCGGGGAACAGATCCTGCACATAGACCTGAAAGGACCCGGTGGCCTCGTAGAGGCTCACCCGGCAGCGCACCACAACACGCATGCCGTCCTGGGGAACAAAGCCGAGCCGCCGCGCCTCCTGGCGGAACATCACCGCCTTGACGCTGGCTCGTTCGTCCTTCAGCGTAAAATACCAGTGGCCGCTCTTTACATGGTTCACAAAGCCGCTGATCTCCCCACGCAGCGCCAGGTCTGCCAGAAAACCGTCCCCGTCCAGCACCGACTTCACATAGCGGTTGAGGGCGCTCACGCCGATCACATCAGTCATGGCACACCTCCCGCCCCGCCAGCAGGGCAACGCCGATGGCGTTGTCGCTGGAGAACCGCCCGGGCACAAAGTGCGCGCCGGGCAGCCGGCCCGAAAGTTCTTTCTGGATGACGTCGCTGCTCATCACACCGCCGGCGAACACCACCGGCAGATCCGGGTGGCTCATGCGGGCGTTGACCACCATTTTGTACGCCGTTTCGGCAATGCACAAAAGGCAGTAGCGGCACACATAGGCCTGGCTTTTACCGGAGGCCAGCAGCTGGTTGCACTGATTTTCCAGCCCGGAGAGGCTGCACTGGGTTCCCTTCACGCTGGACTTGGGGCGGATGGGTTCTGTGCACTGCGCCGCCAGTTCGCTCACCTTCGCGCCGGCGGGAAACGCAAACCCCAGCCGCACGCCCACCCGATCCACCGCCTGCCCGGCGTACAGATCGGTGCTGGTGCCGATGCACTCCACGCTGTCAGCGCCCTGGCAGAGCAGCAGATCGGTGGTGCCGCCGGAGACGTGGAACACCAGCGCCTGCCGCGAAAACAGGCTCTCGTCCCCGCTGGCGTACAGCGCCGCAGCGATGTGTCCCTGCTGGTGGGTGGTCTGCACGAGAGGGATGCCCTTCGCCGCGCTGAACGCCGTCGCGGCGGATACTCCCGCCAGAAAGCAGGGCATATACGACCCCTCCACCGGGCGGGGCCGGGCGGAGACGCCCACCGCTTCGACCTTTGTCAGATCGACCTGAGCCGCCAGTTCTTCCAGCAGCCCAGGCAGGGCTGCCGTGTGGTGGAACAGCGCGTCGCTCTGGCGCAACCCCAGCTGGCCGGCCCGCACCGGCAAAAACTTCTTTTTATCGCAAACAACCTCTTTGGAGCAGGTGTCGTACACCGCCAAAGAGGTTGCGTAGTTGCTTGTATCAAACCCCAGTGTCAGCATGGCTCACACCTGGGCGGGCTCGCCGCTCTCCAGGCCCAGCTGGCGCACCACATTGCCCAGCAGCCCGTTGACGAACTGATAGTCGGTCTCGCCGGCGTATTTTTTGCACAGTTCCACCGCCTCGTTGATGGCGACGCCGGGCAGCTTTTCCGGCCCGTAGGCAGCTTCCGCGATGGCCAGGCGCAGCACCGTCAGGTTGACGCGGGGGATGCGCTCCAGCGTCCAGCCCTTGAGGTTCGCGCGGATGAGTTCGTTGATCTCGGCGCTGTGGTCATAGTAAGCGGCGAGCAGCGCCTGGGCGAACTCGTCCAGCGGGTAGTCCCCCGCTTCGTTGGCCCGCTCGATCACATCGGCGAGGGGCATATCGTCAAAAGTGGCGGCAAAAGCGGCCAGAAACGCGTTTTCGCGGGCGGCACGGCGGGATAATTTCTCCATTTTCGTTCCTTTCACAGCGAGCGGCCCCCCTGCGTGGCGCGGGAGGGCCCTGGCGTTTTTTGTTGGTTCGTCGGCTTATTCCTCGGTGGGCTCCGGGCGGACCTGCACGCCGGCCACGATCACATTCACCCGGGAAACGGTGATGCTGGTCATGCTCTGCACGGCGGCCTTGACGTTCTTCTGCACCTTTTCGCACACCGAAGGGATCCTGGCGCCGTAGAACACGACGATCTGCAGCGTGAGTTCGGCCACATCGTCGGTCAGGCTGACCGCCACGCTCTTGGATTTGGAGAGCAAGCCCTTCACGCCGGCAGCGGCAGGGCTGACTTCCTTGACGCCCTCGATCTCCAGCGCAGCCATGCGGGCGATCTTGGCGATCACTTCGGTGGAAATCTGCAGGCTGCCATTCACAACGCAGGTATTTGAAACGTCCATACCCGGCCCTCCCAAAACAAGCTTTTTTGCGTCCATGCCGCGGCATGGGAACTTCCCTGTTATTATACCATCATCCGCCCGATTCTACAACTGTTATTTTACCTCCACGATGGTGATGTTCTGGGCGGTGACCTTGCACTTGCTCAGCACGATGTCCCGGATCTGGGCCACCTCTTCCTTGGTGAGGCCGTCGCTGGTGGTCATCACGGTCACATCCACCGCGTCCCCGTCGATGAAGGCGACGCAGTCCACAAAGCCCTTGGCTTTCACCAGGTTTTCGATGTCGCTCTCGGCGGTGATATGGTCGATGGTGGCGGTGAGTTCGGCGGTGAGTTTATCCTTCTCCTCGTCGGAGAGTTTCGCGCTCTTCAGGCTTTTCTGCAGGGTGTCCAGCGCCTCGTCCCGGGATTTGGTGCGGGAGAGACGCGCCTGTTCGAAGAACTCCTCGCCGGTGGGCTCCCCCACGCTGACCAGCTGGGCCTCGCCGTAGTTCTTGTCGCCGGTGGTCACGTCGCCGTCCACCGCCAGCGCGTCGGTCACCACACCGGCGGTCACCGGCGCGTTGGCCTCGGCGGCGTCCAGCGCCAGGTCGGTGCTCTTGGCGTACTCCCAATTCAGGTAGACCGCCACGCCCAGGGCGACCACAAGGGTGAGCAGGGTCATCTTCTGGTTCAATTTTTTGCTGCGCATCACGATACCTCCAACTAACTCATTTTTGCTATGCTGATCCGGTTTGTGGACACCCCGGTGAGCACCGAGACCGCCTGGGTGATCTGCGCGTTCACCGTAATGTCGTCCGCGCCCTCGCACACCACGGCAATGCCGCGGATCACCGGTTCCCAGGTCATTTCCACCAGCGCGTCCTGGCCATCACGGGTATCCACCAGAATGTGTTCCAGCTGCCGCTGGCCATTCTCTCCGCCGTCGGTCTCGTCCAGGGCGTAGACCGTTTCCGCGCTGGCGTCCAGCGTGACCGCCACCCGCGTTTTGCCGGCGCCCTGGATGGAGCCGATCAGTTCGGTGAGGGTCTGTTCCAGCTGCCGGGCATATGCCTCGCTGCGCTGCTGGGCGGTCTGCACGGCAGCGGTGTCCACTGACTTCTCCCCGCTCCCGAAGGGAAGCCCGCCGGCGATCAGGAAAAACACGCCGAACACTCCCGCAAAAAACACGAGACTGCCGCGCCCGGCAAGCTGTTTGGGCAGCAGCGCCCCGATCCGTTCAAGTTTCATCTTCCCATCCCTCATGTTTGCGGCGGCGCGGTGTCAAATGTATACGCCGTTTCGTCCAGAAGTTCCTTCGCCAGCGCCAGTGCCTCCTCCGGCTGATCGGTGAAGAGCGTCACCGCCGCCGGCGCATCCGCCGCCGCGGCGGTGATCCGCACCTGCGCGACGACACCCGCGTCGGCCAGCCGGCTCTCCAGCTGCTGCGCAAGCTGTGCTGCGGCCAGGTCGGAGACGTAGGCGGTGTAATCCGCGGGCTGCGCGGCCGTCTCAAAGGAGAGATCCGCAAGCCCCCGCCAGTCCGCTCCGGCCGCAGGGCTGACCACCGATACTAAAATATACAGCGCCAGCACGGTTTTTATGCTCTTGAAACTGCCCTGCCGGGGCAAAAACAGATCCAGCGCCCCGGCCAGGATGCAGGCCACACAGATGTTCAGTGCCCACAGTTTCACCCTTATCCACCTCCCCCCATGGTGATCATCAATGCGGTGGACAGCACCACCAGCATGAAAAAGAACACCAGGAACGACACGCAGATGCCCACGGCCTGCCCCATGCCCTCCAGCACCCGGCCCGCCCGCTCCAGGCCGAAGGCCTTGGAGGCGGCGCCGCCCAGCTGATAGGCGGCGTAATAGAACACGCTCTGTACCAGGATGGGCAGAAAATCGATGGCCAGCACCGCGATGGCGGCAAAGCCCAGCGACCCCTTGAGAACCCGCAGGCCGCTGAGCACGCTGCCCATGGCGTCGGACGCCACGCTGCCCACCACCGGGATGCTGCTGCTGAGCAGGAATTTGCCGGTCTTCATGGCCAGGGTATCCGCGTTCTGCGCCAGCACGCTCTGCAGACCCAGCACCGCGCCGAACACAACAGACACCAGCCCCAGCAGCCACTTGACCGCCTTTGCCAGCAGTTCGCAGCCGTCGGCCACGCCGCCCACGCCGCACAGGCCGCCGGCGGTGTTCAGCGCCAGATACACCTGCAGCACCGGCAGCGCCGCCGCGCAGATGACCTGGGCGCTGAAATTTGCCATGGTCAGGAACATCCCGCTGTAGACCATGGCCTGCGTGGGCTGGCCGCAGCTGGCGATCACGCCGGAAAAGACAGGCACAAAGCTGACCAGATAGACCTGCCATTGTGAAATGCTCTCGCTCACCGCGTTCATCAGTTCCAGGGCCGGGGCAAGGCTCACGGCGAACATTCCCAGCACGCAGACGCTCTCCAGCGGCCGTGCCCAGTCGCCCTGGGGCGCAAGGGCCAGCGCCACCGCCCCCAGCAGCGCCGCGCCCACCAGCTGCACCAGCAGCCGCACCGGCTTTTCAAACTGCTGCCGCGCTGTTTGGAACAGCGCGCCGAGCATTTCTTCCAGCGACGTTTGCTGAAACTCGTCGGCCGTAATGCCCGGCTCGTCCAGCGCCTGCTGCACATCGGGCGGCAGCGTCTCCCCTTCGGCAAACACCCAGGCCGGCAGCATAAACAGCAGGATCAGGATACACACGATTTTTCTCATTGCAAAAACGCGATCAGCGCCCCCATAATCGTTTCAAACAGCGGCAGCGCACACACCAGGATCAGGCAGCGGCCCGCCAGTTCCACCTTCCCCGCGAGGGTGGAAAGCCCGGCGTCTTTGCACACATCCTGCATATTCTGGGCCACCAGCGCAATGCCGGCGGCCTTCAGCACCACCAGAAAACTGTCGCCGTCCAGATAGCCGGCAGCGGCGGAAAACCAGGCCACCAGCGGCTGCGCCAGCTGCAGGATGCGCCCCAGCAGCAGCACCGCGCACAGGCCCAGGCACACGGTGGCATAGGCGGGCAGATACTGGCGCAGCAGCGCGGTGAGCATCGCCGCCACCAGCACAAACGCCGCGATCCCGAAGATCTCCATGGCCCTTAGAGATTGAACAGCGCCTTGATGCTCACGAACAGGTCGCTGATCTGCCGCACCAGCATCGAGAGCACCACGATCAGGCCGGCGAGGGTGGTCATCATGGCTTGATCCTCCCGGCCCGAGCGGATCAGCAGCTGATTGAGCACCGCCACGATGATGCCGATGGCGGCGATCTTGAATACCAGGTCAATATCCATTTGCAGCTCCTTTTTCATGGTCAAACCAGCAGCAGCGCCACCAGCGCACCGCAGCACAGCCCTGCTTTGGTGTACAGCTGTTTTGCCTGTTCATACTCCTTTTGGGCCTGCCCCCGCAGGCCTGCGCACCGTTTCAGATAGTAGGCGCAGTGCCGCGCCTCCTCCTGCCCCGCGGCGCTGCCCAGCCGCGCAAAGAATCCCTGCAGCTGGTCCCAGGCGGGCCTGTCCAGCGCGGGCGGGCAGGCAAACTCCTGCAGCTGCGCGCAATCGGCAAGGAAAAGTTCCGGCAGGTCCCGGCGCTGTTGCAGGGTCGAGAGGATTTCCCCCAGCGGCGCGGCACGGTACAGAATTTCGTCCTGCACCAGGGCGATGAGCCGCTCCAGCTGCTCCAGCGCGGCCAGCCGCCGGTGTTTCCTCTCGGTCAGCCAACGTCCGGCGGCCCAGCCCGCAAACACCACCAGCCCCGCCCCCAGCAGACGGATCACCGCGCTCACAACCAGCACACCTGCTTGATAACGCCGGGATGGGAGGCGCCCGCCAGCAGGCCGATGCAGGAAAAACTCTTTGCCAATTGTTCCCGCGTGGCGCAAAAGCGCTGCTCCACCGCCTCCACGGCGTCGCCGTGGACGGTGCAGACGAAACTGACCCCGCCCTTGGACCCGGCGCAGACCGCGGAAAAATCCTCCGCGTCTCCCAATTCGTCGCAGAGGATCACCTGCGGGCCAAGGCTGCGCAGGGCGCTGAGGATGCCCTCCTGCTTGTCGCAGCCGCTGAGCACATCGCAGTGGAGCGGCACCGGCGCGGCAAACCCGCTTGTCCCACAGGGCCAGATCTCCATGCGCTCGTCCACCACCGACACCTTTTTGCCCGCCCGGCTCAACAGGGCGGACACTCCCCGCAGCAGGGTGGTCTTGCCGCTGCCCGGCGGCCCCACCAGCACAAGGCCGCGAAAGGGGCCGAGGATGTGATCCCGCAGCGAGGCGGGCAGTTCGCTCGTCACGGTGCGGGCCACACGGATGTTCAGCGAAGTGACGGCGCTCAGCCCCATCATGGCCTGTCCCTGCAGGCGGAACAGGCCGGCTACCCCCACCCGATGCCCGCCCGGCAGTGTGATAAACCCCCGGGCCAGCTGTTGCTCATAACTGTGCACAGAGTGGTCGCACAGCGAATAAAAGCATTCCTGCAGCTGCGCGTGGGTGAGCGTGGGCCCACCCTGCCCAGGCAGGCAGAATTGGCCGTCGGCGCAGGTCAGCACCACCGGCCTGCCGCTGCGCAGGTGGATCTCGTGGACAGTCTGCGCCTGGCGCGGCGGCACCTCCTCCAGCGGGCGGCGCAAAAATCCCGGCAGCCGCCGGATCGCGGTGTAATACTCGTCCATTTTGTTTCACCGTCCTTTGTTTTCTATGGTATGTGCCCCCCCGGCGGGATAGAACAAAAGAACAGAGCGCCCGTCCCCCCTTTGGGACAAGCGCTCTGTTTCAGATAAAATTGTAAAGCAAATCAGCTTTGCAGCATCTGCAGGAACTCCTGCTCGGTGAGCACCGGCACCCCCAGCTGCTGCGCCTTGGTGAGTTTGGAACCGGCGGCCTCCCCGGCAAGCACATAGGAGGTCTTTTTGGAGACCGATCCGCTGGCCTTTCCGCCGTTTTTGACGATCAGCGCCTCGGCCTCGGCGCGGGACATGGTCTCCAGCGTGCCGGTAACGACCA
The DNA here is from genome assembly GCA_019118765.1 of Candidatus Allofournierella merdavium. Taxonomy (GTDB): domain Bacteria; phylum Bacillota; class Clostridia; order Oscillospirales; family Ruminococcaceae; genus Allofournierella_A; species Allofournierella_A merdavium. Next base: position 34,373 of record DWYI01000017.1, on the reverse strand, counting down.
CAGTCTTGCCCGCCAGCTTATCGGTCTTCTCTTCTCCATGCCAGACCATGTTCACGCCGGCGCGGCGCAGCCGGTCCACAAGGTCGGCGGTGCCCTCCCGGGCAAAGAACTCCACAACGCTCTGGGCCATCACGCCGCCGAACCCGTCGATGGCGCTGATGGATTCGGCATCGGCGGACTGTACCGCCTCCATCGAGCCAAAATGCTCCGCCAGCAGCGCGGCGGCCTTGTCGCCGATGTTGCGGATGCCCAGCCCGAACAGCAGTTTGTCCAGGTTGTTCTCCTTGCTGGCCTCGATGGCGCCCAGCAGGTTGTCGACGCTCTTTTGTTTGAATTTGTCCAGGGTGAGCAGCTGGTCGGCGGTGAGATCGTAGAGATCGGCGGCACAACGCACATACCCCTTTTCCACCAGCTGCGCCGCCACCGCCCTGCCCAGGCCGTCGATGTCCATGGCCCCGCGGGAGGCGAAGTGGATGAGGTTGCGCAGCGTCTGGGCCGGGCACTCGGGGTTGATGCAGCGCAGCGCCGCCTCCCCCTCCAGATGCACCGCCTTCGCGCCGCAGCTGGGGCAGGTGTCCGGCAGCTGGAAGGGCCGCGCGCCGTCGGCGGCGTGGGCGGTGACAGCCACCACCTCGGGGATGATGTCCCCCGCCTTGCGCACCAGGATGGTATCGCCCACGCAAACGCCCAGCTGGTCGATGAAATCCTGGTTGTGGAGGATGGCGCGGCTGACGGTGGTGCCTGCCAGCTGCACCGGCTCAAAGACCGCCGTGGGGGTGAGCACGCCGGTGCGGCCCACCGTCACGTCCACCCGCAGAAGGGTGGTGGGCTTTTCCTCCGGCGGGTACTTGAAGGCGATGGCCCACCGGGGGAATTTGTTGGTGCTGCCCAGCCGCTCCCGCTGGACAAAATCGTCCACCTTGACGACAGCGCCGTCCATATCAAAGGTGAGTTCCCCCCGGCTTCGGCCGATGGCCTCGATCTCGCAGATGGCGGCCTCAATGTCGGTGAAGGCGTTGTAGCGGGGGGACACCGGGAAGCCCAGTGATCTCACATAGTCCAGGCTCTGCCGGTGGCTGGTGATGGCCGGGCCGCCCCGCAGCTGCTGGATGTTGAACACAAAGATGGAAAGCCCCCGTCCGGCGGTGATGCGGCTGTCCTTCTGGCGCAGCGAGCCGGCGGCGGCGTTGCGGGGGTTCTTGAAGGGCTGCTTGTCGCTGAGCTCCTGTTCCTCCACCAGCTTTTCAAAGGCGGCATGGGGCATGTAGACCTCGCCCCGCACCTCCAGAAATTCCGGCGCGTTTTCCAGCTGTTTGGGGATATCCGCGATGGTGGCGAGGTTCGCGGTCACGTCCTCGCCCACCACGCCGTCGCCCCGGGTAGAGCCGCGCACGAAGCGCCCGTTCTCGTATTCCAGGCTCACCGAGAGGCCGTCGATCTTGACCTCCACCACATACAGCGGGTCAATGCCCTCGCCCCGCACCCGCTTGTCAAACTCACGGATCTCGTCATAGCTGAACGCGTCCTGCAGGCTTTCCATCTTGACCTGGTGGGTCACCTTGGCAAACCGGCCGGAAGGTGCGCCTCCCACCTTTTGGGTGGGCGAGTCCGGCGTGACCAGCTGGGGAAACTCGGCTTCCAGCGCCTTCAGTTCCCTTGTCAGCGCGTCGTATTGGTAATCCTCCAGTTCGGGGGCGTCCTGTTCGTAATAAAGGCGGTTGTTGCGCTCGATCACCTGTCGAAGATACGCCACCCGCTCCTTTGCCTGTTCCAGTTCCACTTGTTTCACCTCTGCAGCTGCCGCCCTCCCGTCCATCGGGAGGCTCACGGCCGATCGTCCCGGATATTATACCACATTCAGCCGGAAGAATCTGCCCCCTCCAGATAAAATTGCGGCGTGTCGCCCACGATCAGAAGCTGGGCCACGCAGATCCCGCTCTCGGCCGTGGTCTCCACCTGCATCCCCGCCAGCACAGCGCACAGCTGCACCGAAAATACCAGATCCGTTTGCAGCTTTGTCTGGTTGACGCCGGCACTGACAAAGCCGGTCTCGACACGGCTTTCAATATGTGAAAGGGGGATCACCTTTACAGCGATGTCAGGCCCGCGGCCGGAAAAAAGCTGCAGGCCAAGGAGGGTACCCAGCGGAATGGCAAAATCCGCCTTCCCTTCTCCCATGGAGCGGGTGAGATCGCTCTCCAGCGTGTATTGCAGCAGGGTGAGGCGGGCGGTATCCCCCACAACGCTCTGCACCTGGCCAGCCTCATCGTATTGGAGGGTGTACAGGTCTTCCAGCAGTTCCGGCGCGTTCTGCAGGCAATCGGCCACCGCCGTTTGCATCCAGCGCACGGCCTGTTCCCGACAGGCGTATTCCGCCATGGCCCGGGCCACCGGACGGATCTTCTGTTCCAGCTTTACAAGGCTGAACAGGAGCAGCGCGGCCAGAAGCAGCGCGCAGATCATAAACCTGCGCGCCGGGCCGTGTTTCTGCCGGACTGCATACGCCCGCCGCTGCATAAGATTTCCCCCTTTTTGCGCATTGTTCTCTTAAAACAATATTCGCGCGGGGGGAAAAATGTGAAACTTCAGCTTTCCTGGCCATCCTTGCGCCAGAGGATCAACCGGAGAACGCTTTCCAGCACGGCGTACAGCACGCCGGCCACCGGCCAGACCAACCAGGTGACGTCCCACCGGCCGCTGGCAAAACTCCAGGCGAGATAGACGGCGACCGCCAGGAGCCAATAGGCCGTTGCCACCGCCTCTTTCACACCGCTTCTTTTCTTTTCCGCGACCGAATAGTCCTCTTCCTGCAGCAGTTTACCCATGCTGGCCCAGCGCACGCCGCACAGGATGAACAGCACCGCGCCCACCCCCGCCAGCAGGATGGAGAGGCAGAGCAGCAGCACGGGCAAAAATGTTTTTTCCCCCGTGAGGATGGACAAAAACAGCGGTACGGGCGAGAGGATGCACAGACAGGTGGCCACAATGTTGCAGACGGCGTAGGCACCATGGAAATCCTTCTTTTTTTGCGCCACCATGCCCCGCACACCATACTCTGTTTCAAAGGGTTCGGTATCGATGAAAGCGTAGGGGGCGTTGCGGAAGCCGCACCATACGAAGAGGGCCACACCAGCGGCCACCAGCACCGCCAGGGCGCACAGGCCCACGGATGCCGCGACTCCCCCGCTCACCGCCGCGGCGCCCGTCGCGGCGGCGCCTCCCAGCAGCAGCAGCGGAAGGATCGCCACGATGCACAGAAAAGCGCCCGCAGCGATGAGAACAGCGGCTTTTCCGCGCCATTGCAGATACTCCTGTGCCTGCGCAAGGGTAACACGCTTTATGGCGCGTTCCTCCCCGCACGGGGCGTATTCCTCCTGTTCCAGTTCGTCCTTGAGAAGATAGTCGGTGGTCACACCGAACAGGGCGCTCAACTGCAGGATCTTCTCCAGTTCCGGCACGGTCTGGGCCCCCTCCCATTTGGACACCGCCTGCCGGGAAACATTCATTTTTTCCGCCAGTTCCTCCTGAGACCAGCCGCTCTTTTTGCGCAGCCGGATGAGCTTGTCAGCAAATATCATATTTTTCCTCCTCCGTTTCGATGCTGCGGCCCGGCGGCCCCTGCCGCTTACCGCTGCGCAAAGAATACCAGAATGCCGGGTTGCGCGCCACCAAACGGCGGCTTGAAATTTGTCAACCGGGGGTTGCGTGCCGGTGCGAGAAAGAAGAAAAGGGCCCGCCGCACAGGGCGAGCCCAAAGGGACACAGGTTCAGATGGAGATGGTCTCCGCCACATCCAGCAGGGTGGTGTCGATGCTCTTGTGCATCGACAGCGCCACATTGATGTCATAGTCGACGATCTTATCCGCCGACACGGCCACCACGCGGTTGAAAATGCCCTTTTCCAGCAGCACCACCGCCTGATAGCCCATACGGGATGCGGTGACGCGGTCCCGCAGGCTGGGGTTGCCGCCGCGCTGCACATGGCCGAGCACGGTGGCGCGGGAGTCGATGCCGGTGCGGGCCTGGATCTCGTTGGCCAGGTCCTGCGCATGGCCCGCGCCCTCGGCCACGATCACAATAAAATGCTTTTTGCCGGTCTTCTGGGTGAATTTCATCCGGTCCAGGATATCGCGCTCCAGATCGTAGGGCCGTTCGGGGATCAGGATGGAGATAGCGCCGGTGGCGATGCCCACGTTCAGTGCGATGTAGCCGGCATTGCGGCCCATGACCTCCACCACGCTGCAGCGGTCATGGCTCTGGGTGGTGTCACGCAGTTTATCCACCATCTCCACCGCCGTGTTCATCGCGGTGTCATAGCCGATGGTGTACTCGCTGCAGGCAATGTCGTTGTCGATGGTGCCGGGGATGCCGATGCAGGGGATCCCCAGGTTCGCCAGCGCCTTGGCGCCGCGGAAAGAGCCGTCGCCGCCGATGACCACCAGCGCGTCGATCCCAAGCTGCTGGCACATCTCGGCGCCCTTGCGCTGGCCTTCCTCGGTCATAAATTCCAGGCAGCGGGCAGTGTACAGGATCGTGCCGCCGCGATGGATGATCTCGGAAACGCTGCGCAGGTTCATCTCATAGGCCTCACCGTTCAGCAGACCGTTGAAGCCGCGCTCAATGCCGATCACCCGCATACCATGGCTCAGGGCAGTACGCACAACAGCACGCACCGCGGCATTCATGCCAGGCGCATCGCCGCCGCTGGTAAGCACGCCGATCGTCTTGACTTCCTTAGCCATAAAAAAAGCCCCCTCTGTTACGATTCATTCAAAACAAACCGCCCGGAAACACGTTCCGAGGCAAAAACCGCGATCACGCAGCTGTGATTTATCACAGGGCTATTATACCATCGGTGCAACAAAAACGCAAAAGAAAGATGTGCCGAAATGTTCACAAATTTTGTCTGACCGTCTCTTAACAAATTGTGCGAATGGCGCTATCAGGCGTTTTTTTATTTGAACGCCACATTTCCGTCGCCCAAAATGCGTTTTAACTCACACGTCAAAAGTTCATGTTCCATGCTCCACAGATTGCGGGGGGCGAGTGTGAGTTGTTTGCGGTCTTCAAAATAGATGTAAACCGGCAGCGGGCCCTCAAAAATGGACAACAGATTCTCCACCTTCGCAAACTCCGCACTGTCCCGGCCGGGCACCTTCAGATACATCCCCTTGCGGGCTGTTTTGGCCGGCGCCGGGCGCGATGCGGCGCCGGGCGCCGCGGGAGAATACGCAGCGATGGGCATGATCTTTTCCGCCACCAGTTTGGCGTTCTCCTCTTCCTTGACAGAGACACGCCCGTTGATGACCACCACCGCGTTCTCCTGCAGCGCGCTGCGGCAGTCCGCCAGCACCTTCGGGAAAACGATGATCTCCATGGTGCCGCTCAGGTCCTCCACGTTGGTGAAGGCCATCATCGTATTGGAACGAGTGGTCATGAATTTGGTCTTGATCACCGCGCAGACGATGTTCACATGTTTGCCGTCGTAGCGGCGGGCCTCCTCCCCCATCAGGTCGGCAATGCGGCAGGCTCCGATGGCCTGGATCTGCTTGCGGTATCCGTCCAGCGGATGACCGGACAGATACAGCCCGCTGACCTCCTTTTCCATTTTCAGCAGTTCCGGCAGTTCAAATTCGCCGTGGTCCTCGATGTGGAAATCTTCGCCGGCGCTCGCTTCCCCGCCGCCCATCTGGCTGAACAGGTCCAGCTGCCCCTCCACGTTGCGGCCGATGTCGGTCTCCACGCTCTTAAAGATGGCGTCCACGTTCTCCAGCATTGCCTTGCGGCTGACGCCGGTCTCGTCGAAGGCGCCGCACTTGACCAGGCTCTCCACCGCGCGGCGGTTGAGTTCCTGCCCGTGCAGCCGGCGGCAGAAGTCATAGAGCGAGGCAAAGGGCTTTTCCCTGCGCTCGCGCACCACGGCGGCGATGAGGTTGCGCCCCACATTTTTGGTGGCGTTCAGCCCGAAGCGGATGTTTTTTCCGTCCACCGTGAATCCGCCGTCGCTGATGTTGATGCTGGGCGGCAGCACCTTGATGCCAAGGCGCTGGCATTCGCCGGTGTACTCGATGACCTTGTCGGTGTTGTCCAGCACGCTGGTGAGCAGCGCCGCCATGAATTCGCTGGGGTAATGACACTTCAGGTAGGCCGTCTGGAACGCCACATAGGCATAGCAGGCCGCGTGGGATTTGTTAAAGGCGTAGGAGGCAAAGCTGCTCATGTCGTCAAATATCTCGTTGGCAGCCTGTTCGCTGATGCCGTTTGCCGCGCAGCCGGTCACGAAGTGCTGGCGCTCCTTTTCCATGACATCGTGCTTTTTCTTGCTCATGGCGCGGCGCACCAGGTCCGCCTGGCCCAGGGTGAAGCCCGCCAGTTCCCGGCAGATCTGCATCACCTGCTCCTGGTAGACGATGCACCCGTTGGTCACGTCCAGGATGTGCGCCAGCTGGGGCGTTTTGTAGCGCACCTTGTCCGGTTCGTGGCGGTTGCGCAGATAGGTGGGGATGGAATCCATCGGGCCGGGCCGGTACAGGCTGATGAGCGCGATGATGTCCTCCAGGTTCTTGGGCTGCAGCCCCGTCAACACCTGCTTCATGCCGGTGCTTTCCAGCTGGAACACGCCCTCCGTCTCGCTGCGGCCCAGCATCTCGTAGGTGGCGGCGTCGTCGTAGGAGATGGCATCCATGGAAAAATCCGGTTCGCGGCGGCGCACCATGTCCTCGGCGTTCTTGATGACCGTCAGGGTACGCAGGCCCAGAAAATCCATCTTCAAAAGGCCCAGTTCCTCGATGGTGGTCATGGTGAACTGGGTCACCGGCACCCCGTCGTTGGAGGCCAGCGGCACATACTCGTTCGCTGCCTCCCGGGTGATGACCACCCCCGCCGCGTGGGTGGAGGCGTGCCGCGGCATCCCCTCGATCTTGATGGCGGTGTCGATGAGCTCCTTCACCTGGGGGTCGGCGTCGTACTGGGCTTTGAGCTCCGGCGAGACCTCCAGCGCCCGGTGCAGGGTCATTTTCAGTTCCATGGGCACCATCTTGGAGATGGAATCCACCTGGGCGTAGGGCATGCCCAGCACCCGGCCCACGTCCCGGATGGCCGCCCGGGCCGCCATGGTCCCGAAGGTGTTGATCTGGGCTACATGGTCGTGGCCGTACTTCTCGTTCACATAGTCGATGACCTCCTGCCGGCGCTCGTAGCAGAAGTCCACGTCAAAATCGGGCATACTCACCCGCTCGGGGTTCAAAAAGCGCTCGAACAGCAGGTTATAGCGGATGGGGTCGATGTTGGTGATGCCCACGCAGTAGGCGGCGAGGCTGCCCGCGCCGCTGCCGCGGCCGGGGCCCACGGGGATGCCCTGCTGTTTCGCGTAGTTGATGAAGTCAAAAACGATCAGATAATAGTTGGTGTAGCCCATCCGGCGGATGACGTCGATCTCATATTCCAGCCGATCGTGCATCTCCTGGGTCACGCCGTCGCCGTAGCGCCGTACAAGCCCTTCCCGGCAGAGTTTTTCAAAATAGACCTGGTTGTCCATCCCGTCGGGCGCTTCGAAGTACGGCAGTTTGGTGACGCCGAACTCAAAGTCAAAATTGCACATCTCGGCGATTTTGGCGGTGTTCTCGCAGGCGTCCGGCGCGATGGAGAACAGGTCATACATCTCCTCAGTGCTCTTGAGATAGAATTCGTCAGTCTCAAACTCCAGCTTGTCCGCGTCCTGCACCGTCTTGCCGGTCTGGATGCAGATGAGGATGCTCTGCATCTTGCTGTCCTCCCTGCGGAGGTAGTGGGCGTCGTTGGTGGCCACCAGCGGGATGCCTGTCTCCCGGGCAAGGCGGATGAGCAGCGGCAGGATCTGCTGCTGGGCGTCAATGCCGTGGTCCTGGATCTCCAAATAGAAATTCCCCTGGCCAAACAGGTCGTTGAAGTAGAGGGCGGCGGCCTTCGCCTTCTCATAATCCCCCGCCAGCAGCGCCTGGGGTATTTCGCCGGCGAGGCAGGCGGACAGACACACCAGCCCCTCGTGGTGCTGTTCCAGCAGTTCCTTGTCCACCCGCGGCTTGGAATAAAAGCCCTCGATGAACCCGGCGGAGACCAGCTTGATGAGGTTTTTATAGCCGGTCTCGTTTTTGCACAGCAACACCAGATGGTTGGAGCCGTCGATGCGATTCACCTTGTCGAACCGCGAGCGGGTGGCTACATAGACCTCGCAGCCGATGATGGGCTTGACCCCCGCCTTCTTCGCAGCCTTGTAAAAATCCACGCAGCCGTACATCACGCCGTGGTCGGTGATGGCGATGGCAGTCTGCCCCAGTTCTTTTACCCGGTCGAACATCCGGTCGATGCGGCAGGCGCCGTCCAGCAGGCTGTATTCCGTGTGCACATGCAGATGCACAAATTGCTTTTCAGACATCGCTTCTCCTTTGCCGCAGATCATCGGCCAGATGTTCCAGCTTTTTCAGCCGGTGGGACAGGCCGGATTTGCTGATGGGCTCCGCGCTCTTTTCCACCAGCTGCGCCAGCGACAGGTCCGGCCAGTCCAGCCGCAGCTGCGCCGCCTGCCGCAGCGGGGCGGGCAGCGCGTCAAAGTCGCCGTTTTGCTGTAAGTACTCGATGGCCCTGCGCGCCGCCACGTTGGCGGTGACCACCTTGTCGATGTTCGCCGTTTCGCAGTTGTTCAGCCGGTTGGTTTTGTTGCGCAGTTCCTTGAACAGCTTGTGGTCCATGATCTGCATGGCGGCGCCCCCCGCCCCCATGAAGGTGAGCAGGTCCGCCACCTGTTCGCTGGCCTTGACATAGATCACATTCACCCCTTTGCGCACCGTGCGCCGGGGGGTGAACTCGTGTTCCGCCAAAATCCCTTCCAGGTCTCTGGCCAGGTTGTAGCGGGGGCACAGGAATTCCAGATTGTACTCCTTGCGGGGGTCGGTCATGGTGCCGCAGCACAGAAAGGCCGAGGCCACAAAGGCCGAAAAACAGTGCCCGCAGCGGATGAGCCGGGGGTCGATATGCCGGCTGACCTGCTCCTCTTCACAGTGGAACAGACGCAGCATCGCTTCCACCTCGGCGGGCTCGTCCACCTTGAACTCGTACAGCGGGCCGCTGGGCCGTTCCTTGGTGGTGATGGTGCCGTGGATGCCGCAGATGCCGAACAGCCGCCTGGCGTACTGCGCCACCCCCTGCAGTTCGGTGTGAAGCACAAGGCCTTTCCGGTCAAAATATCGTCCGAAACAGGCGATCCCGTAGCTTGCGGCCAGCGCGCAGCACTCCCGGGTGATCTTCTTTTGCACGATCTCGTTTTTCACGTCCTGGGAAAAACTCACACGCCGCACCTCCTTTCAAGCACAGGCCTGCCGTCAGGCCGTGCGGTTCACATCCCGATGATGGACGGCGGGATGATAGCCCAGCCCGGCACAAAACCGGCCGATCAGCCGGGCAAAGGTGATGGACCGGTGCTTGCCGCCGGTGCATCCCACGGCGATGGTCAGCTGGCTTTTCCCCTCTTTGACATACAGCGGCAGCGAATATTCCAGCAGCGACTGGATGCGGCGCAGCAACTCCCGGGACTCGGCCGAGTCCATCACATAGTCCACCACGGCCTGATCGAGGCCGGTGAGGGATTTGAGCTGGGGCACATAAAAGGGGTTGGGCAGGCAGCGCACATCCAGCACGATGTCCGCCTCCTTGGGCAGCCCGTATTTGAATCCGAAGGACACGATGTTCAGCACCATGCCCTCCTTCTCCTCCTGAAGGAACAGGCTGCAGATCCGCTCCTTGTTCTGGGCGGGCGAAAGGAGCGAGGTGTCCAGCACGAAATCCGCCCGCTCGAAAAGCGGCCGGAGCACCTCCCGCTCCATGGCGATGGCACGGGAGGTGGATACTCCCTCGTAGCTGGTCAGCGGATGGATGCGCCGGGTCTCCTTGTAGCGGCGCTGCAGCACTTCCTCGGAACAATCCAGAAACAGGATGCGGTAATTCACGCCGCATTTGTCCAGGCCGTCCAGCGCTTCCTGCACGTCGGAGGCGCTGCGGCAGCCGCGCACATCCAGCACCACCGCCACCTTTTCCAGCAGATTTTCGCCCTGCTGCGCAAAATCCACAAGGCGGGGCATCAGCCCCGCCGGAATGTTGTCGATGCAGAAATAGCCGATATCCTCCAACACGTTCATTGCCAGCGATTTGCCGGCGCCCGAAAGGCCGGTCACAATCAGAAGTTCCATGGTTTTTCCTTCCCGCTCCGCCCGGCTCACTCCACCACGCGGATCTCCTTTTCCAGCACAAAGCCGGTCTGCTCTTTTACCGTTTTGCTCACAAGATCAGCCAGGGCCAGCACGTCCGCGCAGGTCGCATCGCCAAGGTTGATGATGAACCCGCAGTGCTTTTCGCTGATGGCCGCGCCACCCACCCGCGCGCCCCGCAGGCCGCACTGTTGGATCAGCGCGCCCGCGAAAGCGCCCTGGGGCCGCTTGAACGCGCTGCCGGCGCTGGGGTATTCCAGCGGCTGCTTGGCAATACGGCGGGCCATCAGGTCCTCCATCACGGACTCGATCTCCCGGCGGTCGCCCGGGGCGAGGCGGAACGCGGCGCTGAGCACGCACCAGCCGGTGCGCCCGAAGATGCTGGTGCGGTAGCCCAGTTCCAGTTCCTCCACCGGCAGTGTGCGCACCGCGCCCTGATCGTCCAGGAAGGTCACGCTGTGCAGCACATTGCGCATCTCGCCGCCGTAGGCGCCGGCGTTCATATACACCGCGCCGCCCACGCTGCCGGGGATCCCAAAGGCAAATTCCAGGCCGGTGAGACTTTGGGCCGCCACCGCCTTGCAGAGGGCGTTCAGCCCCAGGCCCGCGTCCGCGTGGACGATCTCCCCCTCAAAGCGTGGCTCGCCGGCCAGGGCGGCGGTGCTGATCACCATCCCGTCGAACCCCGCGTCGGAAAACAGCACATTGGACCCTTTGCCCAGGATATAGCGGCGCACGCCGAACCGCTCGCACAGTTCGATCGCCCGGATCATCTGCCCGGCGTCCGCCGGCGCGCAGAACACCCGCGCCGGACCGCCGATGTGAAAACTCGTGTGCCTGGACAGCGGCTCCCCACAGAGAAAGTCGATGGATTCGTCTTTTAAGGCCCGGCACAGGGCCTGCAGTTGCTCCACAGAGTTCAGCCTCCGAATACTTATTTGCGGTGAAACGCCGCTCAGGTCTTGACCTGGTCGCCCAGACGGGCGGCGCCCACCACACCGGCGTCGTTGAACAGCTCGGCCGCCTTGATCTTGACACGGCGCTTGCCGTCGCGGGCGTAATCTTCCCAGTCCACCTGGCGGCGCACCGGCCCCAGCAGCACCTCACCCTCGCGGGAAACGCCGCCGCCGATGCAGACGATCTCCGGCTGGAAGATGTTGATCACATTGGTCAGGCCGCAGGCCACATACTCCACATATTTGTCGATCAGGCGTTTTGCCAGTTCGTCGCCTGCGCGCATCCCCTGAAAAGCGGTCTTGGCGTTGACCTTGTTCACATCGCCGTCCACCAGCTTCCACATCATGTTGTCGGGGTGGGACAGCATCGCAGCCTTTGTGTCTTCGGTGAGCGCCCGGGCGGAGGCGTACTTCTCCCAGCAGCCGTTTCGCCCGCACATGCAGGCACGGCCGTCCTTCTGGATGACCATGTGGCCCAACTCCGCGCCGGCGTAGTTGAAGCCGGCAAAGATCTTGCCGTCGATGATGATGCCGCCGCCGATGCCGGTGCCCAGCGTGATGACCACCGCGTAGCGGGCGCCCTTCGCGCCGCCGGCTATGTATTCGCCATAGGCCGCCGCGTTGGCGTCGTTCTCGATGAAGACCTGGCAGTTCAGCAGATTTTCCATCTGCTGCTGCAGCGGCCAATCCCGATACCCGAAATTCGCGTTAAAATCCACAACGCCCAGCTGGCTGTTCACGCTGCCGGGCGTGCCGATGCCCACCCACTGAATGTCGTCGAATGTAAGCTGATTTTCCGCAAGGACCCGCTTGCACAGATCGGCGATCTTCTGTTCGATCGCCTCCTGGGGCTGTGGCAACTCGGTGGCGCAGGTGCTTTTTGCGATGATGTTGCAATCCCCGTCCACAATGCCCGCAGTGATGGTGGTGCCGCCCAGATCGACGCCGATGGTATACTTTTTCATAATGCTCCTCCTATACGTTCCGCAACAGGTTTGTTGTGCAGTTTTAACTCTTCCAGCAACCGCTGGGGCGATCCGTTCACCACCAGTTCCTCCGGAAAATCGATCTCCTCCAGCAGCCGGACCAGGTGTTCCACCCCTGCCCGCATCTGGTAAATCGAGTGCGCGTCCGAGTTGAGCGCCACCGGGCACCCCGCCTTTTTACAGGCCAGCGCCAGCGCTTTCATGTTGCCGGCCCCTTCCGGCCGCACCACACAGGAATTGCCGTTGAGCTCCACGACCTTTCGCTTGCTTGCAAACACCCGGGCAACGGCGTCATAGTCATATACATGCTGTGCCTGCTCCGAGTGGCCGATCATATCCACCAGCGGGTTTTCCGCGATCTTCAGCCACAGATGTGTGGCCTGCTCCACCGTGAGGGTGCCCGGCATGCAGTCGGTGTGGATGGAGGCCGTGACCCAATCCAGCTTTGCCAGAAGCTCCTCCGGCAGGTCAAGCCCGCCTTCAAGATCCACAACGTCCACTTCCGCCCCCTTGAGCACCGGGATGCCCTCCAGCACATCCGGCAGCCGCCGCAGGTTGTGGAAGTACCAGATGTGGGGCGAATCCGGCATGGCGGGCCCGTGGTCGGTGACGGCAAGGGCCCGATACCCCATCTCCCTGGCTGTGCGGGCCATCTCGGTGATGGTGTTGAATGCGTGATTGGATACAAGAGTGTGGGTGTGCAGGTCTGCAATGATCCGATACAAAATGATATGCTTCCTTTCCGATTAAATGCTCACGTCGTCCTCCAGACCGAGACGTGCCAGCAGTTCCTTTGCCGCGTTGTAGCCCATCTTCTTCTGGCGGTTGTTGATGGCCGCCGTCTCGATGATGACCGCAAGGTTCCGGCCCGGCATGACCGGAATCACCGTGCAGGGGATCTGCACGCCCAGAATGTCATAGGTGTCGTTTTCCAGGCCGGTGCGGTCGTAATTCTTGGTCTTGTCCCAGGGTTCCAGCTGCACCACCAGATCCACCCGCTCGCTGACCTTGACCGCGCCGATGCCGAACACCCGCGCCACGTTCACGATGCCGATGCCCCGCAACTCGATAAAATGGCGGATGTTCTCCGGCGCGGTGCCCACAACGGTGCGGTTGGAGGTCTTGCGCAGTTCCACCGCGTCGTCCGCCACCAGCCGGTGACCGCGCTTCACCAGTTCCACCGCCGTCTCGCTCTTGCCCACGCCGCTGTCGCCCAGGATCAGGATGCCCTCGCCGTACACCTCCACGAACACGCCGTGGCGGGTCACGCGGGGGGCCAGTTCCACATTCAAAATGTTGATGAGGGAACTGAGCAGCGTGGACGTGCTCTCGGTGGAGACCAGCAGCGGAACCTCATACTGGCGGGCAAACTCCAGAAATTCCGGCAGCACCTCCAGCCCCCGGCTGATGATCACGGCGGGGGGCTTGAGCGAAAGCATTTTTTCCAGCCGGCTGCGGCGCTCCGCTTCAGGCAGCTCTTTCAGATAGGCGATCTCCACCATGCCGCAGATCTGGATACGGCTTGCGTCAAAATACTGGTAGTACCCTGCCAGCATGATGCCGGGACGGTTCACGTCCGCTGTGTAGATCGGAATGTCGGAAAGTTCCTTCGGGGCGTAGATGGTATCCATTTTCAAGGTGGCCGCAAGGTCGCTTAACGGGACGGAAAACGCTGGCATGAAGAACACCCTTTCTTTGATTCGCAGGACCAAAGCCCCACCGCCCGGCTTGGGCCGTGCCATGAAAAGCGGAGCGCCGGTCTTGTCTGCAGATACACTTATTATATAATATACCGTTCGGAATGGCAATTTCCAATCGCAACAAAAAGTGACCCGCACAGAAAAACGCCGGCCGCAAACCGATGCGGCCGGCGGGTCGTTCCTGATTTCAAACCATTCGCAGCAGGCAGTCAAACTGCACCACGCCCGCCTGCGAAAGGCGTCCGTCCGCCTGCATGGCTGCACAGGTACGCTCGTCCAGGTTCGCCAGACGGCTGCCCAGCAGAAACACGTCGTTGCCCTTTCTCAACGTATCGTCCACAAGTTCGTTCAGAAGGCTGTGCACCTCCCGGTCGATGGCCTCCTCCAGCTGCCTGTCCTGGCCGGGCAAAGCCGCGCCCCGGGGGCTGACCAGCCGCTGGATCGTGCCGCTGAACCGAACGTCCAGTTCCATCCCCTCCCGGGTAAACACGGGCTCAAAGCGCAGTTTGGGCGAGCGCACCTGGAAGCTGACCGAGAGCGGCTCCAGCGTCAGTTCCATCTCATCGGCCTGGCCGGCCAGCAGCCGTGCAAGCTGGGCCTTTGCTCCCCTCCAGACAGCCGTTGGCCGTCCCGCTCCGTAGAGGGTCAATTTGTCAAACGCGGCGGTGTTTTCCTGCACCGACAGCCCCGGAATGATGCCGCTGTCGCCCTCAAACTGGTACAGATAGGTTTTGAACAGCCCCCGTTTTTCCAGCTGCTCCACACTGTTCAGAAACTCTGTACCCTCCTGCTGCAGCTGTTCAAACGTGTCGGGATCCGCATCCAGGCCGTACACCGCCATATTCGGCCTGCCGCTGGTGTCGCTGGCCAGATACTGGCAGGCATCGAACACGCCGTCTTCCATCAGCCGCGGCCCGATGAACAGCAGCTCGTTCTGCCCGTAAAACAGGCGCTTGCTCTCGCTTTGTTCGGCGGCCTGCAGCGCCTCGTACACCGTCGTCCCGCTGCCCGCAAGGCAACGCGCCTGTTCGCTCGCCTGGCCGGTGTCGGCGCTGGGCGCTGCCTCCAGTACCAGGATCCGCGCCTCGTAGTCCGCTTCCTTTTCAACGTACACCGCTTTCACCGCCACCCGGTCTCCCAGCCCGCCGCTGGTGCAGCCCGCAAGAAGCGCCGCCATAGCCAGCACAAGGCCCATCCGCCAGAATCTCATGGTTTTTTCCTCCCCTTCTTCACTATACAGCTTGTCGGCGCGGCCAGCAGCGCCAGCGCCAGCGCCAGCAGCACCTGCTGGACCAGCATCGCCTGCGCCTCGCGCTGGTTCCAGACCATCAGGAACGCTCCCATCACCGCGGCCAGGGCAATCCAGTAAGGTGCATGACCTTTACACGGCTTAATGTTCTGCCACAGCGCCACAAACCCGGCAAAATACAGGCTGATCTTGATGAGGAACAGCAACAGCCACACCCCTACATGCAGCGCGTCCAGACGGCGGAAGACCGACAGCCCGCCCAGCCGCGCGATGGTGTACACGGGCTGCGTCTCGTTTGCATAGGCGACACCCAGGGTCATCTCCCCCAGCAATGCCAGCAGGCTGTCCACCAGGAAAACGACCCCGATCAGTTTGGCCGCGCCGCGCCCGCTGCCGCCCCGCCCACAGAGAAAGGGCAGCAGGATGAGTTCCGGCGGCAGATAAAAGCGCTCCAACGCAAGCCGCGCCAGCAATTCGGGCGACGCGGCCGGCGTTTGCAGGTGGCTGAACTGCATCTGCCCCGCCACCGACCAACCCAGCGCCAGCACCGACGCCCCCGCCAGCACCAGCACCGGCCAGGCCGCGCGGCCCAACGCCTGCACCCCGGCGAAGGCTCCGTAATAGGCGGCGCCGAACACGAGGATCAAAAACACCAGCGCCTGCAGCTGTTGTTGCATCACATAGTTATAAAACCGTTCACCCTGGATGATCTCCAGCGCGATGGAGATCACCAGCGCGCCGCACAAAAGCAGCGAGCGGAGCCTCCCGGGCTGCCCGCGCCCGCACCAGCGCAGGTACAGGACCGTTATCCCGCACAGCAGGGCAAACTGGACGGCGCCCGACAGGATGGCCGTGCGGGCGGGCAGAACGTCGGCCTGCCGCCCGAAGGGCTGGATAAAACTGTCGGTCAGAAAGGCGGCGAGCACCAGCACCCCCGCCTGCTTTTGCTCAAAGATCGATTCATGATTCATACTGCTGTTCACCACCGGGCAGATCGTTCACGTCAAAGGGATGGTCCGCCAGCCGATGCCAGGGCATCCGCACCAGGGCATCCCGCATCGCGCCGCGGCCAAAGGGCACAAGCGGCGAGGTGTAAGGCACGCCGAAGGAGTGCATCCCGCAGATGCTCACCAGCATCAGAAAAAACATGGTCACCATGCCGAAGGGCCCAAACAGACCGCCGGCCAGCACAAACAGCACCCGCAGAACGGTGGCCGGCTCGTACAGCGAGGGGATCACGAAGATGGAGATGGTGGTCAGCGCCGCGACGATCAGCACCGGCGTGCTCATGATGCCGGCCTTGGTGGCGGCGTCCCCCACGATCAGCGCGGCCACCAGGCTCACCGAATGGCCGATGGGCTTCGGCAGCCGCAGGCCGGCCTCCCGGATGATCTCCAGCAGCACGATCACCAGCATCATCTCCATGAACAGCGGCAGAGGCGTGGCCGTCTCGGCGGCGGCCACCTTGTAGAGCAGCTGTGGCGGGAAGAGTTCCGGCGTGTATTCCGCGATGGAGACGAACAGCCCCGGCAGCAGCACGGATAAAAGGAACGCGGTGTATTTGAGCAGCCGCACGGCGCTGGCAAAGTAAGCCTTGCCGGCATAGTCGTCCAGGCTCTGAAAGTTTTCGTTGAAGAAATAGGGCACGATCATCGCGAAGGGGCTGGCGTTCACCAGCACCACGATCTTGCCCTCGCAGATCTTTGCGGCGGCGGTCACCGGGCGTTCGGTGTATCCTACTTCCTGAAAGAAACTGAAGCTTCCCCGCTGCAGAAAAGGCGCCAGATAGCCGCTGTCAAACAGCACCGGAAGATCCACCGCCTGCAGCTTTTCCACGATGGCGTTTACGAAATCCGGCTTTGCCAGCGCCCGGTCGTACAGCACGGCCACCTCGGTAGCCGTGCGCCGGCCAACGGGAAAGATCCGGGTAGTGAGCGTCTCAGTGCGCACCAGCCGGCGCACCAGGCTCACATTGATCCGCACAAGGTCGCAAAAGCCCTCCCGGGAGCCACGGATGTCCCCTTCGCCGGAGGGCTCCTGTACCGAGCGGAACTGCATATTCTGAGTGGAAAGCACTACCGCTTTACAGCAGTTGTCGATGAGCATCACCGTCGTGCCCGCGGTGAGCTGGGTGCGCAGCGCGTCAAAGTCCTCCACCGGCGTGTTCTCCACCGGCAGATCGGTTCGATTCTGGATATAGTCGAACAACTCCTGCCCGTCAGCGGGTTCAAAGCGGCTTTCGTTGAGCATCGAGAGCATCACCACCCACAGCCGTTCCAGGGTGGACAGGCCCTCGAACATACACAGGCAGCAGGGTATGCCGCGCACCTCTACGGGCTTTGCATACAGGTCGGCGGAATTGCCAAACATCTCTTTCAGGCGGGCAACATTCGCTTTCAGCGAACAAGACAGGGGTTTTGGCATCGTGTTTCACCTCGCTGCTTAGTATACCCCGGCCCCGACGCCGCAAAACCACATGCCGGGAGGAGTTTCGTATGTTGGTGCTCATGCTCCGAACCTTGATGATCTACCTTTTGATCGTTGCCGCCATGCGGCTGATGGGAAAGCGCCAGTTGGGCGAACTGCAGCCCTCGGAACTGGTATCCACCATCCTGATCTCCAATCTTGCCTCCATCTCCATCGAATCGCCGGAGGTACCGCTGGCCGCCAGCCTTGCCCCGGTCTGCCTGATCGTGGTGCTGGAACTGCTCTCCTCCGCGCTGTGTTACCTGAGCCCCACGGCGGCCAGGATCCTGTCCGGCACGCCGGTGGCGGTGATCCGCGGCGGAAAGATCGACCAGAAGACCCTGCGGGAACTGCGCTTCAGCGCCAGCGATCTGCTGGAAGCGCTGCGGAGCAAGGACATCTTCGACCCCGCCGAAGTAAACTACGCGCTGGTGGAGACCAACGGTACCCTGAGCGTCAGCCGGATGCAGCAAAAGGATACCCCCACCCGGGAAGACCTGCACATCCCCCCGCCCCAGGCCCGCACCCCCATGGTACCTCTGGTGATCGACGGCCGGCCGCTGACCGACAATCTTGCCTGGTGCGGAAAAAACGAAAAATGGCTGGAAAAGGTGCTGCGGCAGAACAAATGCACCCTGCGGCAGGTGCTTCTGCTGCTGGGGGACGATTCCGGCCAGACTCAGCTGATAAAAAAAGAGAGCCGCTGAGGATTCAGCGGCTCTCCGAAGGGAGGACGAGAGGATGAAACGGGTGCGAGCAGCGTTTGGCCTGCTGGCGCTTCTGGTGGTGTTGATCATTGCCAGCAGCATCCTGGTGCACACCACCAACGACGCATTGCTGCAGGATCTGGACAGGATCGGGCAGCTGAGCGCGGCCGGCAGTTACGAGGAGGCCCTGCGCACCATCGACGAGATGAACGACTATTTTGCCCATCGTGAACACTGGATGGCGCTGTTCATCAAGCGGGATTACCTCAGCGGCATCGCCATGTGTCTGGGCGGCCTTTCGGCCTATGTGGGGCCGGACAACCAGCAGGATCTGCAGAGCGAACTGGGGAAAGCGCGCACCCAGATCCTGATGACCGGCCACTTATTTTTCAGTATGCTTTGAGGAGTGGCTGTTGAGCATATCCTTCAGCTCATCCATGAAGGTGTTCAGATCGCTGAACTGCCGATAGACCGAGGCAAAGCGCACATAGGCCACCTCGTCGATCTTTTTCAGTTCCGCCATGGCCAACTCCCCGATGCGCATGGAGGTGACCTCCCGCTCATAGCTGTTCAGCAAGGTTTGTTCGATGTTGTCCACAGCGGCCTCCAGCGTTTGATAGCTGACCTCCCGCTTTTCGCTGGCCCGCAGCATGCCGCCCAGCAGTTTCTGCCGGTCGAACGCTTCGCGGGAGCGGTCCCGCTTGATGACCATCAAAGGCACCGTCTCCACGATCTCGTAGGTCGTGAAGCGCTTGGAGCAGCTCAGGCACTCACGGCGGCGGCGGATCTTCTCACCGTCCTCGGTGGGACGCGAGTCGATCACCTTGGAGTCGAGTTCGCCGCAATAGGGGCATTTCATGGCTTTTTCCTCCTTGGCTGGGGAATGGGCGGCCGGTGAGCCGCCATCAAAACGCTATACCAACAGTATAACATATTTTTCCATAAAGAAAAGATTTTTATCCTCTGGTTTTGTTCAAAAGTGCTTCGTACAGGGCCTTTGTCTCGCTTTCATCCGCCGCGCTGAGCACCATGGTCTTCCCTTTCACCTGCAGCACAATACAGGCCTCACAGCCGGTGTAAGCGTAGCGGGTGTAATCTCCGAACACATCGTTGCGGAAGGCCCCCATGGAAAGGCGCGGCGAGCCGAAACCGTTTGTACGGCTTCCTGCCGGGACGCCCTCAGCGTACTCCACGCTCTCCACATCGACGTAATCCACCTTGGCGTCAGGCCAGTAACTCGCCTGAATCGTGAGGGCGCTCTGC
The DNA here is from genome assembly GCA_019118765.1 of Candidatus Allofournierella merdavium. Taxonomy (GTDB): domain Bacteria; phylum Bacillota; class Clostridia; order Oscillospirales; family Ruminococcaceae; genus Allofournierella_A; species Allofournierella_A merdavium. Next base: position 14,808 of record DWYI01000017.1, on the reverse strand, counting down.
CCCACGGTATAACGGATGTCGCCGGTGAAGAGAAGCACAAAGGTTCCCACCGCCGCCGCGGCCAGAATGGCCAGTACGGCAGCCGCCACCATACGGTCGGCCTTTGACCTGCGCAGAGTCGCGTTCCAGCTGCCGTTTTGAACCTGCGCGCGGTACAGCCGGTAGGAATAGACACAGGGCGCCACGGCCAAAACCGCGATGACCGCCAGCATTCCCGCGATCATGGCAGTCTCCGGCAGCAGGCAGAACACCAGCAGCACAAGGCCGCCCGCGACCCACATCCTGCCACCCGCGCGGTGGGTCCGGGCCCAGTTCTCCTCGTTGGCCAGCGTCCAGGGCAGCCGGATGCCGAGGGTCGGGTTTTGCTTCATTTTGGGCATGTAATTGCCGATGACAAGGAACATCAGCCCCAGGCTGGCGGGCACCAGCCGCTCCCAGCCCAATTTTACATCCAGCGCCACTGCGCAGGTGCCGGCGCTGCAGAACAACGAAACACAGGGCAGCAGCCAGTACACCAGTTCCAGCGCCTTTTTACTCTGCCCGTTTTGCCGGTTGGTGCGGAAGGTGAGCCAGAGGCACAGCCAGTGGGTCGCCAGCATCGCGGCGGGTGTACCAAGGCAGAAAGCCAGCTTTTCCGGGCCATTCCCGCCGGGAAGGCGGTTCCACAGCGCAATGCCGGCCATCGCAGGCAGCAGGATGAGCGCGGAGGACGCCAGCGCCTTGCGTCTATTCAAAAGTTCCATGGTTCCCTTCCCCCTTCAGCATCGTCAACCAGAGCAGGATCTCCTCCAGCACCGAGGCGTTGAGTTCATAGTAAATATACTTGCCGTCCCTCCGATCCCGCACAAGGTCCGCTTCCTTCAGCACCGACAGATGACGGGAGACCGCCGCCGCCGAAACCGGAAACCGCTCGGCGATCTGCCCGGCTGTTCGCGGGCCTGCACGCAGCAGTGTCAGTATTTCACGGCGCGTGGGGTCTGCAAGCGCCCGCAGCGTATCCTGCATCGCCATGAAGTCACCTCATTTAACATTTAACTTTATTATTAAATGTAATATACCATCATCCGGCATCTTTGTCAACACGCAAGAAAGGGCCGCCCTTTTTGCGAGGGCGGCCCTTTCGGAACAGGGTTTATTTGGCCAGCAGTTTTTCCAGCGTGGCGATGCGCACGCAGATGCAAAGCAGCGTCGCGGCCTGCTCCAACTCCTCCAGGCTGGGATAGGTGGGGGCGATGCGCAGGTGGTGATCGTGGGGATCAATGCCATAGGGATACGCGGCGCCGGCGGGGGTCAGCACCACGCCCGCCTGCTTGCACAGTTCCACCGTGCGCTTGGCGCAGCCGTCCATCACATAGAGGCTCAGGAAGTAACCGCCCTTGGGCTCGGTCCAGTGGGCGATGCCGGGGCAGCTGCCCAGGTCACGGCTGAAGATCTGCTTTACCAGATCAAACTTCGGCGCGATGATGGCCCTATGCTTCGCCATATGCTCCAGCACGCCCTTGCGGTCCTTCAAAAAGCGCACATGGCGCAGCTGGTTCATCTTGTCGTAACTGATGATCATGGAGCTCATGTTCTTCAGGATGTGCTGGATGCTTTTGCGGCTGGAGGCCACGGCCGCAACGCCCGCGCCGGGGAAGGTCATCTTGCTGGTGGAGCAGAACATCAGCGCCCGGTCGGGATGGCCGGCCTTGTCGCACTCCTCCAGGATGGGCAGCACATTGTACACCTCGTCGGTGAGGGTGTGCACACAGTAGGCGTCGTCCCAGAAGATCTTGAAGTCGGGCGCGGCGGTCTGCATGGCAGCCAGCCGGCGCACGGTGTCGTCGCTGTAAGAGTAGCCGTCGGGATTGGAATAAACAGGCACGCACCAGATGCCCTTTACGCTGTCGTCATCCTTCACCAGCTGCTCCACCACATCCATGTCCGGGCCACTCTCCAGCATGGGCACCGGGATCAGCTGGAACCCGAAGTACTCGGTGACTTTGAAATGCCGGTCGTAGCCGGGAGTGGGGCAAAGGAATTTGATGTTGGTGCAGAAGCGCCAGGGCCACACGGAATCCGCAAAACCCACGCGCCAGCCCAGATCCACCAGATAGTACATGGTGGACAAGGCGGAGTTGCCGCACACCAGCACCTGTTCCGGGCTGGGCACACGCATCAGGTCGGCAAAGAAGCGCCGCGCCTCGGGCATCCCCTCCAGGTAGCCGTAGTTTCGGGCGTCCACACCGTTTTCACCGATGTAACTTTCCAGCTTCATCATGTCGTTGGAGAGATCCAGCTGTTCCGGGCAGGGTTTGCCGCGGGACATATCCAGTTTCAAACCTTTCTGTTTGAACGCGTCGTACTGGCTCTGCTGAGAGCTGAGTTCTGCCTCCAGCGCGGCCCGGTCCATGGAACCGTATTCCTTCATTGCATCCATTCCCCTCTTTCATATATTTCACTCTATGCTGCCGCCGCGCTGTTTGCGCACTGCGCCGCGGCCTTTCCCTTGCCGCACAGCCCAACGGATAAAGTGTACTCCGATATTATAGTACAATTTTCGGCGGGAGACAAGCGTTTGCCCCCATCGGTTTTCATTGCGGTATTCAGGGCCGCTGCCGCAAGCCCAAAAACAGCCCTGCCGTAGGGCAGGGCTGTGGGATCAGGCGTGCGCGGGGCTCACACCTGCATGTTCATGGGATTCTCGGCGGTCTCGCTGTCCACCTTGTCGAACTGGTAGTCGTTGCCGGGCAGGATGGCGTTCAGCAGGATGCCCAGGATGGCGGCGATGGCCAGGCCGGACAGGGTGATGCTCACACCGGCCACGTTGAAGGTAAGGCCGCCCAGGCTGTTGAAGCCCAGCGCGCTCACCAGGATCACCGCGGCGATGATGAGGTTGCGGCTGTTGGTGAAGTCCACCTGGTTCTCCACCACGTTGCGCACGCCGATGGCGCTGATCATGCCGTACAGGATGAAGGACACGCCGCCGATGATGGCGGTGGGCACGGTGTTGATCACCGCGTCAAACTTGGGGCTGAAGCTCATCAGGATGGCAAACACGGCGGCGATGCGCATCACGCGGGGGTCGTAGATCTTGGTGAGAGCCAGCACGCCGGTGTTCTCACCGTAGGTGGTGTTGGCGGGGCCGCCCAGGATGCCGGCCAGGCTGGTGGCCAGACCGTCGCCCAGCAGGGTCTTGTTCAGGCCCGGGTCGCGGATGTAGTTTTTGCCGGTGGTGGCGCTGATGGCGGCGATGTCGCCGATGTGCTCCATCATGGTGGCCAGGGCGATGGGCATGATGGTCAGGATGGCGGAGATGTCAAACTTGGCCATGGCGCTGGTGTGTACAGGCAAGCCCAGCCAGCTGGCCTCGGCGATGGGGGCGAAATCCACCGAGCGGGTGATGAGCGCCACCGCATAGGCCACCAGAACGCCCAGCAGGATGGGCAGGATCTTGACCATGCCCTTGCCCCAGATGTTGCAGACCACAACGGTGCCCAGGGCCACGAAGGCCAGCAGCCAGTTGGTCTGGCAGTTGGTGATGGCGCTGGGTGCCAGAATCAGGCCGATGGCGATGATGATGGGGCCGGTGACCACCGGGGGGAAGAAGCGCATGATGCGCCCGATGCCGAACACCGTGATGAGCAGGCTCATGACCAGATACACGATGCCGGCGAACACCACGCCGCCGCAGGCGTAGGGAAGCATCTCAACGTTGGGGGTGCCGTCCGCGGCCATGGGCGCGACGATGGCGAAACCGCCCAGGAAAGCGAAGGACGAGCCCAGGAACGCGGGGACCTTGCCCTTGGTGATCAGGTGGAACAGCAGGGTGCCCAGGCCCGCGCACAGCAGCGTGGTGGACACATCCAGGCCGGTCAGCAGAGGCACCAGCACCGTGGCGCCGAACATCGCAAAGGTGTGCTGCACGCCCAAAATAATCATTTTGGGCACACCCAGCTGGCGGGCGTCAAAAATGCCCTCGTTCACTTTCTCATTCATTCACATTTTCCTCCTCTGTCTCTTTGCTGCTCTATTCTAAAAACCGACGGGAACCACCGGCGCATAGAAAGCCAAAAAAAGAGGCATTGGTGTTAAAACACCAATGCCTCTTTGGAAACCGAAAACAAAACCGGCGAAAAAGCCAACAGCGCATTTTTCAAAAGCACTTTTTTCTTCATGCCCGCCGGCCTCCTTCGCAAATTTTTTACATTATATCAGTTCCCTTCACAAAATGCAAGCCCTGTTTTCTTGCGTTGTGACTGAAAATCCAATTCAGTATTTTCCGCTGCCCAAATCTCTTGCGGAAGATGCAAAAGCATAGATTATCACTGCAACGGACAGCCCGCCTGCAGCAGGAAAAAGCCAGCCGGTCAAGAGGACGCACTCCAGCGCAATGCAGAAAAATATGACAGACAGAAAGGCAAACACCACGCCGGACTGGCGATAATGCAGCTTTTTGTCCATTGCTTCCCGTTCTTTCCTCGTCGCCCATATCCAGGCATTGTTCATGAGCGGGCCTTTTTCCATGAACTGCATGACACTGACGATCAGGCAAAAAAGCGCAAGCACACCGCAAACGGCGGCCGTGATCTCCGAAGGCATATCGAACCCCTCCTGCTGTGCAAAAGAGAAAAACGCCGGGGCAAACAAGCGTTTGCTCCGGCGTGGTGCCGCTGACCGGGATCGAACCGGTACGGTGTTGCCACCGAGGGATTTTAAGTCCCTTGCGTCTGCCAGTTCCGCCACAGCGGCGCAGTTGAAAAACTATTCTATACTATACAATACCCACCCGGTAAAGTCAACACGAGGGGTGGGAAATTGTATTTTTGCCGTTCATGCCTTATAATAATGGAAACACGCTGCCCGCCTTGTGCCGGGCGGCCATGCACGGAGGCTGCGATGACCCTGACCAAACAACGAAACACCCGTCTTTTTCTGCTGGGGACCCTGCTGGGCCTTGCGGCCTTTCTGTGTGTGTACGGCGTTTCAGCGCTAGATGTGACCAACGACGCCTTTTTGCGCGGCGGCTACATCGAGCAGGACGTGCAGCAGCATTACGCGGGCTGGCTGTTTTACCGCCAGTCTCCCCTTTCGCTGCCCCTGTGTGAGACGGACCATCTGAACTGGCCGGACGGCACCAGCATCGCCTTCACCGATTCCATCCCGCTCTTTGCGGCCTTTTTCCGCCTGCTGAGCCCGCTTTTGCCCCAGACGTTCCAGTATTTCGGGCTGTATACCGCCCTGTGCTTTGCGCTGCAGGGGGGCTTCGCGGCGCTGCTGGTGGGTCTGTTTGTGCACTCGGACCTGACGGCGCTGCTGGGTTCGGTCCCCTTTGTGCTCAGCCCCATCCTGCTGGAGCGGGCTTTCCGCCACACCTCGCTGGCGGCGCACTTCCTCATCCTGGCGGCACTGTACTATTATGTGCTGGGCACCCGGCAAAACCGGTTTTGCTTTAAGGGTCTGTTCGCCGTCAATGCCCTGGCCATTGCCCTGCACCCCTATTTTGTGCCCATGACCTACGCCGTCACCTTCGCGCTGCTGGCTGGTCACGTTCAGCGCAACCGAAAGCCGGCAAAGCCCGCCGCCTTTCTGGCGGCCGACCTTGCGGCCACCGCCTGTGTGGGCTGGCTGTTCGGCGTGTTCTCCGGCTCCGGCGCGGGGGGCGCGGGCAACCAGTACGGCTATTTTTCCATGAATCTGAACGCGCTGTGGAACCCTACCAGCCGCGGGGTGGTCTGGAGCCTGTTTTTGCCGGTGCAGAACCAGACGGGCGGCAACTACGACGGGTTCAACTATCTGGGTCTCGGAGTGCTGCTGGGCGCGGCGGCGGCCGTGCTGTGGGGAGACTGGGCCCTGCGCCGGCGTCTGCCCGCGCTGCTGCGCCGGCACCTCTGGCTGCTGTTCGTCTGCGCCTGTCTGACCGTCTTTGCGGTGAGCAACGTGGTCACGGCCAACGGCGCGACCCTGGCCCGCATCCCCCTGCCGCAGGCCCTTGTGGAACTGGCCACCACCCTGCGCAGCAGCGGCCGGATGTTCTGGCCGGTCTACTATCTCATCATGCTCACAGCCGTGGCGGGGCTTGCCCGGCTGTGCGCCGCCCTGCCTGTAAAACAAGGCGGTGCGCTGGCTCTCGCCTGTATGTGCCTGGTGCAGCTGGCGGATCTGAGCCCGGCGCTTTCACAGAAAGCCGCCTCGCTGCGGGCGTATTCCCCCATCGTCACCGACCTTGTCACCGGGACGACGCCGGAACTGAGCGCAACGACCGACTTCTTTGACGCGGTCCGCGGCCGCTACGCCACCCTGATCGCGCTGGACCCGCTGACCCGGACCGGGCTGGAGCTGGCCCTGTACGCCGCCGACGAGGGGATGAACAGCACCGACACCGCGGTGGTGGCCCGCTACAACGAAGAAGCCGCGGCCGCACGGCGCGCCTCCTTGATCGACGAGGTGCTGGCCGGCGGGCTGCGCGGCGACTGCCTGTATGTGACCGAGCGGGCCGAGACGTTCTTGCGTCTGGCGGACGCCGCCGAAGAACAGGGCGCCTGGTGCGGGGCTTTGTACGCGCAAGTCGGGGACGGCGAGGCCGAACCCGTGCTGTATGTGATCGCGCCGGGGCTGGAAGGCTACCGCCATGACCTTGCAGTGGCGTACAGCGAGGATTTCCCCCTGCGCGTTGCCGACTACTCCGACGATTATTGGTACCAAGGTGTTTTGAGCACGAATCTGGCCGACATCGGCCGTGAGGCGGACGCCAACAAGGTGGTGTTGTTTTATGACACGCCTCTCGCCCGCCGCCGCCTTGCGGCGGGCGCGGTCCTTCTCTGCGGGGAGCAGCGCTATCCCGTTCTGGATGTGGACGACAGCGACGAGGGCTGGCTGATGGTGACGCTGGACACGGCGGACGCCCGCCCGCTGGTGGGAAAGGATCTGGTGATCGAGTAAGATGGAAGTGCTCCGCGTGAATTGTCTTTTGCCCACCCGGCTGGACAGATACCTGATGCAGCTTTACCCGGTGCTGACGCCCGGCCGCCTGAACAAGGCCCTGCGGGAGAACAAGATCAAGCTGAACGGCAAAAAACAGCCCCTTTCCACCCGGGTGCAGGCGGGCGACGAGATCAGGCTGTTCCTGCTGCCAGACCAGCTGAAGGCGAGCGGCCCCGTGGAAGGCCCTGCTTTTCTGGGCGCGAAATACCCGGCCAAGGTGGTGTATGAGGACGACCAGCTGCTCATTGCCGACAAGCCCGCCGGCCTGCCGGTGAGCGATGACGCCCAGCCGGACACCCTCATCCACCGAGTGCTGCTGTATCTCCACCAGAAGGGCGAGTATCAGCCCGGCGGCGGGTTCACGCCCGCGCTGTGTCACCGGCTGGACACCGGCACCAGCGGCCTGGTGCTGGTGGCAAAGACCGCTCCGGCGCTGGCCGATCTCACCGAACTGATCCGCGCCCGCCGGCTGAAAAAGGAATACCTCTGCGTCACCTTCGGCCGCCCCGAGCCCCCCGCAGCCACCCTGACCGGGTGGCTGAAAAAGGACGCCGCCAAGGGGCGGGTCACTGTGCTGCAACACCCTTCTCCCGATGCCCTGCCCATTGAGACCCGCTATGAAACGCTGGCGGTCAGCGGTCGGCTGGCCCTGCTGCGGGTGGAGCTCATCACCGGGCGCACCCACCAGATCCGGGCCCATCTCGCCAGCATCGGCTGCCCCATTCTGGGGGACGGGAAATACGGCCAGAACGCCGTGAACCGGCAGCTGCGCTTCAAATACCAGGCGCTGTGCGCCTGGCGGCTCACCTTCCCGGCGGATTGCCCGCCCTCCCTTTCCGCCGTGAGCGGAAAAAACTTTACGCTGGAAAAGCCCTGGTACTGCCGGCAGCTGCTGGACGGCGAACTGAAATAAGCATACGGAAAACGGACCGCGGCGCGGGCGTCAGCCCCGCTGCGGTCCGTTTTGCATCCCATCGATCTCTTCCCAGGTGTAAAGGCTGTTCAGCACCTCGCACAGCGCCTTTTTGGACAGCCGCGGCGGCAGGCCCAGCCGCTTCAAAAATGCATACCGTTCTTCCCTGCTCCCCGCCGTGCCCGAGAGGCCCCATGCGTAAAGGTCCGCGTAGGTGATGGCCCGCCCGGCGCGCTCCGCCGTCCGCTGCGCGCCCGCGGCCAGCACCGCCTGCCGGAGCGCCTGCACGTCGAAGCCCTCCACCCCCAGCAGGCCCTCCTTGCCGGGAACGGCTTTGCGCCGCTCCTTGCCCGCCACCGCCGGCACATAGGCGTGGCGCACATGTTCCGCCCCCACCAGGTCCGCCACAAAGCGCCGGATGCGGAAGCCCGCGGCGTCCGGGTCGGTGAGAAGGATCACCCCCCGCTGCCGCCCCAGTTCCCGCAGCAGTGCCTGGGTCTCCCTGTCCTTGAAGATGGCAAATCCGTCGGTGGTCAGGATCAGGGCGTCCACCGCGTTGGCAAGGGCCGCCGCGTCGTAGCGGCCTTCCACCACCAGCACCTGCCGGACCCGCGGCCGTCCGCCCGTCACCGGGCGCCTCCCGCCGCCGCCAGGCGGCACAGAGCGGTTTGCAGCAACACGTCCGGCGCTGTGGGCGAGCCGCCCTTCAGGTCGTCGTCCAGTTCGGCCAGCACCCCAAGGCAGGCGCCCAGCTGCGCCAGTGTGTAGCGGCTGGCGTTTTTGCCGCTGATCTGCAGGCGGGTGGGCTTTCCAGTATAGCCGAAGTCCTTATGAACGCGGTTGAAATCCAGCTTCTGCATCTGGGCGGCCTTGACCCGGTACATATCCACAAAACTGCTGGCCAGGGCCGCGGTGATGGCGATGGGGTCGGTCTTGAGCCGCAGCAGCACCTCCAGAATCTCACAGGCGCGGGCGGCGTTTCGTGAGGTGACGCAGCGCACCATGTCAAACACATCCGCCTCCAGATTGCGGGTGCCCATCTCCACCACCAGCGCGGGGGTGATCTCGATGTAACCGCTGGCCGCTGCCAGCTTGTCCACCTCGTTTTCCAACAGATACATATCCTGCCCGCACCGCTCCAGCATCGCGGCGGCCGCGTTTTCCGAGAGTTCGGTCTCAAGTTCATGGGCACGCTGGCGCAGCAGCGCCCGCAGCTGCTGGGGGCCGGGATGGACCAGCTGCGCCGCGTAACCCGACTTCTCGCACAGGGCGATCAATTTTTTTGCCTGTTTGCCGATCTTCAGCTGCCCCCGCTCCTCGCTGAACACGCTGTAAGCCACAAAGGCGGCGTTCTCCGCGCTGGCCAGCACATCGCACACCTCGTCCAGATCCTTTTCCCCGTAGGCGGCGGGCTGCAGGTCCGGCAGCGACACGATGCGGCGCGTGCCGAAAAAGGAGATGGTGCCCGCCGCCATGACCAGTTCCTCCACGCCGGGGGCGGGGCCTTCCAGCACCGTCACCTCGCCGTCGGTAGCGGCCGCCAGTTCCGAAAGGGTCTTCTCGGCGGCAGCCCGCGCCAGGAACAGGTCAGAGGAGTAAAAATAGAAGATGGGGGCGCCCTTTTCCAGCGCTTCACGCCACTGGGTCTTGTTGTAAAGCATAGGTTCCTCCCCTCAACACCACCGCCCTGCCCGGCCGGATCAGGACCCGGGCGCTGCGCGGCGCATAGTACAGATCGCATTGCTGCTGTGCCTGCCAGCCGCAGGCCATGCGGGTGAGCAGCGTTTTTGCCCGCAGGTTGCCCGGCGCGGCGCTGCCCGTCACCGCCAGATCCACCTGCACCGGCGTGCCGGTGTTGGCCGTTCCCGAGGGAACGGCGATCTTGTAGCCCCTGATATCCAGCACTACCAGGCACCCTTTCCGCAGCCGGATCGCTGTCGTCATTATATCACATACGGCGGCACTGTGGGCCTCGTTCACCCCAAAATCCTTCAGGGAAAGGGTATGTACCGCTTCGGGCGGCGGCGAACTTGCGCCGGTGCGCAGGTCTACCACCCATTGCGGCCGTTCAATGCCCCGGCTTTGGAGATACTCCCGGACCTGCTCGGCATTGGCATCGCCGCCCCGGAACACCACCACCGCCTGCCGGTCCTGTACCGCCACGACGCAGGGGCTGGCGGCGCTGCCCACCACGGCGATCTCCACCGTGTCACGCTGCAGCACCGCTGCCCAGACAATGCCCAGCAACAGCAGCGGCGCGATCGCCAGGCATGCCAGCCGCCGAAAGCGCAAACGCCACCCACAGAGCGCGACAGCCCCCACCGCCGCCAGCACGATGAGGGTATACTCCCGGGGCAGCGGCAGACGGGCCAGCGGCAGCGCCGCGCAGAACGCCGCGATGGCGTTGAGCAGCTTTGCCAGCAATCCGCCCGCCAGAGAGAAAGCGCGGGCAGCAAACTCCAGCCACGGAAAGAACCCGCAGCTGCCGGCCAGCATGCCAAAGACCACGCAAAAGCCCACCAGCCGAAGCGCCAGCAGATTTGCCAGTACCGACACACCGCTGACCGCAAGCCCGCCCAGCAGCTGTACCGGCAGGGTGAACAGAGCCGCGAACACCGTGGGCAGCAACAGGTCGGCCGCATAAAAACGTATTTTCACCAGCGGCGGCGTCTCCTTCTTATCGCTGGCATCCGGGCGAAGCGAGCGAAGAACACCGCCCGCCAGCACCACGCCAAGCGCGGCGGCAAAGGAGAGCTGAAATGCCAGGTCGCACACGGCATAAGGTCCCTGCAGACTGATGAGCACGGCGGCCAGCCCCATGGAAGTGAGTGAGTCGGCGGAAAGCAGGAACAGATCCCCTGTGTAGAAAATCAGCGCGCCAACACCCGCCCGAAGCACCGAAGGGGTGAAGCCGGTAAGAGCCATCATAAACAGAACAAGGCCGAGGGCCGCCAGCGCCCGAAGACGGCGGAACCGGCCGCCGCTCCGGGTGGCGAACACGCCGCACACCAGGCTGAGATGCAGCCCGGACACCACCAGCAGATGTGAAATGCCGGCGGCACGATAATTTTCGACAACATCGTCGGGCAGGCGGCTTTTGTCGCCGCTGGCCACCGCTGCCAGCACTCCGCCCTCGTCGCCCGGCAGATAGCGTGCCGCATTGGCGGCGAACTGCTGCTGAAAACGGCGCAGCGCGTAGAGGATGCTTCCGCTTTCTCCCGCCAGTTCCGGCGATTCCAGACACTCGGCCTCCAGATAGACCCCGTCCGCCAGGCTGGAGTACAGATAATCATCCTCCTCCAGCGCCTCCGCCAACAGAGACACCCGGAATCGCTGCCCCGCCTCACAATCCGGGAAGACGTCCACCGCCACCAGCACCCCGGCCAGGTTCCGGCCGTCACTGTCTGTGCCCGTCAGCTTCAGCCGCACGCGCGCGGTGTCCTCCGCAAAGCCCGGCTCGGCGCTCACCACCTCGGCCAGCGTGTCCACCCGCCGCCCGACCAGTGCAAGCGCCGGCTGCACCTGCGTTGTAAAGCCTATGCACTGCACAGAGAATCCGATCAGGATCGCCGCCGGCAGAATGCGGACCGTGCCGCGTTTTCCGCAAGCGCAAGCGATGATGCACCCGCATACAAAAGCTGCCGCAAGCGGCAAAAAAGCCGCCGGCGGCAGACTGACAGCAGCCAGCTGGGTGAGGATGTATGCGCCGCCAAAAACGGCAACCGGGCGCCTCATGGTGCTCAGTGCGGGAACAGCGGCAGTTTCTCCAGATACACGATATCCGTCCGGTCGGCGGCGTCGCCCTCCGCCAGCACGGCTGCCCGCGCCACCACGGTTCCGGTGCTGCGGCCCACCAGTGCTTCCAGCGCGTGCAGCGAACCGCCGGTGCTGATGACATCGTCCACGATCAGCACCCGCTTGCCGTTCATGGCGTCAAGGTCCTTGCGGTCGATCACCAGCTTCTGTTTTCCGCTGGTGGTGATGGATTCATCTTCCACAACCACCGGGTCACTCATGTAAAGTTTAATACCTTTACGGGCAGGAATGTACAATTTCCCGCTCTGGCGGCCCATCTCATAGGCCAGAGGGATGCCTTTGGCCTCGGCGGTGACGATCACATCGAACTCCGGGCAGCGCTTCAGCAGTTCCTCGGCGCAGGCCACAGTGAGTTCCACATCGCTGAACATCACAAACGCCGCAATATCCAGATGCTCGTTGACGGCACAGATGGGCAACTCACGGGTGAGCCCTGCCACCTGCAGCGAATAGGTTTTCTGAGACATTCAAGTTTCCTCCTGTATCCACAATTGCACAGGTCAACAACAGCGTACTTTACGCGCCGTCCGGCGGCGTGAAATCAGCCCGGAGGCCAGGCGAGGCTGCGCTTTGCCAGCACATGAAAGTGCAGGTGCTGCACGCTTTGGCCGCCGTCTTCCCCCACATTGGTGACCACCCGGTATCCCTTTTCACAGCCCAACTCGTCGCACAACCGCGCGATGGTGGCAAACACATGGGCCAGCAGCGCTCCGTCCTTTTCCTCCAGCTTGGCGGCGGAGTCGATGTGAGTCTTGGGGATCACCAGAAAATGCACAGGCGCCTGGGGATTGAGGTCGTAAAACGCCAGGATGCGATCGTCCTCGAACAGCTTGTTCGAAGGGATCTCGCCTGCCGCGATTTTGCAGAACAAGCAATCGTCCATCAACAGTCTCCTCCTTTCGGAATGATCGCAGCGCCAGGCCGGTGCGGCCCGGCGCTGCGTTTCGTCAGTTTTTCAGGCCTGCAGGATGCCGGCAACGATGCCGGGCACCGCGTTCAGCGCCTCGTCGATCTTGGTGGCGTCCTTCAGGCCGGCCATGGCCAGGTCGGGCTTGCCGCCGCCGTTGCCGCCGGCGATCACCGCAATCTGCTTGACCAGGGCGCCCGCCTTGAGGCCGGCGTCCTGGGCGCCCTTGCCGCAGGAGACCACCAGGGTGATCTTGCCGTCGGTGCTGCCCACCAGAGCGCTCACCGCGTTGGGCGCCTTGTCGCGGATCTTTTCACCCATGCTGCGCAAGGCTTCCGGAGCGGTGCCGGAGAAATAAGCGGAAACGATCTTGATGCCGTTCACGTCGGCGGCGTTCTGGAACAGGCCGTCGATCTTGCTGGCGGCCATCTCGCCCTTCAGCTGTTCCAGTTCCCTGGTAAGGCTCTTGACCTCGGAGGCAATGCCCTCGGCGCGCAAGGGCAGGTCCTTGAGGTTGTTCACCTTCAGGCTGCCGGCCACCTTGTGCAGCATCTCGGTGCGCTCGTCCAGCAGGCGCAGCACGCCGGTGCCGGTGGTACCCTCGATGCGGCGCACACCGGCCGCCACGCTGGACTCGCTGAGGATCTTGAAGCAGCCCAGCTGGGCGGTATTGCTCACATGGGTGCCGCCGCAGAACTCGGTGGACCAGCCGCTCACATCCACCACGCGCACGATCTCGCCGTACTTCTCGCCAAAGAGGGCCATGGCGCCCATCTTCTTGGCCTCGGCCAGGGGCATATTCTTCACGGTGACGTCCAGCGCTTCAAAGATCTTCTGGTTGACGATGTGCTCCACCAGCGCCAGTTCCTCGGGGGTGACAGCGCTGAAATGGGTGAAGTCAAAGCGCACCCGCTCGTCGTCCTCGTAGGAGCCGGCCTGATGCACATGGCTGCCCAGTACCTCGCGCAGGGCCTTTTGCAGCAGATGGGCGGCGGTGTGGTTGCGGGCGATGGCGCGCCGGCGGCCCTTGGACACGCTGGCGGTGGCGCTCTCGCCCACGATGGCGGTGCCCTCGGTCAGGGTGCAGGTATGCACAAAGAAGCCCTTGGGAGTCTTTTTGACCGCCCTCACTTCCAGCCGCGCGCCGGAAGCGGTAACAATGGTGCCGGTGTCCGCCACCTGGCCGCCGCTTTCGGCATAGAAGGGGGTGCGGTCCAGCACCACCAGCACGCCCTCTTTGGCGCCGTCGTCGGTGGAGACCGCCTCCAGCAGCTCCTCCCCGTCGGAGAGGGCCAGCACCGTGCCCTTGTCCTCCAGCACATCATAGCCGGTGAACACGGTGGGTGCGGCGTTCAATTCGCCGAACAGGTCGGCGCTCCAGCCGGAGATGTCCCGGGACAGACGATCCTGCCGGGCCTTCTCCTTCTGTTTTTTCATCTCCACCTGGAAGTTCTCTTCATCCACCGTGATGCCCGCCTCGGCGGCGATCTCGCGGGTCAGGTCCAGGGGGAAGCCGAAGGTGTCGTTCAGCTTGAAAGCGTCGATGCCGGAGAGGATCTTCTCCTTGCCGGAGAGCGCCGCCTTGGTGATGTTGTCGATCAGGCCGTTCAGGATGTTCAGGCCCTGATCGATGGTCTTATAGAAGCGCTCCTCCTCGGTGCCGATGACCTTTTTGATGTAGTCGGCGTGCTCCTCCAGTTCGGGATAGCCGGCCTTGTTCTCATGGATGACCGTGTCCACCAGTTCAGTGAGGAAGGGGCGGTCGATGCCCAGCATCCGGCCGTGGCGGGCGGCGCGGCGCAGCAGGCGGCGCAACACATAGCCGCGGCCCTCGTTGGAGGGCAGGATGCCGTCGCTCACCATAAAGGTGGTGGAGCGGATGTGGTCGGTGATGACGCGGATGGAGATGTCGGTCTTCTCGTCCTGGCCGTAGATGTGGCCGCTGATGCGCTCCACATGGTTCAGGATGGCCCGCACCGTGTCCACCTCGAACAGGTTGCCCACATTCTGCATCACACAGGCCAGACGCTCCAGGCCCATGCCGGTGTCGATGTTGGGCTTTTCCAGCCGGGTGTAATTGCCCTTGCCGTCGGAGTCGAACTGGCTGAACACCAGGTTCCAGACCTCCATATAGCGGTCGCAGTCGCAGCCCACCTTGCAGGTGGGCTTGCCGCAGCCGTGCTCGGGGCCACGGTCAAAGTAGATCTCG
>DWYI01000016.1 GCA_019118765.1 Candidatus Allofournierella merdavium | reverse complement strand
CTCGTCGATCATCGGCTTGTAGGCCGCCATGCGGGCGGTGTTCTTCTGCTGGCCGATCTGCAGCGGGAAGCTGCACAGACGCACCACGATGGTGAAGACGATCAGCGCCCAGCCGTAGCTGCCGAAGAGGTTGTACATCCACTGCAGCACATACCCCAGAGGGGTGCCAAGAAAACCCAAAAATCCCATAGTTGTTCCATTCCGCCCCGTTTGCGCGCCGGGACTGTTTATTTTTTGGTTCGAAGGACTCAAAGCGGGCGCAAACCGCCCGAGTCACAAGAGGCAGAGTAAAGGAGGGGGAAGCGCTTTCAGCGGAAGAGGTTCCGCTTATCGCTTTTCCAGCGGCCCTTTTCGGGCACCGGGTCGTAGCCGCCCTTTCCGAAGGGGTTGCAGCGCAAAATGCGCCAGACGCTCAGCACAAGGCCCTTGGCCGCGCCGTGCACCGCCAGCGCCTCCATGGCGTATTCGCTGCAGGTGGGGCGAAAGCGGCAGTTGTTGCCCAGATGGGGCGAGAGGTATTTTTTGTACCAGCGGATCGGGGCGATGAGCAGCCGGGCGATCATGGCACAAGGCCCGCCTTTTTCAAAAGCTGGGCCGCCGCGGCGGCCACCTCGCCGCTCTTGCAGCGCACCGTCTGGCCCCGGGCCACGAACACCAGGTCATAGGCCCCCACGTTGTAGGGCAGCGTCTGGTACAGCGCCGCCCGCATCACCCGCCTGGCCCGGTTTCGCTGCACCGCGCAGCCGATCTTTTTGGTGGCGGTGAGGCCCACCCGGGTGCGGCCCAGACGGTTTTTGTTCACATACAGCACCAGCTTGGGGTGCACATAGGCCTTGCCCCGGGCGTAGGCCCGGCAGAACTCTTTATTTTTTGTGATGGGCCGGTATCGCATGGTTCCCCCATATGGAAAAAGAAGGCCACCTGATAACCAGTGACCTTCGCGTGTTGCCTTTGTTCACAAGGCGCTATTTCAGGCGGACAGCTTGGCCCGGCCCTTGGCGCGGCGGGCGGCGATGACCTTGCGGCCGTTCTTGGACGCCATTCTCTTCAGAAAACCGTGCACGCCGCTGCGCTGACGCTTCTTGGGCTGGAAAGTTCTTTTCATGATGTATTCCTCCAATGTGTGACCCCGCGCGGCGCGGGGCGGATTTTTCATTTTGCCCGTCCCAGCTTTTAGGGATGGCCCTGCAACATAAAAGTATACTTGAAAAGCGCAAGGTTTGTCAACACTTTCTGAAAAGGTTTTTTGCCTTACAAAGCCCTTTTTGCGCATGAAACGGCCGCTGTTTGCCCATATTCCGCTATAATAGAAATAATATATATAATAGTAATTTAGAATTGTAAAACATAACCTTCTATGATATAATGAATCGGATACCAAATCATCAAATATTGGAGCGTTAAAAACCTATGGATTCTTTCAACGACGTTTTGGCCGCGGCTAAAGAATACTGCAAAGAGCGCCTGGTGGACGCCACCTACAACCTGTACATCGACGGGCTGGAGGCGGTGCGCTTCGAGGCGGGCGGCAAGGTGACGCTGGCGGTGCGCAACGACTTCATCTGCACCATCGTGCGGGACCGGTACACCCCCCTTCTGAAGGAGGCGCTGGCGGCGGTGCTGGGCTTCGACGTGGAGGTGGAGCTGGTGGTGCCCGCGGCGGCCCAGCCGGAGGCCCCCGTGCCCGCCGAGCCGGAACCGGACGGCCGCTACGACTTCACCTTTGAAAACTTCATCAAGGGCCCCTCCAACCAGTTCGCCTATGCGGCTGCTCAGGCCGTGGCCTCCAATCCCTCCGGGGCCTACAATCCCCTGTTCATCTACGGGCAGTCGGGCCTGGGCAAGACCCACCTGCTCACCGCCATCGCCACCGAGATCAAAAAGAACCACTCGGAGTTCAACATCGTGTATGTGGACTGCGAGACCTTCACCAACGAGCTGATCAGCGCCATCCAGGCGGGCCGCACCGAGGAGTTCCGCCAGACCTACCGCCCGGCGGACGTATTGCTGGTGGACGACATCCAGTTCATCGCCGGCAAGGAGAGCACCCAGGAGGAGTTTTTCCACACCTTCAACACCCTGCACGCGGCGGGCAAGCAGATCGTGCTGGCCAGCGACCGCCCCGCCAAGGAGATCAAGAGCCTGGAGGAGCGGCTGCGCACCCGGTTCGAGTGGGGCCTCACCGCCGACATCCAGCCGCCGGACTTCGAGACGCGGGTAGCCATCATCCGCCGCAAGGCGGAACTGCTCAACCTGCGGATGCCGGACGACGTGGCCGAGTTCATCGCCAACCACTTAAAGAGCAACATCCGCCAGCTGGAGGGCGCGGTGAAGAAGCTGAACGCCTACTACCTTTTGGAGGGCATCCAGCCGGCCATCGGGGTGGCCCAGAACGCCATCAAGGACATCCTCAACGAGACCCAGCCGGTGCCGGTGACCATCGAGAAGATCATCAGCGAGGTGGCCCGCACCTACAACGTCTCCCCCGCCGAGATCCGGGGCATGCGCCGCACCGCCAACATCTCCGCCGCCCGGCAGACCGCCATCTATATGGTGCGGGAGATCACCGGCATGAGCATGGAGGACATCGGCCGGGAGTTCAGCGGCCGGGACCACTCCACCATCGTCTACTCCCTCAAGGCCATGGAGCAGAACCTGCAAAACGACCGCCGCCTCAAGGAGACGGTGGAGGACATCATCAAAAACGTGCGCACCTGAGCCGCCGGCAAGGGCCGGGTGTGAACGGAATGTGAAATTCAACCTTTTCAACATAGTATTCAACATTCAACATACCTTTTCCACACCCCGGTGTGGAAAAATCCGGGCCCCGCGCGGTTTCAACAAGTTGCTCACAGAGACGAAAAACTTGTCAACAACCCTTCACGCCGCGCCGCCAGAGGGCTCGTCCCCCTTTTTCACAAGATTCACACCCCCTATTACTACGGCTCCATTGAGGTTTGTTATATACGCCTTTTCGCGTTTTGAAAGAAAGGAGCGCAGAATATGAACATCGTCTGCGACAAATCCCTTTTATCCGCCGCCATCGACGGCGTCAGCCGGGCTGTCACCCTCCGCTCGTCCATCCCGGCGCTGGAGGGCATCCTGCTGAAGGCGGACGGCTTCCAGCTCACCCTCACCGGCTACGACCTGGAGATGGCCATCACCACCACCATCGAGGCCAACGTGCGGGAGCCGGGGGAGATCGTGCTGTCGGCAAAGCTTTTGGGCGACATGGTGCGTCGGCTGCCGGCGGGGGACATCGACATCACCACCGGCGACGGCGGCAACGCCACCATCAAAGGCGGCGTGGCGGAGTTCGACATCCTGGCCATGAGCGCGGCGGACTACCCCGACCTGCCGAACCCCGGCGCCGACCGCACCCTCAGCCTCAAGGCGGGCACTTTGCGGGACATGATCGACAAGACCCTCTACGCCGTGAGCCAGGACGACAAAAAGCCCGCCCACACCGGCGAACTGTTCGCCATCGAGGAGGACAAGCTCACCGTGGTGGCGCTGGACGGCTACCGCCTGGCCATCGTGGAGCGGCCCATCACCGCCCAAAAGCACATCCGCATCATCATCCCCGCCAAGACCCTCACCGAGGTCAATAAGCTGCTGGGCGACGACGACCAGGACGTGTACATCTCCGCCAACCGGCGGTTCGTGGTGTTCGAGGCGGGCAGCTACGTCATCCTCTCCCGCCTCATCGAGGGCGAGTTCCTCAATTACTCCAACGTCATCCCCTCCGGCTACAAGACGAGGGTCATTCTGGAGACGCGGGACTTCATCGACACCATCGAGCGGGCCAGCCTCATCATCACCGAGCGGCTGAAAAACCCGCTGCGCATCCTCTTTGACAAAAAGGTCACCGTGCGCTGCCAGACGAACCTGGGCAAGGTGGTGGACGAGTTCGACGCGGACATCGAGGGCGAGGCGGTGGAGATCGGCTTCAACAACCGCTACCTGCTGGACGCGCTGCGCAGCGCCCGCTGCGACAAGGTGGCCATGGAGATGACCGGCCCCTTGAGCCCGGTGAAGATCCTGCCGGCGGACGACAGCAACGACTTCATCTATCTGGTGCTGCCGGTGCGCTTCAAAAACGACTAAAAGAGAGCGAATATGGAAAAGATTCTGATTCACACCGAATACATCAAGCTGGACAGCCTGCTCAAGCTGGCGGGCCTGGTGGAGACGGGCGGCGAGGCAAAGCTGCTCATCCAGGAAGGCCAGGTCCAGGTGAACGGCGAAGTGTGCACCATGCGGGGCAAGAAGCTGCGGGCCGGCGACACCGTCACCCTGGACGGCCGCACCGTGGCCATCGGCGAAGGGCGCTGAACGCCATGCGGCTGAAACGTCTCATCATGGCCAACTACCGCAACATCGCCAGCGCCGACTTCAGGCCCGGCGAGGAGCTCACGGTCATCACCGGGGCCAACGGCCAGGGCAAGACGAATTTGCTGGAGGCGGTGTGGCTGCTCACCGGGGCCAAGAGTTTCCGGGGTGCCAAGGACGCCCAGCTCATCCGCCAGGGCCAGCCCTTCGCGGTGATGGAGGGCCCCATCCTGCGGGAGGACAAAGGCGAGGTGTGGGTGCGGCTGGCGGTGGGCACCAAGGACAGCCCCCGCCCCGGGCGCACCTGCAAGATCAACGGGGTGGACGCGGGCCGCGCCTCGGAGCTGGCGGGCCTGTTCACCGCGGTGGTGTTCGAGCCGGGCGACCTGGAACTGGTCAAGGGCAGCCCCCAGCGCCGCCGCCGCTTCATGGACGCGGCGCTGTGCCAGCTGTACCCCGGGTACCTGGCCACCCTGCGGCGCTACGCCCGGCTGGTGGCCCAGAAAAACAGCCTGTTAAAGTTCTGGGAGCGCACTCCCGGCGCGGCGGAAATGTGCGACGCCTTCGACGCCGACCTGGCCGTGCAGGGGGAGGAGATCCGCCGCCGGCGGGCGGCGTGGATGGCGCGCCTTGCGCCCCTGGCCCAAAAGAATTACGCCGAGATCAGCAGCGGCAGCGAGGCGTTGAGCCTCTGCTACCGCTGCGGGTTTTCGCCGGGGGGGCTGGCCGCCGCCCTGGCCGACAGCCGCCTGGCCGACCGGCGGGCGGGCTTTTGCACCGCGGGCCCCCACCGGGACGACCTGGAACTGGTGCTGGACGGCCAGCCCGCCAAAAATTTCGCCAGCCAGGGCCAGCAGCGCAGCGCGGTGCTGAGCGTCAAGCTGGCGGAGGCGGCGGTGGCCGCCGAGGTCACCGGCGAGCATCCGGTGATGCTGCTGGACGACGTGCTCAGCGAACTGGACCCCGCCCGGCAGGAGTACCTGCTCACCCGGGTGCGGGAGAAACAGACCATCGTCACCGCCTGCGACTCCAGCCTCTTTCACAAGGCGGCGGGGGTCATGCTCCGGATGGAGGGCGGCCGGCTTTTGGAGGGATAGCATGTATCTTCATCTCGGGCAGGACTATGTGGTCCACACCAGGGACATCATCGGCATCTTTGACATCGACTCCAGTTCGGTGGCCAAGAACACCCGGCTGTTCCTGCGCCGGGCCGAGGAGGAGGGGGCGGTGGTCACCGTTTCCGGGGAGTTGCCCAAAAGCTTTGTGGTGACCGATTTCCCGGTGCAGACGGTGTTCGTCAGCCCCATCTCCGCCCGCACGCTGCAGCGGCGGTGCGAGCGGCTGGACAATCTGGACCAATACCAGCGCGGCAGCGCGCTTTGAAACACGGATAAGGAGAACGAGAGAATGGCAGACGAGTTGAACAAGCAGACAGTGGGCCAGGCCGAGGACTACGACGGCAGCCAGATTCAGGTGCTGGAAGGCCTGGAGGCGGTGCGCAAGCGGCCGGGCATGTACATCGGTTCCACCGGCCCCCGGGGCCTGCATCACCTGGTGTACGAGATCGTCGATAACTCCATCGACGAGGCGCTGGCGGGCTTCTGCGACCACATCGAGGTCACCATCAAAAAGGGCGACATCATCGAGGTCACCGACAACGGCCGCGGCATCCCCGTGGACATCCAGCCCAAGCTGGGCATCCCGGCGGTGACGGTGGTGTTTACCGTGCTCCACGCCGGCGGCAAGTTCGGCGGCGAAAATTCCGGCTACAAGGTGGCCGGCGGCCTGCACGGCGTGGGCGCCAGCGTGGTGAACGCCCTGTCCGAGTGGCTGGAGGTGAGCGTGCGCCGGGGCGGCCACGAGTACCGCCAGTCCTTTAGGCGCGGCATCGCCGACGGCGATCTGAAGATCGTGGGCCCCGCCGCCTCCAGCGGCACCACCGTGCGCTTCAAGCCCGACCCGGTGATGTTCACCGAGTCCACCGTCTACGACTACGACACCCTTCTCACCCGCCTGCGGGAGGAGAGTTTTCTCAACGCCGGCGTGCGCATCACCCTCACCGACGAGCGGGGCGAGGAGGTCAAGCGGGAGAGCATGTGCTACGAGGGCGGCATCCGCAGCTTTGTGGAGTACATCCACGAAAAGCGGCAGATGACGGTGCTCCACCCCACCCCCATCTACTTCAAGGGCCAGCAGAACGACATCATCGCCGAGGTGGCCCTGCAGTACAACGACAGCTTCAACGAGTTGATGCTGAGTTTTGCCAACAACGTCCACACCCCGGACGGCGGCACCCACGAGGAGGGCTTCAAGACCGCCCTCACCCGGGTCATCAACGACTTCGGCCGGGAGAAGGGTTATCTGAAGGAGAAGGACGACAACCTCTCCGGCACCGACGTGCGGGAGGGCCTCACCGCCATCATCAGCGTCAAGCTCACCGACGCCCAGTTCGAGGGCCAGACCAAGGCAAAGCTGGGCAACACCGAGGTGCGCAGCCTGGTGTCCGGCCTTGTGTACGACAAGCTGAAGGAATTTTTGGAAGAGAACCCCGGCGTGGCCAAGGCCATCTACGAGAAGGCCACCCAGGCCGCCCGCGCCCGGGAGGCCGCCCGCAAGGCCCGCGATTTAGTCCGCCGCAAGAGCGCGCTGGAGACCAGCCGCATGCCCGGCAAGCTGGCCGACTGCCGCGAAAAAGACCCCTCCAAGACCGAAATTTACATCGTCGAGGGCGATTCCGCCGGCGGCAGCGCCAAGATGGGCCGGGATTCCAACATCCAGGCCATCCTGCCGCTGTGGGGCAAGATGCTCAACGTGGAGAAGGCCCGGCTGGATAAAGTCTACGGCAACGAGAAGCTGATGCCGGTGGTCACCGCTCTCGGGTGCGGCATCGGCGAGGAGTTCGACATCTCGAAACTGCGCTACCACAAGGTGTTCATCATGGCCGATGCCGACGTGGACGGCAGCCACATCTGCACCCTGATGCTCACCTTCTTCTTCCGGTTCATGCGGCCGCTCATCGAGGGAGGCTATGTCTACATCGCCCAGCCGCCCCTCTTCAAGCTGGCCAAGGGCAAGGACGTGCGCTACGCCTACAACGAGGCGGAGATGAGCAAGCTGTCCGCCGAGATGGGCCAGGGCGTGAAGATCAACCGCTACAAAGGCCTGGGCGAGATGAACCCCGAGCAGCTGTGGGAGACCACCATGGACCCCAACAACCGGGTCATCGTGCAGATTTCCATCGAGGACGCGGTGAAGGCGGACGAGGCCTTCACCATCCTGATGGGCGACAAGGTGGAACCCCGCCGCGAGTTCATCGAGAAGAACGCCCTTTACGCCACGCTGGACGTGTGACGCGCCCTATTTCAGAAAGAGACAGGTGAACACCATTGAACGAAGATTTTGTGATGATCCCCGGCACCGGCACCAAACTCATCGTGCGGGACGTGAAGGACGAGATTGAGAGCGCCTTTCTGGACTACTCCATGTCCGTCATCGTCTCCCGCGCCCTGCCCGACGTGCGGGACGGCCTGAAGCCGGTGCACCGGCGCATCCTCTACACCATGCACGAGCGGGGCAACGACCCCCAGCACCCCTACCGCAAGAGCGCGGACACCGTGGGCGCGGTGCTGGGCAGTTACCACCCCCACGGCGACGCTTCCGTTTACGACGCCATGGTGCGTCTTGCCCAGGATTTCTCCATGCGCTATCCCCTGGTGGACGGCCAGGGCAACTTCGGCAGCGTGGACGGCGACCCCCCGGCTGCCTACCGTTACACCGAGGCCCGGATGAGCAAGATGGCCATGGAGCTGCTCACCGACATCGACAAGGACACGGTGGACTTCGGCCCCAACTTCGACGAGACCAAAAAGGAGCCCAGCGTGCTGCCCAGCCGGTTCCCGAACCTCCTGGTCAACGGCTCCACCGGCATCGCCGTGGGCATGGCCACCAACATCCCGCCCCACAACCTCTGCGAGGTCATCGACGGGGCGGTGGCCCTCATCGACGAGCCGGACATCGACCTGGCCGGCCTGATGGAGCACATCAAGGGCCCCGACTTCCCCACCGGCGGCGTCATCATGGGCCGCAGCGGCATCCGGGCGGCCTACGCCACCGGCCGCGGCAAGATCACCCTGCGGGGCCGCGCCGAAATTGAGGAGAAGAAGAACGGCCGGTTCCAGATCATCGTCACCGAAATTCCCTATATGGTGAACAAGGCCCGCCTGATCGAGAGCATCGCGGACCTTGTGAAGGACAAGCGCATCGAGGGCATCAGCGATTTGAACGACGAGTCCAACCGGCACGGCATGCGCATCGTCATCGAGCTGAAGAAGGAGGCCAACCCTCAGGTGGTCTTAAACCAGCTCTACCGCTATACCCAGCTGCAGGACACGGTGGGCGTCATCCTGCTGGCGCTGGACGGCGGCGTGCCCAAGGTGATGACCCTCAAGACCATGCTGGAGCGGTATGTCCAGTTCCAGGACCAGGTCATCCGCCGGCGCACCCAGTACGACCTGAACAAGGCCAGGGAGCGGGCGCACATCCTGGAGGGCCTCGCCCGCGCCGTGGACATCGTGGACGACGTCATCTACACCATCCGCCACTGCGGCGGCGGCCAGGCGGAGGCGAAGGCCGCCATCATGGCCAAGTTCGGCTTTGACGACCCCCAGGCGGACGCCATCTGCAAGTTCCCCCTGGGCCGGTTGGCGGGTCTGGAGATCCTCAAGATCGAGAACGAGTTGAAGGAACTGAACGAGAAGATCGCCGACTGGACGGCCATCCTGGCGGACGACGCCCGGGTGCTGGCCATCGTCAAGGAGGAACTGCTGGCGCTGAAGGAGAAGTACGGCGACGAGCGCCGCACCGAAATTGCCCACGTCAGCGGCGAGGTGGACATCGAGGACCTGATCCCGGTGGAGGAGTGCGTCTTCACCCTCACCCACGCGGGGTATATCAAGCGCCAGTCCAAGGACACCTACCAGGTGCAAAAGCGGGGCGGCCGGGGCATCTCGGGCCTTAGCCACAAGGACGAGGACTTCGTGGAGGAGCTGTTCATCGGCTCCAGCCACGACTATGTGCTCTTTGTCACCGACCAGGGCCGGGTCTACCGGCTCAAGGGCTACCAGATTTACGAGGGCAGCCGCACCAGCAAGGGCACCAACATCGTGAACCTGCTGCCCCTGCAGAACGAGGAGAAGGTCATCCGCATGGTGTGCATGCCCGCCAGCGAGGCCAAGGGCTTTTTGACCATGGTGACGAAACGCGGCCTCATCAAGCGCACCCCCATCGAGGCCTACGCCAACATCCGCAAGAGCGGCCTTCTGGCGGTAAGCCTCTACGAGGGCGACTCCCTGGCCTGGTGCCGCATCACCAGCGGCTCGGACGAGCTGCTGCTGGCCACCCGGAACGGCATGGCCATCCGCTTTGACGAGCGGGGCGCGCGGCAGATGGGCCGCATGGGCCACGGCGTGCGCGCCGTGCGGCTGGCCGAAGGCGACGAGGTGGTGGGCGTGGGCATCCTGCGCCCGGGCGCCACGGTGTTCACCGTCACCGAGAACGGCAAGGGCCGCCGCAGCCGGGTGGACGACTACCGCCTCCAGAGCCGGGGCGGCAAGGGCATCCGCAACTATGCCAAGGGCGGCGTGGCCGGCATCAAGATCCTGGACGAGGAGGACGACGTCATCCTCATCAGCCAGGAGGGCATCATCATCCGGATGCACGCCGAGGACATCAACGTCCAGAGCCGCTACGGCAGCGGCGTGCGGGTCATGCGCCTGGCGGAGGGCGACCGTGTGGTGACGGTGGCCCGCACCGAGCGCAGCGACGAGGAGCCGGTGGAAAAGCCGGAGGACGAGCCGGAGGAGGCCCTCACCGACGAGGAACTGGCGGCGCTGGCCGCCGAGGACGCGGCGGCGGACGAGGAGCCCGCCGACGACGAGGGCGACGAGGAGTAAATCCCCAGTGACCAAGGGGGCCGCCGGCGCAGCCGGCGGCCCCCTTTTCCAAAAAGGAGAAACCGATGGAACAGGAAAAACTCTTTTCCATGCCCTTCGCAAAGGTCTATCCCCTGCTGGTGAACAAGGCGCTGCGCAAGGGCCGCACCCGGGCCGAGGTGGAGGCGGCGGTGTGCTGGCTCACCGGCTACGACGGCCAGGCGCTGGCCCGGCTGCTGGAGGAAGGGGCAGACTGCCGGAAGTTTTTCGGCGACGCCCCCGCCATCGGCGAGCGGACGGCGCTGGTCACCGGCAGCGTCTGCGGCGTGCGGGTGGAGTCCATCCACGACCCCCTGCTGCAGCGCATCCGCTGCCTGGACAAGCTGGTGGATGAACTGGCCCGGGGCAAGCCCCTGGAAAAGGTGCTGCGAAACTGAAAAACGGGAGCCGGAGGCACTTGCCTCCGGCTCCCTGTTTTTGTGAAAGGGTCCGGCCCGTCTTATCCTTTGGCAAGCACGGCGTTCACCCGGTCCACGGCGGCCTGAGCGGCCAGCGCCGCCTCGCCCGCGGGGGTGTGGGCCGCCACCAGGGCGGCCAGTGCCCACTCCGCCTTCGCAGCGGCCGCCGCGCCCGCCTTCTGGGCCACCACACCGCTCTGGCACAGCAGCACCGCCAGCGCCGCCTCCCGGGGGGTGGGGCCGCTCTCGCCGCACAGGTGCACAAGCAGCCGTTCCAGCCGCCGGCCGGCCTCCCCCGCCGCCGGCAGGTAGTACACCCGCCCCGCCAGCGAGCGCTGGGGGCTGGCCAGCTTTGCGTCGTGCAGGCTCTCCCCCACCGCCTCCGCCAGTTCCTCCTGTTTGGGCCCGTCGGGGGCGAAGTCCCGCAGCACCATGGCCAGCGGCGCCGGCCGGGGCCGGTCGATGAAGTTGTACAGGGGTTTCAGGCACCGCAGCGCGGCGGGCAGCGGCCCGGCCAGCCCCACCCGCTCGCCGGAAAAGAGCACGCAGCCCGCCCCCTCCAGTTCCAGCAGCGCCGCCGCCACCAGGCAGATGGGCTGCTGGGGGTTCAGGGGCGAAAAGCGGCCCCGGTCGTTCACCGCCAGAAGAAGATATTCCTGTGTGATGGTCAGTTCAGTCATAAGCGATTCTTCCTGTTCCAAAATTTGCGGGGCAAGGGGGTCACTCCCCCTCCTCCATGGCGTGCAGTTCAAACACCACCGGGCGGATGCCGTCGGTGCAGCACACGATGGTCTGGCCTTCCCGGTTGTTCCAGGGCGCGTAGCTTGCGCCGGCGGCCAGGGCGCTGACGCTGTTGTAAATGTCCACCCAGGCCCAGGGGCAAAAGCCCTGGGGCATCTGCGCGCCGCCCTCGAACACAAAGGTGTCGCCCACCTCCAGCATGGGGCAGGGGCCTACCTCCCGCCCCTCGGTGAGGTAGGCGTCGGCGTATTCCGGATAAAATTCCTTGCGCAGCACGGTGATATTCACCCGCTTCATGGGGCATCCCGCCTTTCCTCTCCCATTATGCCACGCCGCCGGCCCGAGCGCAAGGGTGGTGCCGCCAATATGAGCGGCCTGCCTGCCTTCCCCACCCGGCCCGGCAGCGCGGGGGAACCACCCTTAGTGCGCCTCAGAACGGACACTTTTCCTCGTCGTGAAAAGTGTCCGAGATGCCGCGTGCGAGGGTGGTGCCCCCGTGCGGACGCAAAAAGAGCGGGGTGCGGGAATTTTTTGGCGCGGAGGCATCGCCCTCCGGCGCACGCAAAAGGAGCGGCAGGCACCGGCACGCTGTCCGCCACCAGCGGGCTGTGGCGAAGCCCGGTCCTCCGCATGTAGTGCGCATCGGAACGGACATTTTCCTTCGCCGTGGAAAATGTCCGAGACGCCGCGTGCGGTGCGGAGGGACCGGGCGCAGTATGTGGGCACGCGGCACGAAAGAAGCGAACGGTCCGGGGCGCGGGAGGGTATTTCGGTTTGGCGCGGGGGTGGCGCGTTGCTGTCCGTCGCCGCACGCTGTGATCCGGATACTTTGTCCTGGCGGCCAAAGTGTTCGTCTCAGGCGCACTACGCGGCGGCAGCGCCCCGCCCGGCACGGATTTCATCAGGCGGTATGCCGGGCAAAACAGGCAGGCCGCGCCCCTGGCGGGGATGCTGTCCTGTACCGCCCGGCCCGGCAGCCGGGTGGCTCCACCCTTGTGCCCGCCCTCCCCCGCCGCCGCAACATCTTGTGGTGTTATCGCATTGGAACAAAAATTTATCGAAAAACGATAAAAAACACTTGTAATTCGATATACCCCGTGGTATACTGACCTCAAAGAGCGGGGCGGCTGGCCGCGCCGCGGACGGCCGGGCCGGGCGGAGCGTTTCTTCCTTCGCCGCCCGCGGCGGAAAAAACGGCGGGCGGCAGGCCCGCCGAAAGAAAGGTGGAGCGATATGCTCACTGCCATCCTCTCGCTCAGCCAGATACGGGGCGCCGGTCTCTGGCTGGTCTTCTGGTTCGCCCTGGCGGCGCTGTATTTTGTTCTGCTGCTGGGTGTTCGCCCCCTGCGAAAAAAGGCGGGGGTCAAAAATACCCTGCTGGCCTTTGTGGCGGCGGAGGTGCTCACCGACCTTATCTGGGCGGGAGTCTACGGCTACCACCCGGTCTACCGCAACTACGGGATCGCCGCGGTCTACGGCCTGGCCCTCTGGCCGGTGGCGCTGGCGGCGGCGGGGGCCGCCGCCCTGGTCTGGGGCAGACGAAAGGCCTCAAACAAGGAGAAGACCCCCCTGTGGAACGAGCAGAACAGCCTCTCCCTCTCCAAGCTGGCGGTGCTGCTGTTCACCGGCGCGGTGGCGGTGTGCGACGCGGCCGGCTGGTGGCTGGTGAACTGGTTTCTGCGCACCAGCCGCTACGAGGGCATCAACGACACCGCCCATCTGGTGTGGGGCCTCATCACCCTCTATGCGGCCAGCGCCGCGGCCTATGTGCTGCTGTATAACCTGTTTCGCCTGCTGGCCAACATCGAGGCGGAACAGGTGTTCGTGCCCGCCAACGTCCGCCATCTGCGGGCGGCCAGCTGGTGCTGCATGGCGGTGGCGGCCCTCTGCCTCGCCGGCGCGGCGTTCTACCTGCCCATGGTGCTGGTTGCGGCGGCGGCGGCCTTCATGGGGCTCATCGTGCGCATCATCAAAAACGTGTTCCAGCGGGCCATCGGCATGAAGGCCGAGCTGGACCTGACGATATAAAGGGGGCGGTGGAATGCCCATCATCATCAACCTGGACGTGGTCATGGCCCGCCGCAAGATCGGCGCGGGAGAACTGGCCGAGAAGATCGGCATCACCCCGGCCAACCTCTCCATTTTGAAGAACAACAAGGCCAAGGCGGTGCGCTTTTCCACCCTGGCCGCCCTCTGCCGCGCGCTGGACTGCCAGCCCGCCGACCTGCTGGAGTATGTGCCCGGCGAGGACGAGGAGAAAGGAGACGAGCCGTGAAACAGAGGATCTTGTGTATCGCCGCGGCGCTGCTGGCGGCGCTGGCCCTGGCGGGCTGCGGCGAAGCGGGCAGGCCGGGCATCGGCGCGAGCGCGAAGGAGAAAGCCGCCTATGCCCTCGGGGTTTTGGGCCTGGAGGAGGAGGCGGTCACCAGCATCAACACCCAGACCGACCGGGGCGGCTTCCACGGCGACGGCACGCTGTTTATGGAGTTCACCTTTGTGGACGACGGCATGGAAGAGCAGATCAGCGCCGACCCGGCCTGGCAGCCCCTGCCGCCGGACGACACGGTGCAGGCCCTTGTCTGGGGGCTGGAGACGGCGGCGGGCAGCAACGGCCCCTTTCTGGCCGATGAAGAGGGCGCGCCGCTGGTGCCGCCGGTGAAAAAGGGATATTACCGCCTCATCGACCGCCAGGAGCAGACCGATACCCCCCTGCTGGAACGGGGCTCCTTCAACTTCACGGTGGCGGTCTACGACGCCGAGGCCCGCGTGCTCTACTTCGGAGAACTGGACACCTGAACGAAGCACGCCATGGAACGCAAAAAATTTTTCCCTGTCCGCGCTGTGCGCGTTGTAAAAAGGAGGCCGCCCATGGGACGCACCCTTTGGACATTGCTGCTGGCGGCGCTGCTGCTGTTTGCCGGCGCCTGCTCCCCCCTGGCCGAACCCCTCACCCTGCCCGACGCCCACGAGGTGAGCGAAGTGCGGCTGGAATACGAGGGCGAGAGCGCCGTTCGCACCGGCCCCGGCTGGATCGGGCTGCTGCTGGAGGACATGGCCGCCGCCGCGCCCACTCGCAAGGCCACCGTACAGGATGTGCCGGACAAGGCGGACATGGCCTCGGTACACTTTGTGCTGGAGGACGGCAGCGAGCAGACGATTTTCGTTTACCCCGAAAAAGGCAAATGGTACATCGAACGCCCCTACCAGGGGGTGTATGAGACAAATGAACTTCTGTGGGGGATGGTCACCGACCTGAGCCAGTGACCGCCGCCCGAAAACTGAAAAGGAGGGTTTTGTGATGGACCCCAACAAAATGGAGGGCGGCGCCCGCCCCCCTTTCTTTGACGCACCCAAAACGCAGGGCGGGGAGGCCGCCGCGAATGCGGTCCCCCTGTCCGCCCGCACCGGCCCGCAGGCTCCCGCCGCGGCCAAAACCGTCCCGGAGCCTGCCCAGCCGCCGGTGAGCGGCGAAAAAACGCCCCTCACCTGCACACAACAGGCCGCCCCGACGGCAGAAGGCTGCGAAAAGACCGCCCCCGCCTACGGCCCGCAGCCGGCACCGGCGGAACGCGCCCCCGGCCCGCAGGCCGCCCCTTCCCCCGCTCCGGCAAAGGACGCCCCCCCGCCGGCATACGCCGGCCCGCGGCCCGCCTCCGCCACGGAAGTTCCCGGCCCCGCCCCGGGTGCGCCCGCTCCCGCCCGGCCCGTCTGGGCCAAATGGATGGCGCCGGCGGCGCTGCTCAGCTGGCTGTGGGGCTGGGCCTACGTCCGGGGCTGGCTGCTGGGCTTTGAGAACGGCCCGCTGTTCCGGGTGCTGTTCTGCGCCCTGTTTTTGGCGGGGGTGGAGTGGATGTGCCGCGCGGCGGGCCGCCCCGCCTCCAAAGAGAGCCGGCTGTGGCTGGCCTTGTGGGTGGCGCTGACGGCGGACTACACCTTCAAAACCGCCAGCCTTTTCTACAACGAGGCGGTGATGATGTGGGAGTTTGCCGCCCTGCACCTGGCGGCCGCCTACTGGGTGCTGGCCCGCGCCGGCGTGCTCACCGAGCAGCGCACCGGGCCCTTTTTGCCGCTGGACGTGCTGCGGGCGATGATCGCCGTGCCCTTCGGCAACTTCTTTCTGCGCGTCCGGGTGCTGGCGCGGGCGCTGGGCGATTTTCTGCAAAGCCTCGCCCACCGCAAAAAGGGAAACCTTTGGGCCGGGCTGGTCACCCTCTGCGCCGCGGCGGTGGTGGTGCTGCTGGCGGCCCGGCTGCTGGCGAGCGCCGACGACGCCTTCGGCGCGGCTCTGGAAGCCTTCTTCCGCTGGTTCACCCTGCCCGAGGCGATGGTCACCGAACTGGTGTATTTTCTGCTGGGCCTGCCGGTGGGGGCCTATCTCTTCGGGCTGGCGGCAGGGGCGCTGAAAACCGTCCCCGACCCCGCCCGGGGCCCGGCCCTGCGGGCCGGGGCGGAAAAGCTGCGCCTGGCCCCCGCCGGGGCCCTGGGCCTTTCCATGGCGCTGCTGCTGGCCCTCTACGCCGCCTTCTTCGCGGTGCAGCTGAACTACCTCACCGGCGGCTTTTTCGGCAGCCTGCCCGCCGGCTTCACCGCCGCCGAGTACGCCCGCCGGGGCTTTTTCGAACTGTGCGCCGTGGTGGTGCTGAACTTCTCGGTGCTCACCGCCGCCGCCAAGGCCAGCCGCATCCCCCTGCGCCAAAGCCCCGCCCTGAAAGGGCTGGCGGCGCTGCTGTGCCTTTCCAACCTGCTCTTCGCCGCGGTGGGCGCCTCCAAGATGTTCCTTTATATCCGCCGCTTCGGTTTCACCCCAAAGCGCATCGTCTCCGGCTGGTTCATCCTGGTGCTGGCCCTGCTCACGGTGCTGGCCCTGATCACCCTCTTCCGCCCCTTCCCGGTGGTGCGGGTCGCCGCAGCGGTGTTCTGCGGCCTGTTCCTGGCCCTCTGCCTCTCCCAGCCGGACCTCTGGCTGCGGGCCGCCAACCGGCAGCTGGTGGCCGCCGGCGTGCTGGATGAGGAGGACGTGGGCGACCGGCTGCTGTACGCCCGCCCGCAGTATTCCACCTGGGATTGAACACCGTGTGGAAAACCCGCTCCGAAAATTTCACAAATGCGCCGGGGCGGCGGGGATTGTGTCCCCCGTCGCCCTCTGGTATGATAAAAGCAGGGAGAGATCCCTGCTTTTTTTCTCCGGGCGCTAACTGTCCGGTTAGTAAATTTTTGGGAGGTGGCCGTTATGGAGGCCCGCAACTATTCCCCCCGCGCGCTGGAATTTCTGGAGAGATGCTTTGACGTGTTCTGCGAATACGGGCTGGAAAACACCACCATGAAGATGCTGTCGGAGGCCTGCGGGGTGACCAACGCGGCGCTGGTGTATTATTTCGGCACCAAAGAGCGCATCGTCATTGAGGCGACGGCTCATTGCATGGCCAAAGTGGAGGACGACTTCATGGCGCTGGCGCCCAAAAACGCGCCGGACATCGAGCGTTTTCTGCGCCAGATGCCCCGCGTCACCGCCGAGATGCACGGCGCGAAATACCGTTTTATGTACCAGGTGTACGCCAGCCCGAAATACCGCCAAAGCGGCAGGGAATTTTTCGAGGGCGTGAACCGGCGCTATGGGGAGTATGCCCGGCAGCTTTCCGGCAAGCTGGGCATGCCGGCGGACTACATCCAGGGCATGACCTATTCCTTTGTGCGGGCCTGTGTCCACTACGCCCTGTTTGAGGACGAGGAATATCTGAACTTGCAGCTGAACGCCATCCGCGCCTCGCTGCGCGCGGTGCTGGCGGCAAAAAACAACGCCCTGCCCGCCGGAAACGGCGGAACGGCGGCAGAAAGGGAGGAACCCACATGAAAAAGTCATCCATTCGCGCCGCGCTGCTGCGGGGCCTGGTGTGCCTCGCGGCGCTGGCCCTTGTGCTGCCCGGGGCGGTGTTTGCCGCCGACCACGGCGGCCACACCGATAGAGCATGGGGCGAGGTCAATGGCCCAGGCGAGTATAGCAACGGCACAAAATTTTATCTTTCCAACGACGTAACAGTAGAGGGCGCGCTCAAATTCTCAAACAGCGGCACGACATTCTGCCTTGCGGGCAACAAGTTATTGTTAAGAAATGGAAATTCAAGCGGACGAAATTTGCAGGTGGGCGCGTCCCTCGTCATTGAAGACTGCGTGGGCAGCGGATGTATCGAGGCGTCAGACGCAGAAATCACTGTTGAAAAAACCGGCGCGCTGACCCTTCACGGAGTGCGGATCACTGCCCCTGTAACTGTGTACAACACGCTGAACGTGGAAGACGGCAGCACGGTGCAGGGAAACGTCACGGTGAAAGACGGCGCCACGGTCAATGTCAGCGGCGCCTCTACCGTCAACCTCACGGTGGAAGCGGGCGGCACGGTGAACATTGCCGAAGGAGCCACCGTCAGCGGCAGCATCACCCTGAACGGCGGCTCCCTTAAAGCGAACAACGCCACCCTCAGATGCAAGCTGTCGGTGAACGGCACAAGCACCGCAACCCTTACCGGCACCACCGTCACGGGCAATGACAATACGGTAACGGTGAACGGCGGCGCCTGCACCATCAACGGCGGCAGAATTGAAAGGATCATCAATAACAGCGGCAACGGCGGCGGCGTCTGTGTGGCTGACGGCACCTGCAACATCAACGGCACCGTCATCACCGAAAACACAGCCCAAAACGGCGGTGGTGTTTATGTGGCCTCCGGCGGCACCTGTAACATCACCGAAGGCGGCGTGACCATCACCGGCAACACGGCAGAAAACGGCGGCGGCCTGTATGTGGACGGCGGCGCACTCATCGTCAACGGCGTCACCAAAATCAGCAGCAACACCGCCACTACAAACGGCGGCGGCGTGTATGCGGCAGCCGGCAGTGAATGGGCGTTCAACGTCAACACGGAGATCACCGATAACGAGGCAAACGGCGGCAGCGGCGGCGGCGTCTATCTGGCCGGGCCCGCGGCCAATAATGGCCTTTATGATATGAACAAAGCGGCCATCACCTACAACACCGCACGGAACGACGGCGGCGGCGTGTATGTGGGCAAGAACGTGAGATTCACGTGCCAGAAAGGCTCCAAGGACTCGTCGCGCGCGATTTCCTACAACAAGGCATTGCACGGCCGCGGCGGCGGCGTGTATGTGGCCGACGGGGCCGTACTGACCGTCGGAGCGGACATCATGAACAACACCGCCACCGACAGCATCGGCGGCGGCATCTACGGCATCGGAAGCTGCACCGTCAACATCAACGGCAGTACGACAGAAGGAGATTGTCCTGTCATCTACTCCAACAGAGACATGAACGGTGAAAACGGCATCCGCATGGATGCGAACCTGAATGATGTTGGCGCAAAGCAGTGGACGGTCAATTTAAAGGAAGGCTATCTGAACGACGATAGTGTCTTTTACGGCGTGACCGGCGGAGAAAAGGGCACGCTGAAAATCATAGACGACGGTAACGACGGAGTGGGCATCGTCGATGCGGAGATGCACAGCGTTGCCATAACGATCAATGGCGGTTCCGTCAAACCTGACAATGATTTCCTGATGACGGAAAGTACCTGCCAGATCAATGGCGGCTGCTGCAGGATCACCACATTCAAAACAAATGACAATTCGAAGGTTTGGGTCGGCGGCGGCTATTTTAATGTGGACCCAGGCTCTCAGGCAATGGTGCAGATCGACCCTCAGCACGTGGTGCTTCATATCGACCAAAACACCGGCGACCCTGCTTTTAAAGACTACTCCTACGCGGTTTACGATGAGAAACAGGGCGTGTCCGGCGCGAAGAACGGCAATCCCGTCTACGACGGCAGCCCGGTGGAAGCGGGGGTCGACTTCACCCTCAGCAATGCCGACGGGGCCACGGTGAACTATTTTTACAAAGCCAGGGGGGCGGAAGACAGCGCCTATGTTTCCGGCCTGCCCCAAAACGCCGGCGCCTACACCATTCAGGCCAAATGCCTGAACGTGACCGGCACGTCCGGCAAATGGTACGCAGAGACCAGTTTTGACCTGACCATTGCCAAGGCCACGCCCTCTTACACGGAGCCCGCGCCCCTCACCGGCCTGCACGGGCAGCCCCTTTCCGGGGTGGCCCTGCCCGCCGGCTGGGCCTGGGAGGATGGAACGACCACCCTGGACGCGGCGGGCGCACAGACCTACCCCGCGACCTTCACCCCCGCGGACACCGCCAATTACAACACCGTGGATGTGCCTCTCACCGTCACCGTGACCCACGACTGGGGCGGCTGGGTCTCCGGCGGCGACGGCACCCACACCGGCATCTGCCAGCGGCCGGGCTGCGGCGCTCAAGACGCTCCCGCCCCCTGCTCCGGCGGCGACGCCACCTACTTTTTGCAGGCGGTGTGCCGGGTGTGCGGCGGGGCCTACGGCCCGCTGAAGGCGGACGCCACCCCGCCCTCCGGCGAGATCGTTCTGGGCGAAAACCGCTGGAACCAGTTTTTGAACGACGTCACCTTCGGCCTGTTCTTCAATAAGACCCAGACCGTGACCGTCACCGCCTCGGACGACAGCAGCGCCGTGGGCGGCTACACCCCGGAAAAGGCCCCCACAGCGGAGTATTATGTCCACAGCGGCGGCACGGCCCTCACGCTGGAGCAGCTGAAAAGTCTGGCGTTCACCCGGTATACCAGACCCTTCTCCGTCGACCCGCAGGCGCGGCTGGTGGTGTATGCGAAAATCACCGACCACGCGGGCAACGTGACCTACATCAACTCCGAGGGCCTTGTGCTGGACGCCACCGCCCCCGCCCTCACCGGCGTGGAAAACGGCGCGAGCTACTATGTTACGCAGGCGGTGCAGGCCAGCGATGAGAACCTGAACACCGTGACGGTGAACGGTGCGGCCGTCGGCGCGGGCTTCACCCTTGCCGGCGACACCGACGCCGTCTATACCGTGACCGCCGCCGACAAGGCGGGCAGCGTGACCGCCGTCACCGTGACCATGAAGCCCCTTTCCACGTTGGAAAAGGAGATGGAGGGCCTCACGGTGGAAAACGTCACCAGCGCCGCCCGGCCCCGGCTGCAGGCGCTGGAAGCGACCCTGAAGGGAATCGACCTCACCGACGCCACCCAGGCGGAAAAGGACAAGGTGGAAAACATGCTGGCCCGCTGCCGGGCGCTGCTGGCCCGTCTGGATCAGCTGGAGTGGACCCCGTCGCCCACGGCCACCCCCGTGCCCACGGCGGCTCCGGCGCCCACCCCCACCCCCAGACCGGCGGCCACCGCAAGGCCCACCCCGGCCCCCACCGCCACGCCGGAGCCTTCGGCCACGCCCGCACCCACCGAAAGCCCCGCCCCCACGGCCACCCCTGTGCCCCTTCCCACCGAAAGCCCCGCCCCCACGCAGGGGCAGGAGCCGACCGCGGGCTTCCCCTGGGGCCTGGCCCTGCCGGGGCTGGCGCTGGCGGCGGTCATCGGCCTGGCGGTGACGCTGGTTTTGCGCAAGAGAAACGTGTGAGAAGCACGGGCAGAGCGGAAGGACCTGCCCCGGAAAGGACGGGGAGAAACAGCCCTGACCCGTCCGCCGCCCCGGCAAAAAGCCGGGGCGGCTTTTTTCGCGCCGCGCAAAAACAGCCGGGTCCCGGCCTGCCTTTTCGCGCAACGGTGGCCGCTTACCGCCCCTTCGTGGTATAATAGACCCAAACCCCGTGAAAGGAGGCCCCGCCCATGGCCCACCGCTTTTCCCTCGCCCCCCGCGCCTTCGGCTCCCGCCACGCCCGGGCGCTGGCGGGCAGCCTGGCGCTGCTGGCGCTGGCCCTCCTTTTGTATCACTCGCTGGCGGGGGGCACCCTGCTTGCCCCCAACGTCTACGACAGTTACCTGCTCCAGGCCCAAAACTGGCTGGCCGGCCGGGCGTACATCGACGGCGGCGAAAACTACCCCTGGCTGGAACTGGCCATCTATGAGGGGCGCTATTACCTCTCCTTCCCGCCGGTGCCCTCGGTGGCCGCGCTGCTGCCCGCCGCCCTGGGCCTCGATCTGGGCAACCTGTGGCAGGCGCTGTGGGCCCTGGCCGCCCTGGCGGGGGTCTACCTCTGTTTCTGGCGGGCGGGCCACGCGCCCCGCGCCTGCGCCTTCTGGGCCCTCTTCGCCACCCTTTCCAGCAATCTTTTCTGGCTGGCCTGCAGCGGCGGCGTGTGGTTCCAGGCCCAGGTGCTCAACTTCGCCTTTTCGGTGTGGGGCCTTTTCTTTTGGCTGCAAAAGCGGCGCGGCCCCGCCTTCTTGCTGCTGGCGCTGGCGGTGGGCTGCCGCCCCTTCACCGCCCTCTTCGCCCTCGCCCTCTGGCTGCCCGCCGCCCTGGCCGCGGTCAAAGAACGGCGCTGGGGCCGCCTGCTGGCCTTCACCGCCCCCGCCGCCGCGGTGGCCCTGGCCCTGGGCTGGTACAACTTTATCCGCTTCGGCAGCCCCTTGGAGTTCGGCCATTCCTGGCTGCCGGAGTTCGTGCGGGACGGCGGCCAGTTCACCACCGAAAACTTCTGGCAGAACCTGTGGGGGGTGCTGCGCCCCGTCACCCTCACCCCCTCGCTGGACCTCTCCTTCTCCACCTTCAACGGCTTCTGCCTCTTTGTGGCCAGCCCCATCTTTCTCTTATGGGCGGTCGACCTCGCGCGCGCCGCGGTGAAAAGGGATCTCGCCCGCCGGGACCTGCTGGCCCCCGCCCTGGCCCTGGCCACCCTGGCGGGGCTCTGCCTCCACCGCACCATGGGGGGCTGGCAGTTCGGCGCCCGCTATACTGTGGACCTCATCCCCCTGGCCCTCTGGTGGTACCTCACCCGGCCCCGCCGCCCCTTCGGCGGCGGCGCGCTGTGGCTGGCGGGGGCGGGGGCGCTCTTCAATTTTTACGGCGCGGTGTATATGCTGAGCCACTGAAAGGGGGAACAGGCCGTGGGGCAGTTCATCGGCCATTTTGGCGGGGCGCTGATGGTGCTCTTTGTGGCGCTGCTGGCCCTGCGCTGCGCAAAGCGGCTGGGCCTTGTGTTCTGGCCCGCCGCCCCCGCCCGGCCCCTCGCCCCCCGCTGGGCCCCCGGCCCGGCGGCGCTGGCCCTGGCCGCCGGCGGGGTGCTGGCGGCCCAGCTGCTCTTCGCCTTTCTCTGCTGGCGGGACCTGGGCCAGGCGGGGGGGCTGGCCGCCTTCTGGCGGCACTTTCTGGAGCGGTTCACCACCGCCGGCGACAGCCCCCACTACCTGCTGCTGGCCCGCCAGGGCTATGTGAGCGAGGGCGAGGCGGCCAAATACATCGTCTTTTACCCCCTCTATCCCCTGGCCGTGCGGCTGCTCCACGGGGTGCTGGCCCCCTTCGCCGTCAGCCGGGAGGCGGCGGCCCTGGCGGTGAGCTGGCTGTGCTGGGGCGGCGCGGGGGCGGCGATGCTGGCCCTGGCCGGGCAGGACCTGCCTAAAGAGCAGGCTGTCTGCGCGGTGGCCCTGCTGGCCCTTTACCCCTTCGGCTTCTTTGCCCTGGGGGTCTACACCGAGAGCCTTTTCATCCTGCTGAGCATCCTGTGCGTCTTCTTCGGCCGGCGGCGGAACTGGCCCGCCGCCGGAGCCTTCGGGGCGCTGGCCGCCCTCTGCCGCAATCAGGGCCTGGTGCTGCTGCTGCCCCTTTTGTACCTGTGGCTGCGGGCGCGGCGGCAGCAAAAGCAGGGC
Organism: Candidatus Allofournierella merdavium; assembly: GCA_019118765.1. Taxonomy (GTDB): domain Bacteria; phylum Bacillota; class Clostridia; order Oscillospirales; family Ruminococcaceae; genus Allofournierella_A; species Allofournierella_A merdavium. The sequence goes on along the minus strand of DWYI01000016.1, from coordinate 21,439 downwards.
CCCGCCTCCCTGGCGCTGGCTCTGCCCCTCCGTGGCTGGGGCGGCTACCTCGCCCTCAATTGGCGGCTTTTCGGCGACCCCTTCGCCTTCTTCGATTTCCTCGCCGCCCCGCCCTGGTACCAGACGACCCGATGGATCGGGGCGAATCTCGCCCAGCACTGGCAGATGGCGCTGGACTACCCCGGCCTCGCCCCCTTCATCTACCACGCCCAGCTGGCCCTCTATTTCATCGCCATGGCCCTGCTCTTTTTCGGCCTTTGGAAAAAATGCCCTACCCACTGGCTCATCTGGGGCGGGGCCTACCTGGGGATGTGCTACCTGGCCGGCTGGCTCATCAGCGGCGGGCGCTACCTCTTCGGCTGCCTGCCGCTGTATCTCATCGGGGCCAGCCTGCCCCGCCCCCTGCGCTGGATTCTGGCCGCCGTCAGCGCCTTTTTCCTCTGGAAAATGGGCGTGTGGTACATGCAGGGGCAAGCTATCATGTAGAATGTATTGCAGATAATACTATTTGTATATAAAGAAGGAATTACCGGCGACAGGGCCGACGGAAATGATCCCGCGGGAGGTGGAAGAAGAGCGCCGCCGGGGAGGTGACCGCCGGGGTGCGGGAGGCCATCCGGCAGACGCTGCACGAAAAAAAGCGAGGCGTGAAACGCCTCGCTTTTTTGGTTTGGTCAGGCCGCGCTTCAGCGGGGCAGCTTGCCCTGGCGGCGCAGCGCGTCGATCTTCAAAAGGGTGGCCGCGGTCTTGCCGTCCTTGATGCGGCCGTCCAGCACCATGGCCACCGCCTCGTCCAGGGGCAGCTTTTCCGGGGTGAGGAACTCGTCCTCGTCCAGGTGCATGGCGCAGGGGGAAAGGCCGGTGGCCAGCCAGGTATAGATGATCTCGCTGCAATAGCCCACGGTGGGGTAAAATTCGCCCAGGTCGGTGTAGTGCTGTGCCACCAGGCCGCACTCCTCCGCCAGCTCCCGCTTGGCCGCCTCGAAGGGGTCCTCCCCCTTTTCCAGCTTGCCGGCGGGCAGTTCCAGAACCTCCTGCTGCAGGGCGTAGCGGTACTGGCGCACCAGATAAATTTCGTCCGCGTCGGTCAGCGCCGCGATGCAGGCGCCCCCGTGGTGGTGCACCACCTCCCGGGTGCTCTCCGCCCCGTTCTCCAGCCGCACCCTGTCAAAGGTCACGGTGAACACCCGCCCCTCGAACACGGGGCGGCTGTCCAGCGTCGTCTCACTGTGATTCATGCTTCTTCTCCCTTTCCTTGCCGGCGTCGGCCGCGTCGGGCAGCCGGGTGCACAGCACCCGCTGGATGCGCCGCTCGCCCGCCTTCAGCACCTCAAAGCGCAGGCCGCCCCACTCCACCGCCGCCTTCTCTCCCTCGGCGGGGATGCGGCCCAGCTTGTCAATGATCAGGCCGCCGGGGGTGTCGAACTCCTCGTCCTCCGCGAGGGGCGGGCACTCCATGCCGAAGGCCTCGAACACGTCCGCCAGGTCGATGGCCCCGTCCACGGCGTAGCCGTCCCCCTGGGCCACCAGTTCGGCCTCCTCGTCGTCGTACTCGTCCTGGATGTCGCCCACGATCTCCTCCAGGATGTCCTCCATGCACACCAGGCCCGCCGTGCCGCCGTACTCGTCCACCACGATGGCGATCATGGTGCGCTCCCGGCGGAAGTCCAGCAGCAGCTGGCCCGCCGGCCGGCTCTCGGGCACGAACATCACCTTGCGGGCAAAGCGGCTCACCGGCCCGTCCAGGGCGGCGGGCTCGTCGAACAGGCACAACAGGTCCTTCACATACAAAACGCCCACGATCTCGTCGGCGGTCTTGCGGTAGATGGGCAGCCGGCTGTTGCCGCTTTCCACCGCCGCCGCGATCACCGACCGGCAGCTGGCGTTCTCCTCCACCGCCACCATGTCCATCCGGTGCGTCATGATGTCGCCGGCGGTCACCTCGCCCAGATCGAAGATGTTGGTGATCATCTCCCGCTGGTTCTCGTCGATCAGGTCCTGCTGGTCGGCGTCGTCCACCATCTCGTACAGGTCTTCCTCGGTGACCTGCTCCTCGTTGCCCAGGCCCGCCTTGTCCAGCAGGCGGCTCAGGGGCCCCGGCAGCTGCACCCCACGCTTGGCGGCGGCCCAGCCGCCGGCAAGGCCCGCGGCCAAAACCAGCACCAGCGCCGCCGCGCCCGCGGCGGCCCAGAGGGCGCCTGCCGCGCCCGCCGCCGCGAAAATGATCGCGCTCATACGATCCTCCCGTATCCCGCCCGTGTCCGGGCTGACAATGAATATATATACTCTACATGATACCGACAAACCGCCCCCTTGTCAAACGGGGGGCGAATTTTGCAAAAACGGGCGGGCGGGGCCGCGCCGGGCGGGATCTTTGCCCTTTTTTGCCCCTGGGGGCCAAAAAAGGGGCTGGAAAATGGTTTACTTTATACAGCGCTTTTGTTAAAATAATAGACAGCAGAAGCTGTCCGCGCGGGCGGAGCACCGGCGCTGCCGGTTTTTCGTGCGCGCGGGCGGAAATAACGCGTCCCGTCGGGAGCCTCCGGCGGGCAACGTTAAATCGAATGCTATGGAGGAAGAAAAATGCCAAGAGCAAAACAGTCGATGGATGGCAACACCGCGGCGGCGCATGTAGCCTATGCGTTCACCGAGGTAGCGGCCATCTACCCCATCACCCCGTCCAGCCCCATGGCGGACTATGTGGACCAGTGGTCCGCCGCGGGCCAGAAGAACATCTTCGGCACCCAGGTCAAGGTCATGGAGATGCAGTCTGAGGCGGGCGCCGCGGGCGCGGTGCACGGCAGCCTGGCCGCCGGCGCCATGACCACCACCTTCACCGCCAGCCAGGGCCTGCTGCTGATGATCCCCAACATGTACAAGATCGCCGGCGAGCTGCTGCCCTGCGTGTTCCATGTGTCCGCCCGCACGGTGGCCAGCCACGCGCTGAACATCTTCGGCGACCACAGCGACGTGTACGCCTGCCGCCAGACCGGCTTCGCCATGCTGGCCGAGACCAACCCCCAGGAGGTCATGGATCTGGCCGCGGTGGCCCATCTGGCCTCCATCGAGGGCCGCGTTCCCTTCATCAACTTCTTCGACGGCTTCCGCACCAGCCACGAGATCCAGAAGATCGAGAAGTGGGACTACGCCGACCTGGCCGAGATGGTCAACTGGGACGCCATCCAGCAGTTCCGCGACCACTCCCTGAACCCCGAGACCCCCTCCATGCGGGGCAGCCACGAGAACGGCGACATCTTCTTCCAGCACCGTGAGGCCTGCAACAAGTACTACGACGCTCTGCCCGCCGTGGTGGAGAAGTACATGGCCAAGGTCAACGAAAAGCTGGGCACCGACTACCAGCTGTTCAACTACTACGGCGCGCCCGACGCCGAGCGGGTGATCATCGCCATGGGCTCCATCTGCGACGTGGCCGAGGAGGTCATCGACTACCTCACCGCCCAGGGCGAGAAGGTGGGCCTGGTCAAGGTCCGGCTGTACCGCCCCTTCGTGAGCGAGAAGCTGCTGGCCGCCATCCCCGCCAGCGCCAAGAAGATCGCCGTGCTGGACCGCACCAAGGAGCCCGGCAGCCTGGGCGAGCCCCTGTTCCTGGACGTGGTCACCGCCCTGCGTGAGGGCGGCCGCGACATCGAGGTCATCGGCGGCCGCTACGGCCTGGGCAGCAAGGACACCCCGCCCGCCAGCGTCTTCGCCGTGTACGAGGAGCTGACCAAGGCCCAGCCCAAGACCCGCTTCACCATCGGCATCGTGGACGACGTGACCGGCCTGTCCCTGGAGGAGAAGCCCGCGCCCAACACCGCTGCCGAGGGCACCGTGGAGTGCAAGTTCTGGGGCCTGGGCGGCGACGGCACCGTGGGCGCCAACAAGAACAGCACCAAGATCATCGGCGACCACACCGACAAGTATATCCAGGCATACTTCCAGTATGACTCCAAGAAGACCGGCGGCGTGACCATCAGCCACCTGCGCTTCGGCGACAAGCCCATCCGCGCGCCCTACTACATCAACAAGGCTGACTTTGTGGCCTGCCACAACCCCAGCTACGTTGTGAAGGGCTTCAAGATGGTGCAGGACGTCAAGCCCGGCGGCGTGTTCATGATCAACTGCCAGTGGTCCGACGAGGAGCTGGCCCATCACATGCCCGCCGAGTCCAAGCGCTACATCGCCCAGAACAACATCCAGCTGTACACCATCAACGCCATCGACAAGGCGGTGGAGATCGGTCTGGGCAAGCGCACCAACACCATTCTGCAGTCCGCGTTCTTCGCCCTGGCCGGCGTGCTGCCCCGCGAGGACGCCATCAAGTATATGAAGCAGGCCGCCGAGAAGACCTTCGCCAAGAAGGGCCAGGCCATCGTTGAGATGAACTGGAAGGCCATCGACGCCGGCTTCGACGCCTATCACAAGGTGGAGGTGCCCGCCGACTGGGCCAACGCCACCGACGACAAGGCTCCCGAGCAGCTGCACGGCAACCCCGCCACCGTGGACATGGTGCGCAGCATCATGGAGCCCGTGGCCCGCATGGACGGCGACAGCCTGCCCGTTTCCGCCTTCGAGAAGTACGCCGACGGCCAGTTCGAGCAGGGCGCTTCCGCCTATGAGAAGCGGGGCGTGGCGGTGAACGTTCCCGAGTGGAACCCCGACACCTGCATCCAGTGCAACCAGTGCGCCTTTGTGTGCCCCCACGCCACCATCCGTCCCTTCGCCCTCACCGCCGAGGAGGCCGCCAAGGCTCCCGCCGCCCTGAAGAGCAAGGCCATGAACGGCAAGGGCTGCGAGAACTACGTCTTTGCCATGACCGTCTCTCCCCTGGACTGCATGGGCTGCGGCGTCTGCGTGAACGTCTGCCCCACCTCCGCCACCAAGGGCACCCTGAAGATGGTGCCCCAGGAGAGCCAGCTGGCTCAGCAGGAAGTGTTCAACTACTGCGTGGAGAACGTGCGCAAGAAGGACGGCATGATGGCCGAGACCACCGTCAAAGGCAGCCAGTTCAACCAGCCCCTGCTGGAGTTCTCCGGCAGCTGCGCCGGCTGCGCCGAGACCGCCTATGCCCGCCTGGTCACCCAGCTGTTCGGCGAGCGGATGTATATCTCCAACGCCACCGGCTGCTCTTCCATCTGGGGCGGCCCCGCTGCCACCTCTCCCTACACCACCAGCAAGGTGAGCGGCCATGGTCCCGCCTGGGCCAACAGCCTGTTCGAGGACAACGCCGAGCACGGCCTGGGCATCTACCTGGGCCAGAAGGTGATCCGCGAGTCGCTGGCCGCCAAGCTGCACGAGCTGGCCGAAGTGACCACCAAGGAGAGCAAGAAGGCTGCCATTGAGGAGTACTTCGCCACCTACGATGACGGCAAGGCCAACACCGCCGCCACCGAGAAGCTGATCGCCGAGCTGGAGGCCGACCCCGACTGCCGCTTCAGCAAGGAGATCCTGCCCAAGAAGAACTACCTGTCCAAGAAGAGCATCTGGATCTTCGGCGGCGACGGCTGGGCCTACGACATCGGCTTCGGCGGCCTGGATCATGTGCTGGCCTCCGGCGAGGACGTGAACGTCTTCGTGTTCGACACCGAGGTCTACTCCAACACCGGCGGACAGGCCTCCAAGGCCAGCCAGATCGGCCAGGTGGCGCAGTTCGCCGCGGCCGGCAAGTCCATCGGCAAGAAGAGCCTGAGCGAGATCGCCATGACCTACGGCTACGTCTATGTGGCCCAGATCGCCATGGGCGCCGACATGAACCAGACCATGAAGGCCATCACCGAGGCCGAGAGCTATCACGGCCCCTCCCTCATCATCGGCTACGCCCCCTGCGAGATGCACGGCGTCAAGGGCGGCATGACCAACTGCCAGGCCGAGATGAAGAAGGCTGTGGCCGCGGGCTACTGGAACATGTTCCGGTTCGACCCCCGCAAGAAGGCCGAGGGCAAGAATCCCTTCAGCCTGGACTCCAAGCCCGCCACCGCGGACTACAAGGAGTTCATCTCCGGCGAGACCCGCTACAGCCGCCTGAAGCTGGCCTTCCCCGAGCGCGCCGAGGCGCTGTTCGATCTGGCCGACAAGAAGGCGAAGGAGCGCTACGAGTTCCTGGAGAAGCTGGTCAAACTCTACGAGTGATCCTGTCGCTCCGCCGCAAGGCAGATAAAAAGGGCCCCCGCACACTGCGGGGGCCCTTTTTTGCACGCCCGGGATGTATCGGCCGGTCTGTCCCATGTTTGCACGCCCTGGCGCAGGCGGTGGGCCCGTCCCATGTTTGCATGCCTGGCTGCAAGAGGCCGGCCCGTCCCCGGTTTTCCCAGGGGCCGTAAGGCGGCGGGCATTTTTTCGGTTTCCTCTCCCCTCCCCTTGTTTTTTGAAAAGATTATGTTACAATAAAATCATTCATTCTGTTCCAACAGAATGAACAGGACGGGGTGAAACACTCCCCGAGAAAGCAAGCGCCGCCCACCGGCGGCAGCAAAAGAGGAAGCGATATGAAAAAGTGTGCGGCGATGCTGGCGGCGGTGCTGCAGGCCGCCCAGCTGGCGGCCTGCGGCGCGCCGGCTGCTCAGAGCGGGAGCGGGGCTCCTTCTTCCCGGGCGGAGCAAGCGCCCTCGTCCCAGGCGGCGTCCCAGCCCCCGGAGGAGGCGGAGGCCACCATGGAAGAGGCGGTGCAGGCGGCGCGGCAGATGGAGCAGCAGATGATAGAACTGTTCGAGGCGGGCGACCGGGAGGGCATCCTGGATCTCTTTGTGGACCGCGGCGGAGCGTACGCGGACGCCGTTGTGGATTTTGCCGGCACGCTGCAGCAATGGTACACGCAGTATGACCAGCACATGATCGTGCCGCTGGCCCAGGTGGACGGTGAATACGCCGTGGGCCTCTACCATGCCATCTGCGCGGGCGCCTATCCCGACGTGAACTGCAACAGTTCCTTCGGCGTTATGCCCATGATGCAACAGGACGGCCAGTGGAAGTTCATGGCGGAGGCCGGCGACGCGCTGACGCGGCAGGTCAACCTGCTGGCTGTGGGCCAGGACGCGATGGACGCCCAGGACGCCGGGCGCAACATGAAGATGTTCGGCGCCTACTGGGCCTGTCTGGGCCCGGTGGTGGTAAAGGGCAACCTGAGTGTGGAACTGGCCAATCTGTATCAGGCCGAAAACGGCGATATGATCCTGCACTTGTACGCCTACAACGGCACCGACGCCAACCGCTCCATCAGCGACATACAGGTGGAGGTCACCGACTCCGAACTGGGCACGGTGATCTCCGGCCCCATGGGGGGCAGCGCCATCCTGCCGGCCGGAGAAGCCCACATGCTCACCTGCACCGTTCCGGCGGAGAATGTGCTCACCGGCACCCAGCCGCTGGGCGAACTGCGCTGCAGTGTGAACTACGACCACGAGTAAACAGAGCAAAAGCGGCCCGCCCGCCCCTTTTCGGGGCGGGGCGGGCTGCTTTTTCGTCCCTTCACAGCCCCCGGCACAGGTCCCGGATGCGCTCGAAGAGATACTGCTCCTGCCGCTCGAAGGGGCTGTCCGGCAGGGTGACGAAGGCAAAGGGCCGGGTGATGGAAAAATCCCCCTGGGCCAGCCGGGCCAGCCGCCCGCTCTCCAGCAGCGGCGCCGCGGCCACCTCGTAGGCAAAGGTCACCCCCCGGCCCGCCGCCGCCAGCTCCAGCAGCACCGGCACGCTCTCAAACACATGGCAGGCGGCAAAGTCCTCCGGCGAGAGGTCCCGGGCCGCCAGGGCGCTCTCCAATATCTCCCGGCTGCCGCTGCCCGCCTCCCGCAGCAGCAGCGGCGCGGCGCACAGCCCCTCCAGCGTTTTGCACGCCGCCCAGGGGCCCGCCGGGCTGCCCAGGGCGGAAAAGCGGGCGGTGTAAAAGGGCCGGCAGCAGTAGCGCCGGTGGCTGGCGTTGCCCTCGATCAGCGCGAACTCGATCTCCCCCTTCTCCAGCTCCTCCAGCAGGGTGCGGGTGTTCTGCAGCCGCATCTGCAGGGTGCGCCGGGGCAGCGCGTCCAGCAGCGCCGGCGCCAGCCGGGGCATCAGCCCCTCCCCGATGCTGCGGGTCACCCCGAAGTGCAGCGGCGCCGCCTCCCCCGCCGCCAGCGCCTGCCGCAGCTGGGCCTCCAGCGCCGGCAGCCGCCGCGCCAGCCGGTAGAACCGCGCCCCCGCCTCGGTCAGGGTCAGCCGCCGGCCCTCCTTGGCGAACAGCTTCACCCCGTATTCCGCTTCCAGCGCCCGGATGTGCTGGGTAACCGCCGGCTGGCTCAGGTGCAGCGCCTCCGCGCAGCGCACCGTGGTCTTTTCCTCCACCAGCGTGAGAAAGGTGTTCAGCTTCGGGTCCACCATCGCCCCGCTCCCCCTTGCCTTGATTTATAAGAAAACCTGATAGATTCTCGTGTACATCTAAATTGATTTTATATGAAACCGGCCGTATAATCAAGGCGTGCCTGCCCCGGAGGGGGCAAAAAATCAGGAGAAACGGGGAAAAGCAATGCTGAAGGAACAGATCTTGAAGAAGGTGCCGGGCTTTGCGGCCTGCCTGGTCATCGGGCTCATTGCCCAGGGAATCGCCAAATTCGTCCCCTCGGTGGGGGCGGCGCTGTTTGCCATCGGCATCGGCATGGTGTGCGGCAACACCTTTTTAAATAAGCCCGGCATGGACGCCGGCACCAAGTTCTCCGAGCGCAGCCTGCTGGAATACTCCATCGTGCTCACCGGCGGCACGCTGGTGCTCAGCGACATCGTGGCGGTGGGCCTTGGCGGCGTGGGCTTCATCGCCTGCCAGATGGCCCTCACCATCGCCGCCGCCTACCTGATCGGCCGGCGGTTCGGCTTCGGGCGGCGGTTCTGCCTCTTGATGGGCGCGGGCAACGCGGTGTGCGGCTCCAGCGCCATCGCCACCGTCTCCCCGGTGGTGGGCGCGGACAGCAAGGACAAGGGCATCTCCATCACCATCGTCAACGTCACCGGCACCGTGCTCATGGTGCTGCTGCCGGTCATCACCGGCCTTGTCTATGGCCACGCCATGCTGCCCACCACCGCCATGATCGGCGGCGTGATGCAGTCCATCGGGCAGGTCATCGCCTCCGCCGGGCTGGTGGGGCCGGAGTTCGTGCCCGACGCCACCATCTTCAAGATCATCCGCATCGTCTTCATCGTGCTGGTGGCGCTGGCCTTCTCCCGCCTCAACCCCGAGGAGGAGGGCGGCCTCTTCGCCGGCGGCAAGGCGGCGGCGGGCGTCAAGGCCGGGGTGCCCTGGTTCATCATCGGCTTCTTCATCCTGGCGGTGCTCAACACCCTGGGCGTCATCCCCGGCGTGGTGAGCCTGGCGGCCAAGCAGATCAGCGGCCAGTTCGAGATCATCGCCCTGGCGGCCATCGGCATGCGGGTCAAGTTCCGCGACCTGGTGAAGGAGGGCCCCCGGGCGCTGGGCTACGGCCTGTCGGTGGGCGCCTGCCAGGTGCTCTTCGCCCTGGGCCTCATCCGGCTGTTCCTGCTGTGAGTTTTTCCGGCGCGCGGCGCCCCGAAAGGGGCGCCGCTTTTTTGTGCGCCGGCAGGCCGCCCTTTTCATTTTCCGCCCCATACGGTATAATGATGCTATATTGCCATCGGAGAGGGGGGCGGCCCATGGGGCGCGTGAACTGGAAGGAACTGGCCACCGATCTGGCCTTCGACCTGGCGGGCAGCCTGCTCTACGGGGCGGGGGTCTACACCTTCGCTCTCAAAGGCGGCTTTGCCACGGGGGGCGTGTCCGGCCTCGCGCTCATCTTCAACTACCTGTGGGGGCTGCCGGTGGGCGCCATGAGCCTGGGGCTGAACCTGCCGCTGGTGCTGCTCACCTGGCGCACCCTGGGGCGGGGCTTCTTCCTCAAAAGCCTGCGCACCATGGTCATCAGCAACCTTGTCATCGACCTGCTGTTCCCCCTCTTCCCCGTCTACGAGGGCAGCCGCCTGCTGGCCGCCGGCTTCAGCGGCGTGCTGATGGGGGCGGGGCTGTCCCTCATCTACATGCGGGGCTCCTCCACCGGCGGGTCGGATTTTGTCATCCACGCCGCCAAGCGCAAGGCGCCCCACATCAGCTTCGGCAGCCTGAGCCTTGCCATCGACGCCTCCATCATCCTGCTGGGCATCCCCGCCTTCGGCGACATCGACGCCGCCCTCTACGGCATGGTCAGCGCCTTCGCCCTCACCATCGTGATGGACAAGATCATCTACGGCGCGGGCAGCGGCAAGCTGGTGCTGGTGATCACCACCGAGGGCCAGGCGGTGAGCCGGGCCATCGACAAGGCGGTGGAGCGGGGCAGCACCCTGGTGGACGTGACCGGCAGCTACTCCGGCCTGCCCCGGCGGATGGTGATGTGCGCCTGTTCCAACAACGAGGTGTTCAAGGTGCGGCAGGCGGCCTACCGGGTGGACCCCGGCGCGCTGGTGATGATCTGCGAGGCCAGCGAGGTGTTCGGCGAGGGCTTCCGGGCGCCGGAGGTGGGGGAAAAGGCGGGCTGACCCCTCCGCGCGGTGCATCAAAAATCTATATTTCTTCCGAAATCGCGCCGCGGCGTTTACAATGTGTATAAACCCCCTCTTTCCACAGAAATGTTGAAAACTCTGTTGAAAGTGTTAAGAACCCCGGCCCAACCCATTAGTTTTCAACATTCAAAGGCAAAAATTCAAGGTCGGATAACTTTTTGTTGAATGCCGGGCCGGAAAATGCCAAAAATGCGGGTGAAAGTGCCCCACCCATCCATACAACAAAACAACAACCCGCGGCCGGGCCGCGGCAAAGGAGGATCCCAACGATGAAATGGCTGGCAAAACTGCAATACCGCTACGGCCGCCGCGCCCCCAAAAACCTGATGCTGGTGGTGGCCGGCGGGCAGATCGTGGCCTGGCTGGCGATCATGCTGTTCTACGGCGGCCTGTACGAGAAGCTGCAGCTCACCCGGGCGGGCCTGGCCCATCTGGAGCTGTGGCGGCTGGTGACCTTCGTGTTCAGCCCCAGCCTCACCACCAACCCCCTGTTCTTCGCGCTGGAGGTCTACCTGATCTACATGATCGGCACCTCGCTGGAGCGGGCCTGGGGGGCCTTCACCTTTGACGTCTACTTCCTGATCGGCATGGCGGGGGCCTGGGTGGCCTGCCTGCTCACCGGCTACGGCAGCACCTCCTCCCTCTACTACTCCCTGTTCTTCGCCTTCGCCTGGCTCTACCCCGACATGCAGCTGCTGCTCTTCTTCGTGCTGCCGGTGAAGGTGAAGTGGCTGGGCTGGATCGCCGGCGCGCTGTACCTGGTGAACCTGGGCTTTCTGCTGCTCACCTTCCAGCTGGCCCAGGCGGCGGCCCTGGTGGTGGGCCTGGCGGGTTTCCTGCTCTTCTTCGGGCCGGGGGCGGTGGGCCGCCTCAGGAGCGAGGCCGCCGCCCGCCGGCGCCGCCGGGAGTGGCAGAACCAGTGGCGGGGCCGGTGACGGGCGCCGTTTTGTGTGGAAATCCGCCGCGGCGTGTGCTATAATGAAGATACAAAAACGGCGCCGCCCCTTTCCGGCGGGCCCAAGGGGGTATAATCCATGAAACTCGTCACCGCCATCGTCAACAAAGAGGACGCGAAGCAGGTCTGCAACCACCTGATCCAGGAGGGCTTTTCCGTCACCCGTCTGTCCACCACCGGCGGCTTTCTGATGGCCGGCAACATGACCCTGATGATCGGCACCGAGGATGAGAAGGTGGATCCCTGCATCCAGATCATCGCCCAGCACTGCAAGCAGCGCACCGAGGTGGTGCCCAGCACCGCCAGCTACGGCATCGGCGTGGCCACGGCCTATCCGCTGCAGGTCACCGTGGGCGGGGCCACCATCTTCGTCACCAACGTGGAGCGCTTCGAAAAGCTGTGATGCTGGAGCGCGTCGTCGGCAACGAACCCTTCAAACAAAGCGTTCAGGCCGCCCTGCAGGCAGGGCGGCTTTCCAATAGTGTGCTGCTGTGCGCCGAGGCGGGCTGCGGCGCGGGCTTTGCCGCCCGCTGCCTTGCCGCCGACTTCCTCTACCCCGCCGGGGGCGAGGGGGCCGAGGCGGTGCTGGCCGGCCGCAGCCCCGAGTGCATCGAGGTGCGGGGCCAGGGCCAGCGGGGGGAGATCCTGGTGGGCCAGGCCCGCCAGGTGCGCAGCCTTGTGTACGAGACGGCCCTCTCCGCCGCCGGGCGGGTGGTCATCTTCTACGGCGCCCACCGGATGAACCCCTCGGCGGCCAACGCCCTGCTCAAAGTTCTGGAGGAGCCCCCCGCCGGGGTGCTGTTCCTCCTCACCGCCCCCAGCGCCGCCGCGGTGCTGGCCACCATCCGCAGCCGGTGCGGGCTGTTTCTGCTGGGCCCGGTGAGCGGGGCCCAGTGCGAGGCGTACCTGCGGGAGACCTGCCCCGCCTGCCCCGACCCGGCGCTGCTGGCCCGGGTGTACGCCGGGCGCATCGGCCCGGCCAAAGCCGCCGCCGCCGACCCCGCCGCCCGCCGCAGCCTGGACGCGGCGCTGGAACTGGCGGCCGAGGTGGGCCGGCGGGATCTGTACAACACCCTGCGCCGCCTGGCGGCCTTTGAGAAGGACCGGGCGGCCGCCGGCCGCCTGCTGGAGGACCTGGCCTGCGTGGCCGCCGCCGCCCTGGAGGGGGCCGAGGGCCTGGGCCTTGGCCCGGAGGCCGCCGCCCGCTGCGCCGACGGCTGCACCGAGGCCCGCCGCGCCCTGGACCGCAGCCTCAACCAGAAGCTGCTGCTCACCGCCCTGGCGTCCCGGCTCTGCGCCGTCGGCTGAACTCTTTGCCGGGCGCGGCGCTTTTTTGCCGCCTGCCGGCCCGGCGGCCCTCTGCCGCCGCGGTGCGCGCCGCCCCGTGGGCGGACAAGCCCCGGCGCTCCCCTTCCCATTTTCGCCCTTGCCCAAAATCTGCCGCGGGCAAGGGACCTGACACCCACATCCGCCCGGCGGCCGGGCAAAAGAGAGTTGACCCCATGAAGAAAGTTATCTCAGTGCGTTTCAAGGCCAGCGGAAAGGCCTACTATTTCGACCCCACCGGCTTTGAGGTGAAGGAGGGGGACTATGTGGTGGTGCAGACCGCCCGCGGCGTGGAGTGCGGCGAGGTGGTCTCCGGCCCCCGGGATGTGCCCGACAGCCAGGTGAACCACGAGCTCAAGCCCATTCAGCGGATGGCGGACTCGGTGGACGTGCGCCGGATGGAGAAGAACCGGGCGGACGAGAAGGCCGCCTTCGCGCTGTGCACCGAGCGCATCGCCGCGCACAAGCTGGAGATGAAGCTGGTGGAGGCGGAGTATAACCTGGAGCGCAGCAAGATCGTCTTCTACTTCACGGCGGACGGCCGGGTGGACTTCCGGGAACTGGTGAAGGACCTGGCCAGCGCCCTGCACACCCGCATCGAGCTGCGCCAGATCGGCGTGCGGGACGAGAGCAAGATGAAGGGGGGCCTGGGCATCTGCGGCCAGCCCTTCTGCTGCAGCCGCTTTTTGAAGGACTTCCAGCCGGTGTCCATCAAGATGGCCAAGGAGCAGGGCCTGTCGCTGAACCCGGCCAAGATCTCCGGGGCCTGCGGGCGGCTGATGTGCTGCCTTTCCTACGAGCACAAGGCCTACGAGTACCTCAACAGCATCACCCCCATGAACGGCAGCGTGGTGCGCACGCCGGACGGCGAGGGCGTGGTCATCGAGGCCAACCCCGTGGCCGGCACCCTGAAGGTGCGCTTTGCCAGCGAGGCGCTGCCCGCCAAGGTCTACAAGCGCAGCGAGTGCGTCTATCTGCGGGGCGGCAAGCGGGCGCCCAAGGCTCCCGACCCGGATCATCCCTGAGCCTCCGCCCCGGCGGCGGGGATCGGGGTTTTCCGCCCCGGCGGGGCAATTTGCCCTTGTTCTTTTTGAAAAGTATGCTACAATATTCACAGAAAGGGGCCGGGCCCCTGGAACCCGGGCGGACGACCGGCCGCGCAGGCCGTCCCCACAGCCCGGGCTTATCCTAACGGCGCGGAGAAAAAGGAGAGAATGACCATGGCCTACAAGATCACCGATTCCTGTGTTTCCTGCGGCACCTGCGAGGGCGAGTGCCCCGTCAGCGCCATCAGCCAGGGCGACGGCAAGTACGAGATCGACGCGAGCAGCTGCATCAGCTGCGGCACCTGCGCCGGCGCTTGCCCCGTTGGCGCCATCGAAGAGGGCTGATCCAGCCTTTTCTTCGCCGGCAAAGCACAAAAAAGAGCGGCGGGGTTCCCCATCGGGCCCGCCGCTTTTTTGGTTGCGGGGCCATTTTATGCGCGAGGGCGCGGGGAGGGAGAAACGGGTGGAGGTCACGGTGGAAACGCTGGCCCGGGGCACAAAGGTGTACATCAGCCGGGCCCATCGCTTCGGCACCGACGCCATGCTGCTCTCCGGCTTTGCCCGCCCCCGGCGGGCGGAAACGGCGGTGGACCTGTGCAGTGGCTGCGGCATCGTGGCGCTGCGCTGGCACGACCTGGGCCACCGGGGCCCCTGCCGCGCGGTGGAGGTGGACCCGGCGGGCACGGCGCTGCTGGAAAGGGCGCTGGCCGAGGATGAGGCCCTGGGCCACATCACGCCGGTGTGCGCCGACCTGAACCACCTGCCCGGCGACGGCCTGGCGCACCTGGTGGCGGCCAATCCCCCCTACTTCACCGGGGGCTTTGTCAGCCCCGACGCCGCCCGGGCCGCCGCCCGCCACGAGGGCGGCTGCACCCTGGAGCAGGTGGCCGCCGCGGCGGCCCGGCTGCTGCGGGACGGCGGCCGTTTTGCCCTCTGCCACCGGGCGGACCAGCTGGCCCGGGTGTGCGCGGCGCTGTGCGCCGCGCGGCTGGAACCCAAGCGGGCGGCCTTTGTGCGCCAGCGGGCGGGCGAGGCCCCCTGGCTGGTGCTGGTGGAGGGGCAGAAGAACCGCCGCCCCGGCCTGCGCTACGAGCCGGACGTGCTCATGGAGGACGAGGGCGGCCGCCCCTCGGCCCGGCTGCAAACAATCTATCGGGAAGGGATGTGAGGGCCATGGCCGGCACACTCTATATCGTGGCGACCCCCATCGGCAACCTGGAGGATATGACCCCCCGGGCCGCCGCCACCTTCGGCAGCGTGGACTTCATCGCCGCCGAGGACACCCGGGTCACCCTGAAACTGCTGAACCACCTGGGGCTGAAAAAGCCGCTGGTGAGCTATTACGAGCACAACCTCAAGGAGCGGGGCGCCTACATCCTGGGCCGCATCCAGGCCGGGGAGAACTGCGCCCTCTGCTCCGACGCGGGCATGCCCGCCATCTCCGACCCCGGCGAGGGGATCGTCACCGACGCGCTGGCGGCGGGCATCCGGGTGGTGCCGGTGCCGGCGGCCAGCGCCTGCGTCACCGCCCTGGCGGTGAGCGGCCAGGCCACCGGGCGCTTTGTGTTCGAGGGCTTTCTGCCCACCAACCTGCGCCAGCGCAAAGAGCGGCTGGAGCAGCTGGCGGGCGAGGAGCGCACCGTCATCTTCTACGAGGCGCCCCACAAGCTGCGCATGACCCTGGGCCACCTGCGGGACGCCTTCGGGGCGGAGCGCAGCATCACCCTGGCCCGGGAGCTGACCAAGCTCCACGAGGAGGTGGTCAAGACCACCCTGGGCGAGGCGGTGGAATACTACGAAAGCAACAACCCCCGGGGAGAGTATGTGCTGGTGATGGCCGGCGCCTCCCCGGAGGAGAACCGGTCCCCGGCCCCCACGCTGGACGAGGCGGCCGAAAGGGCCCGGGCCCTGATGGAAAGCGGCATGAGCGCCAGCGCCGCGGCGAAACAGGCGGCGCAGAACACCCCCTTCGGCAAGAGCCAGATCTACCGGCTGCTGACGCGGCAGGAGGAAGAAGAATGAAAACGATCCTTGTACTCTCCGACACCCACGGTTCGGCCAGCGCCTTCACCCGGGTGGCGAACAAAAACCCCAAGGCGGACGCCCTCATCTTTCTGGGGGACGGCTGCCGCGACCTGGAAAAGGTGCAGGACGCGCTGCCCATGCCGGTGTACCCGGTGCACGGCAACTGCGATTTCGGCGCGCTGGAGCCCGCCGAGGGCCTGGTGGCCTTCGAGGGGGTGCTGTTCTACTACGTCCACGGCCACCAGTACGGGGTGAAATACTCCTACGACGACCTGGCCCGCAACGCCATCGCCCGGGGGGCGGACGTGGCCCTCTTCGGCCACACCCACTGCGCGGACCTGGTGAAGCTGGACAAGGTGACCCTCTTCAACCCGGGCAGCGCGGCGCTGCCCCGCACCGGGCGGCCCACCTACGGGCGCATCACGGTGGAGGAGGGCCAGCCGCCCAAGTTCGAGCACCTGGAGATGCCGGACTATGAGTGAGCCCAGGCTGACGGCGCTGCCCGAAGCGGACAGCACCAATCTGTACTGCAAGGCCCATCTGGCCGGGATGGGCCATCTGGACGCGGTGTGGACCACCTGCCAGACCGCCGGTCGGGGCCGGCGGGGCCATGCCTGGAAGAACGCCCCGGGCCAGGCCCTCTACTACACCATCCTGTTCAAGGAGCCGCCGGCGGACCCGGCCTGCCTGTCGCTGGCCTCGGGGCTGGCGGCGGCCCGGGCGCTGGAGGACTGCTTCGGGGTGGAGTGCGCCCTCAAGTGGCCCAACGATCTGCTGCTGGGCGGCAAAAAGGTGGCGGGCATCCTCTGCGAGGGGTTCGGCGGCGCCTTCGTCAGCGGCATCGGTGTGAACCTTGCCCAGAGCGAGGAATTTTTCGCGGCGGCCGACCTGCCCCACGCCGTCAGCGTGGCGGGGCATCTGGGCCGTCCCCTGCCCCCGGACGCGCCGGCGCGGCTGGCGGCGGCCCTCAGCCGCCGCTTTGCCGAGGACGAGGATATGCGGGAATTCTACCGCCTGGGCTTTCCGGCCCTGCGGGCGGCCTATCTCGCCCGCTGCGTGAACCCGGGCCGGCAGGTCTGGTTCGACGGCGGCGAGGGCGTGGCCGAGACGGTGGATGACCAGGGCCGGCTGGTGGTGGCCGCCGAGGGCGGCGCGCGCCATGTGTTCAGCGGCGAGGTGAGCGTGAAAGGCATCTACGGCCGGGTGTGACCCGGCGGTAAAAAGCGGCTCCCGGCCCGCCCGCGCCGCCTTTTGCGGCGGGGGCAAAGGCGCCCTCTCCCCCGCCCCCGCGAAAACGGCTCTTTGCCGCCCGGCGCCGGCGCGTGTGCCCCGCGGCGGGCGAAAAAAGTCGAAGTGCAGGATTCACAAAAAGTTAACAGTGCCTTCAAAATTCTTCCTTAACTTATGGGTATACTAAAATCACAGAACACGGAGCCGCAACCGTTGTTCTGTACATGATTCCTCCTCACACCAAAGCGATACCCCTTAACCGCCTCCCCGTGGTCCGCAAACACGGGGAGGCACTTTTTTGCCTTTTTGCGGTTTTGGCCCGGGGCGAAACCCGGCAATAAGGGGCGGCGGGTTTTTCTTTGTCACCCAGCCCGGCAGCGCGGGGGGAACCACCCTTAGTGCGCCTCAGAACGGACACTTTTCTTCGTCGTGAAAAGTGTCCGAGATGCCACGTGCGGTGCGGGGGGACCGGGCGCAGTATGTGGGCACGCGGCACAAAAGAAGTAAACGGCCCGGGGCGCGGGATTTTTTCGGCCCGGAGCGTGGGATGTTTTTTGGGCTCGGCGCGGGGGTGGCCGCGTCGCTGCCCGCCGCCACCGGCCCGGGGCAAAGCCCGGTAATAAAGGGCGGCGGGTTTTTCTTTGTCACCCAGCCTGGCAGCGCGGGGAAACCACCCTTAGTGCGCCTCAGAACGGACACTTTTCTTCGTCGTGAAAAGTGTCCGAGATGCCGCGTGCGGTGCGGGGGGACCGGGCGCAGTATGTGGGCACGCGGCACAAAAGAAGTAAACGGCCCGGGGCGCGGGATTTTTTCGGCCCGGAGCGTGGGAGGCCGCGGCGCCGTCCGCCGCCGCACGCTGTGATCCGGACACTTTGCCCTGGCGGCCAAAGTGTTCGTCTCAGGCGCACTACGCGGCGGCAGCGCCGCGCCCGGCACAGCTGGCAGCGAAGGGCTGGCCGGGCAAAACAGGCGGGTCGCGCCCCTGGCGGGGATGCTGTCCTGCACCGCTCCTCCGGCGGACGCGAAAGGAGCGGCAGGCACCGGCACACTGTCCGCGACCAGCGGGCTGTGGCGAAGCCCGGTCCTCCGCACGTAGTGCGCATCGGAACGGACATTTTCCGTCGTCGTGGAAAATATCCGAGACGCCGCGTGCGGTGCGGAGGGACCGGGCGCAGCGAGTGTGCGCTGCCGCGCCCGGCACAGCCGGCGGCGAAGGGCTGGCCGCGCAAAACAGGCGGGCCGCGCCCCCCTCCCCCGGTTGGAATTTTGCCGAAAATCTGCTACAATGAAGGCAACTGAAACAGCGCGCCCGGCAGGGGGCGGTGGCCGGCGCCGCGCCCCCGTCCCCCGCCCGTCCGGCGCACCACACCGCCGCCGCGCCGCGGCGGCCCAAAAGGAGGAAACACCATGCAAAACTATTCCGGCGAAGAAGGCCTGCAATACCATCTGCAGATCCGTCCCGGGGACGTGGGCCGCTATGTGCTGCTGCCCGGCGACCCCAAGCGCTGCGCCAAGATCGCGGCCTATTTTGATTCTCCCCGCCTCATCGCGGACAGCCGCGAGTACGTCACCTACACCGGCACCCTGGACGGCGTGCCGGTGAGCGTCACCTCCACCGGCATCGGCGGCCCCAGCGCCTCCATCGCCATGGAGGAACTGCACAAGTGCGGCGCCGACACCTTCATCCGGGTGGGCACCTGCGGCGGCATGGAGATGAGCGTCAAGGGCGGCGACATCGTGGTGGCCACCGGCGCCATCCGCATGGAGGGCACCAGCAAGGAGTACGCCCCCATCGAGTTCCCCGCGGTGGCGAACCTCCAGGTGACCAACGCCCTGGTGGAGTCGGCCCGGCAGCAGGGCTTTACCTGCCACGCCGGCGTGGTGGAGTGCAAGGACGCCTTCTACGGCCAGCACGAGCCCGAGACCAAGCCCGTGAGTTATGAGCTGCTGAACAAGTGGCAGGCCTGGCTGCGGCTGGGCTGCCTCGCCAGCGAGATGGAGTCCGCCGCGCTGTTCACCGTGGCCAGCTGGCTGCGGGCCCGGGTGGGGTCCACCTTCCTGGTGGTGGGCAACCAGGAGCGGGAAGCCGCCGGGCTGGACAACCCCATCGTCCACGACACCGACGCCGCCATCCGGGTGGGCGTGCAGGCCATCCGCCTGCTCATCGCCCAGGACAAGGCGGAGCAGGGCTGAGCCGGGCGCATTTGCCCTCAAAAAGCGAAAAGCGGGCGGGAGCATCCTTGGATGCTCCCGCCCGCTTTTGTCGTTTTAAAGGCCCTCTCAGCCCTGCTGGCGAAGGGCGGCCGCCACCGGCTCCACTTCCACCTTTTTGTCCTCCAGAAAATGCCCGCTCTTGAGCCAGGCCAGGAAGGTCTTTTCGGTGTAGTGCCCGGTGGAGCGGGGCAGGTTCAGCGCGGCGGAGGGGTTGGTGAACACCACCGCGGTCTCCACCGGCACGTTTTTCAGCCTGGCGGCGAACAGCGCGTCCCGCAGCGCCCGGGCGCTCTTGCCGGCCCGGGTCATGGGGTTTTCAAAGCTGCGCCGGCCCTGGGGCAGCACCTGGGTCCACTGGGGCTCGTCGGCGCTGCCGTACACATCGCCGCCGTAGCCCAGGCATTTCACGCCCAGCACCCCGAACCAGCCCACCAGCACCACGTCCAGGTCGGCGGCGTCCCTGGTGCCCTGCACCTGCACCGGGGCGATGGCGGCGTAGCCCTCGGCGGCGGCGAAGCGGCGCACCGCCCGCACCACGCCCTCGGCGCCCTTGTGCTCGTCGTTGGGCATCTCGCCCTTCTTTTTGCCGGCCGCCGCGCCGCCCGGGCCCTTCCGGTCCTGCCGGTAGAGGTTGATCAGGAACAGGGTCAGCGCAAAGGCCAGCAGGCCCGCCCCCACCACGATGACGACAAAGAACACAACGTTCAGATCCATAAAACCCTCCCGCCGCCCGCGGGGCGGCCCGTTCAAAATCCAGTGGTACCATTGTAACAAATCGCCGCCCCGATTGCAACCGCGGCCCGCCCCCGCCTGCCGGGCCGGCAGGCCGCCCGAACGCAAAAAAACCGCCGTGAGCATTCGCTCACGGCGGTTGGTGCGCTGGAAGAGATTCGAACTCCCGACCTTCTGATTCGTAGTCAGACACTCTATCCAACTGAGCTACCAGCGCAGGTGCAAGATATATACTACCATCGGGAGGGGGATTTGTCAACACCTTTTTCCAAAAAAGTAAAAGTTTTTTTGCCGGCGTCCGCAGGGCGATGGCAGTGCGGCGCGGGGAGATCGTGTGAGGGGGCACACAGGGCGGGCAGCGCGGGGCGGGAGTGACGCACGGTCAAGGCCGCGCGGGGTCAGAGCGCCGCGGGGCGGGTGGCCACGGCCGGAGCAGCGCGGGGCCGAAGCGGCGTGCGCCGGGCGCGCGGCCTCCCCTGCCCTGTCGTTCCAACAAAAAATCCGGCCGCACCCGGAAGGGGTGCGGCCGGACGGCTCGGTTTATGCCGGGCTCAGAGGCTCAAAGGAGCGCTCAGGCCTGGGGACGGCCGAACTGGCAGTCGTTGTTGCCGGAATCGGAGGTCCACATCTCCAGCATGTTCAGAGGATCGTTGTAGTCCATCAGCCAGCCGTTGCGGGCAACGTCGTAGTTGCCGGCCTTACGGTCGTTCAGGAACACGTTCCACTCCATCTCGGAGATCTGCATGTCGATGCCCACGGCAGCCATATCGGCCTGGATGGCAACGGCCACGTCCACGTTGGAGCCCGGGGTGTTCACCAGGTAGGTGAAGCTCAGCGGGGTCTCAGCGCTCAGCATGCCGCTGTCGTCGAACTTGTAGCCGATGGACTCCAGCATCGCCTTGCCCTCTTCCACGTTGGACTCGAAGGCCTCGGCGGAGGGATCAAAGTAGTCCTTGTTCTTGAACTCCTTGCCGGTGCCGTCCAGGCAGCCAGCGGGGATGAAGGAGCCGGCGGGCACCTGATCGGCCTGGCCGATGTTGGTGACGATGTAGTCGCGGTCGATGAACAGGGCCAGAGCCTTGCGCAGGGTGGCGGCGTCCTCGGCGCTCATGCCCTCAAACATGGGGCTGTTCACGTTGAAGGACACATAGTAGGTGCCCAGGTTCTCGATCACATGGTACTCGGGGTTGCCCTCGAGGCCGGCGATCTCAGCGGTGGGCACGCCGTCGGAGAAGTCCAGGTTGCCGGCGTTGTAGGCGGCGAAGGTGGCGGTCTCATCGCTGGAGAGCATGAACTCCTGCTTCTCGATCTTCACCTCGTCGGCGCGATGGTAGTTGGGGTTCTTGGTGTAGGTCATGGAGCTGTTGTGGTTCCACTCGGT
>DWYI01000015.1 GCA_019118765.1 Candidatus Allofournierella merdavium | reverse complement strand
CCACCGACAGGGGCAGGTGCACGGCCATCTGGTCGCCGTCGAAGTCGGCGTTGAAGGCGGTGCAGGCCAGGGGGTGCAGCTTGATGGCGCGGCCCTCCACCAGCACCGTCATCAAGGGCCACCCCGTCATGCTGAACCGCGCGCCTACGCTGCACCGTCTGGGCATCCAGGCCTTTGAGCCGGTGCTGGTGGAGGGCCGCGCCATCAAGCTGCACCCCCTGGCCTGCACCGCCTTCAACGCCGACTTCGACGGCGACCAGATGGCCGTGCACCTGCCCCTGTCGGTGGAGGCCCAGCGGGAGGCCAAGATGCTGATGCTGGCCTCCGGCAACCTGCTCAAGCCCAGCGACGGCGCCCCCGTCACCGTGCCCACCCAGGATATGATTCTGGGCAGCTACTACCTGACCATGGTGAACAAGGGCGACAAGGGCGAGGGCAAGGTGTTCCGCGATGAGAACGAGGCCATCATGGCCTACGTCAGCAAGGTCATCACCCTGCAGGCCCCCATCAAGGTGCGCCGCACCCGCGAGGTGAATGGCGAGGTGCGCTCCAAGCTGGTGAGCACCACCGCCGGCCGCATCATCTTCAACCAGCCCATCCCTCAGGATCTGGGCTATGTGGACCGCAACGACCCCGAGACCATGTTCAACTTCGAGGTGGACTTCCAGGTCACCAAGAAGAACCTGCCGGACATCATCAGCCGCTGCCTTGCCATCCACGGCACCAAGCCCACCAGCGAGATGCTGGACCGCATCAAGGCCCAGGGCTACAAGTACTCCACCATCAGCGGCATCACCGTCGCTGTGTGCGACGCGGTCATCCCGCCCCAGAAGCCCGAGCTGCTGGCCGAGGCCGACGAGCGGGTGAGCAAGGTCATCAAGCAGTTCAACCGCGGCCTTATCTCCAACGAGGAGCGCTATAACAGCGTCATCCAGATCTGGCAGGAGACCACCGACAAGGTGTCCAAGGCGCTGGCCGACAACCTGGAAGAGCGCAACCCCATCTTCATGATGGCGGATTCCGGCGCCCGCGGCTCCATGAACCAGATCAAGCAGCTGGCCGGCATGCGCGGCCTGCTGGCCAACACCGCCGGCAAGACCATCGAGATGCCCATCCGCGCCAACTACCGCGAAGGCCTGAACATCCTGGAATACTTCGTTTCCAGCCGCGGCGCCCGCAAGGGCCTGGCCGACACCGCCCTGCGCACCGCCGACTCGGGCTATCTGACCCGCCGTCTGGTGGACGTGTCCCAGGACGTGATCATCCGCGAGGAGGACTGCGGCGCCACCGAGGGCATCGTGGTCAGCGACATCCGGGAGGGCAAAGAGGAGATCGAGACCTTCCGCGAGCGCCTGATCGGCCGTTTCGCCGTGGGCGACGTGACCAATCCCGCCACCGGCGAGGTCATCGTGCCCGAGGGCAAGATGATGGACCTGTTCGACGCCGACAAGATCATGGCGGCCGGCATCACCAGCCTGGAGATCCGCAGCGTGCTGAGCTGCCGCAGCAAGCTGGGCGTCTGCGCCCGGTGCTACGGCGCCAACCTGGCCAACGGCAACCCCGTGCATGTGGGCGAATCCGTGGGCGTCATCGCGGCTCAGTCCATCGGCGAGCCGGGCACCCAGCTGACCATGCGTACCTTCCACACCGGCGGCATCGCCTCCGCGGAGGATATCACCCAGGGTCTGCCCCGCGTTGAGGAACTGTTCGAGAGCCGCCGCCCCAAGGCGCTGGCCATCATGACCGAGATCGCGGGCACCGCCCACATCGACGACACCAAGAAGAACCGGCATGTGGTGGTGTCCGGTGTG
This sequence comes from Candidatus Allofournierella merdavium, assembly GCA_019118765.1. Taxonomy (GTDB): domain Bacteria; phylum Bacillota; class Clostridia; order Oscillospirales; family Ruminococcaceae; genus Allofournierella_A; species Allofournierella_A merdavium. The sequence continues at coordinate 12,973 of DWYI01000015.1, read as the reverse complement.
GACGAGAACGGCGCGCCCACCGAAAAGAGCTACCTGATCCCCTTCGGCCAGCGGGTGCGCGTGTCCGAGGGCGACCAGCTGGAAAAGGGCGACATGATCACCGAGGGCCATGCCTACCCCCACGACATCTTGGCCATCAAGGGCCGCACCGCCGTGGAGAACTACCTGATCCAGGAAGTGCAGAAGGTCTACCGCCTGCAGGGCGTGGAGATCAACGACAAGCACATCGAGGTCATCGTGCGGCAGATGCTGCGCAAGGTCCGGGTGGACGACGCCGGTTCCACCAACCTCATCGGCGGCGCCCTGGCCGATAAGATGAAGGTGGAGGAGCAGAACGAGATCATCCGCCAGCGCATCGCCGACGGCGAGGAGGGTCTGAAGGAGGCCAAGTGGACCCAGGTGCTGCTGGGTATCACCAAGGCGTCCCTGGCCACCGACAGCTTCATGTCCGCCGCCTCCTTCCAGGAGACCACCCGCGTGCTCACCGAGGCCGCCATCAAGGGCAAGGTGGACCCGCTCATGGGCCTGAAGGAGAACGTCATCATCGGCAAGCTGATCCCCGCGGGCACCGGCCTGCCGGAGGTGGAGGAGGACCTCATCCGCCGCGAGGCCGAGCAGCTGGGTCTGCCCGTTCCCGAGAAGACCGAGGAGCCCGCGGAGGCGCCCGCCCCCGCCGCTCCCGCCCCTGCCGCCCCTGCCGCCCCCGCGGAGGAGTGAGACCCGGGCGCCGCCCATAGAAAACAGGATACGGCGCGGCGCTTTCCCCCGTGGGAAGGCGCCGCGCTTTGCCGTGGGCGGCAATTTGCGGCCTCGGGCCGGAAAATTCTGCAATAAACTGGTGTTTCCCGCCGTTTTCTGATATATAATAAAAAAGATAGGGAAATAGAAAGGGGGGAGCCGGGATGAAGGTCCTTCGGCATACATGGTGGGCGGCGGTGCTGGCGGCGGTGCTGCTGTCCGGCTGCGGCGCGCCGACGTCTTCCATGCCGCCCCCCGCCGCCACGGCGGCCCCGTCACCCAGCCCCACCCCCGCGCCCACGCCCGAGCCTACCCCGGAGCCGCCCGCGCGGCAGCTGGAGATCGACCTGCAGGGCGGCGGGCTGGACCTTGCGGACGTGGGGGAGCAGAGCGCCTTTGACAAGGTGCGCTTTTCCGAGGATACATCCATCACCCTGCGGGCGGACGAGACCATCGGTGAATTGTACCTGATCTTCGACCGCCCGGTGGAATGGCAGCTGGAGAGCGCCGGCGCGGTGCAGGCCTGCGGGCAGAACGGCTTCATCCACGAATATGTGGAACTGGAGCAGCCGGCCAGCGCGGTGACGCTGCGCTTCCCGGCGGACACGGTGCTCTGCCGGGTGTCCGCCTTCACCCCGGGCCAGGTGCCGGACTGGGTGCAGCAGTGGCAGCCGCCCTGTGAAAAGGCCGACCTGCTGGTGCTGCCCACCCACGCCGACGACGAACACCTCTGGTTCGGCGGGGCGCTGCCCTACTACGCCGGCGAAAAGGGCTACGCGGTGCAGGTGGCCTATATGACGAACCACTGGGGCGAACCCTACCGGCCCCACGAGCTGCTGAACGGCCTGTGGACGGTGGGGGTGCGCAACTATCCGGTCATCTCCGACTTCCCGGACCTGTACGCCTCCAAGGAGAGCCTGGAGAGCGCCAAGGCGGTCTACGGCGAGGAGACCGTCACCGCCTGGCAGGTGGAGCAGCTGCGCCGCTTCAAACCCAGCGTGGTGCTGGGCCACGACGTGAACGGCGAGTACGGCCACGGGGCCCATCAGCTGAACGCCGTCACCCTGCTGGCGGCGCTGGAGCGCAGCGGCGATGCGTCCCAGTATCCCGAGAGCGCCGCGGAATATGGCGTGTGGCAGGTGCCCAAGTGCTATCTGCACCTCTGGCCGGAAAACACCCTCCAGATGGAGTGGGGCGAGATGCCCCTCGCCGCTTTCGGCGGGCGCACCGCCCTGGAGATGGCGGCGGAGGGATTTGCCTGCCATGTCAGCCAGACCCAGTGGTTTTCGGTGAAGGCCGGCGGCAAAAACGACTGCCGCAAATTCGGTCTGGCCTACACCAACGTGGGCCCGGACGAAGCAAAGAACGACTTTTTTGAACACATCCCGGGCGCGGCGCCCGGTGAACTTGCATGAAGGAGCTGGAGCGTGCTTTGAATACCGAACAAACTTCTGCACAGACTCCCGCCGCGCCTCGCTGGCGCGGCCGTCCGCGGCATCCGGTGCTGCGGGCGCTGGCAATGACGGGGGTGTTCCTCTGCGCGCTGCTCGCCTTCCTGCTGGGCGCGATCTACATCATCTGCAAGGGGCCCAGCCCCGCGGCGCGGGATCTGTTCGTCCACACGGTGATGGAGACCAGCGCCGCCAAATTCACCGCCCGCATCTTCCTCAGCGCGGAGGAGGTGCAGGCCATCCTGGACAAAAACGGCGTGCTGGAGACCGACGAGGTCACCCAGGCGGGCGGCGAATTTGAGGAGGGCGACGCCCGGGTGCCCAAGGACACCATCGAACTGCACGACGTCACCGGCGGCAGCTTCAAGGGCAAGATGCTGGTGGTGCACGACCCCAGCCGGGTGCGGGTGGCGGCCATCGCCTCCTTCGACCCCGAGGGCAAGGGGCAGAAGCTGGAACAGCTGGTGGCGGACGCGGGCGCGGTGGCCGGCATCAACGGCGGCGGCTTTGCCGATGAGAACGGCGTGGGCAGCGGCAGCGTGCCGCTGGGCCTGGTGATCCAGCAGGGCAAGCTGCGGGCCGGCGGCATGGACCAGGAGTATTCGGTCATCGGCTTTGACGAGAGCGATCACCTGGTGGTGGGCCGCATGACCGGCCGCGAGGCGGTGGACCGGGGCCTGCGGGACGCCCTCAGCTTCGGCCCGGCCTTCATCATCAACGGCGAGGCCGCCGAGATCTCCGGCACCGGCGGCGGGCTCAACCCCCGCACGGTGATCGGCCAGCGGGCGGACGGCGCGGTGCTGCTGCTGGTCATCGACGGGCGGCAGCCTCAGAGCCTGGGCGCCACCTACCAGGACTGCATCCAGGTGATGCAGGAATGGGGCGCGGTGAACGCCGCCAACCTGGACGGCGGTTCCAGCACACAGATGATCTACCAGGGCGAGACGGTGAATGTCTGCGCGTCGCTGTACGGCCCGCGCAATCTGCCCACCGCTTTTGTGGTGGACCAGGCGGAGGAGGGGCAGGAATGAGCAGAGAAAAAAGGGACTACGGCGGCGCCCGCCCCTTCTGGCCCTGGCTGCTGGGCTTTGCCCTGGTGCTGTGCGCCGCGGGCGGCGCGGCGCTCTGGGCGCTTTGGGGGGCGCTGGAACGGTACGAGGAGTCCATGCCCGAAGCGGCCATCCTGCGCAGCGTGCGCGCCGTGCAGACGGGCACGCTGACCGAAGAGGACGTGCCCGCGGCGATGCTGCCCGGGCGCTTTGCCACCGCGCGGCAGTATCTGGACGAAGCGCAGAAACTGCTGGACGGCCTGCCCGACGACCGGGACAGCCTGCGCTTTGTGCAGAAGGGCGACGCCGCCGGGCAGGACGGGGCCGTCACCTATGTGGTGGTGGACGATGAGGACGGCCGGGCGGAATTTACCCTCTTCCCCGACGGGCAGGGCTGGCAGGCCTGGCCCCGGGTGCAGGCGCTGTCCGCCGTCACCATCCGCGCGCCCCGGTCGGCCTCGGTCTTTGTGGACGGCCAGCCGCTGGGCGAGGCCGAATTGAGCGCCACCACCGCCGCCGCCGGCTTTGAGGCGCTGGGGGAGAGCGCGCCCATGGAGTGCACCTGGCGCGTGGAGGGCCTGCTGGAGGAGCCGCAGGTCACCGCCGAGAGCGGGGAGGGCAGCTGCAGGGTGGAATGGGAGAACCCCCTGAACGCCCTGGTCACCGTGGAACCGAACGCGGAGGATGCCGCCGCCCTGGAGGGCTTTTTCGACCGCACCGCCCGCGTCTACGCCCGGTATGTGTCCGCCGACGCGTCCTTTGCCGAACTGCAGGGCGCCCTTGTGGGGGACACGGAGTTTTACAACAGCCTGCGCACCTTCGATTCCAGCTGGTACGTCAGCCACGACTCCACCGCCTTCGAGGACTTCTCGGTCTCGGAACTGGAGAGCCTGGGCCCGGACGCGGCGGCGGGCACCGTGCGTTTCACCTACATGGTCTACAAGGAGGGGCTGCGCCCCCGCAGCTACCCTTCAGTGTACCGGATGTACGCGGTGCGCGGCGAAAACGGATGGAAGCTGCTGGACCTGCAGGTGCAGTGAGTGCGACGGTTTGGAGCCGCCCCGGTCTGCCGGGGCGGCTTTTCCGTTGCCGGGGAAAAACCGGCGGACGGGGCAATGGGCTGGCGCAAAGGCGGCGGGTGTTGTATAATGAACGAAGGTGATCAAGAGGGGAGCAAAACCATGGAGAAGCAAACGGGCCGTCGCTGGGCGGCGGTATTGATCTGCGCGGCGCTGGCGCTGGTCTGGGCGGTGCAAAGCAGCGCCCTGGACCTGTCCCTGCAGTGGGACGCGCCCGCCCGGCTGCCCGCGGCGCTGGCGCAGCAGGGCGACTGGCGGGTCAGCCAGGACGTCTGGCTGGACCCGGGGCGCTATACCGTGGAGTGGGAGGGGGAGAACGGGCCGGAGGCGTTCGTTCTGGCCCCCGACGCGCTCAGCGCCGACAACCGGGAGGGCGTGCGTCTGAACGAGGACGGCGGCCCGTCCTTCACGGTGAGCGGCCAGCGGGTGCGGGTGCAGGTGTGGGTGGACGGCCAGGCGCCCTCCGCCCGGCTGACCTCCGGCCTGTTCTGCGAAAGGGACGGCCTGCTGGCGGTGGCGGCCCTCACGGCGGCGGTGCTGCTGCTGGCGCGGGGCCCCAGGACCGGCGCCCAAAAAGCGGTGCTGGCGGTGCTGGTCTGCTGTGCGCTGGCCTCCAGCCTGCCCGTGCTCACCCCCGGCCTGCCCTACGGGCCGGACCTGCACTTTCATCTGACCCGCATCCAGGGCATCGCCGACGGCCTTGCCAGCGGGCAGTTCCCGGTGCGCATCCAGCCCACGGCGGTGAGCGGCAAGGGATACGCCACCAGCCTGCTGTATCCCGATCTGTTTTTGTATCCGGCGGCGCTGCTCCGCTTTGCCGGCGTCTCGCTGGAAGGGGCCTACCGCTTCACCATCCTGGCCCTCAACGGCCTCACCGCCGTCATCGCCTGGCGTGCCGGCCGGCGGATGCTGGGCGGCTCCTTCGCCGCGCTCCTCTTCTGTGTGCTCTACACGCTGTCGCCCTACCGCATCTGCAACCTCTATGTGCGGGCGGCGCTGGGGGAGGCGCTGGCCATGGCCTTCCTGCCGGCGGTGGTGCTGGGATTCTGGCTTGTGCTGTTCCGCCAGCCCGGCGGCTGGCCGGTGCTGGCGCTGGCCATGACCGGCGTCATCCAAAGCCACCTCATCTCCACCATCTTCTGCGTGGCCTTCGGCGGGCTGTTCTGCCTTTTGAACCTGCGCCGGACGCTTCAGAAGGAGCGGCTTTTCGCGCTGGTCAAGGCCGCGGCGCTGGCGCTGGCGCTGAATCTGTGGTACATCCTCCCCTGGATGCGCTTTTCCCGGGAGGACTTCAATATCTTCCACCTGCAATTCGACGTGTGGGACTACGCCCTCTATCCCGCCCAGCTGTTCATGACCTTCGGCTCGGTGAGCGGCGACGCGGTGCGGCTGGGCACGCTGGAAGGGGAGATGCTGCTGGCCCCGGGCCTGGCCCTGCTGGCGGCGGGCGGCGCGGTGCTGCTGGCGCTGGGCTGTGCCTGGCGGGACGGCGCGCCGCTGCCCGCCCCCGCCCGGCTGGGCGGCTGGGCGGCCGCCTTCGCCGGCCTGTCGCTGTGGCTGTGCACGAACCTGTTCCCCTGGGCGCTGGCCCAGCGGCTGCCGGTGCTGGGGGCGAAGCTGTCGGTCATCCAGTTCCCCTGGCGCTTTCTCACCACGGCCAGCCTGTTCCTGGCCCTCTGCGCCGGGGCGCTGGCCGCCTGGAAGCTGGGCGGGCTGCGCCGGCAGGCCAAGGCGCTGGTGCTGACGGCGGCTTTCTGCGCGGTGCTGCTGCCCTCGGCGGGGCAGATGCTCCAAAAGGCGGCCGAGGTGCCCAGCTATTCCCGTAACGGCCGGCTCATCACCGACAATCTGTACGACGGGCAATACCTGTATGTGGGTACCAGCGCGGGAGAACTGGCGGCGCGTCCGCGCCCCGTCACCGGCGGGGCGGACCTGCGGGTGAGCGGCCTTTCCCAGCGGGGCAACCGGCTGGAATTCGACTGGAGCGGGGCCGGCGGCGAGGCCATGGAACTGCCGCTGACCTGGTATCCCGGGTATGAGGCGGTGGACGGCGACGGCGTCCGGCTGGCCTGCGAGCGGGGCGAAAACGGCATCCTGACCGTGCGGCCCCAGGGCGACGCCGGGCACATGACCGTGCGGTACCGGGGCCTGTGGTATTTCCGGCTGGGCGATCTCGTCAGCCTCGCGGCGTTCGCCGGGCTGGCCGGCTGGGCCGTGGTCCGGCGGACAGGCCTGCCCCGGCCGCTGCGCCGACGGAGCAAACTGACTGTGTGAGGAGAAACGAATGGAACGAAAACAAACCATAACCTACTGGGCTGTCGTGCTGGCGCTGGTCTGCCTGCTTGTGCCCCTCCTCCGGGAGAGCCGCTATCTCCAGACCTTCACGGCCGTGGATCTGGAGTCCACCGTCGAGACAGCCACCACGGCGGCCTCCCGCTATGCTGACCCCACCTATCTGGACGCCGGCCTGTTCATGTACGGCCCCGGGGCGTATCTCGAGCCCGGCTCCTTCTCCCTGACGGTGATGTATTCCGCCGACGGGGCGGGCAGCTATGTGGAGGTGTACAGCCCCGGCTGGCTCAATGAGGACAACACCCAGGGCCGGGTGCTGGCCACGATGCAGCTGGACCCGGGCCAGACCCAGGCCCGGGCGGACTTTTTGCTGGACCGCGGGGTGGACGACCTGGAGTTCCGCGTCTGGTACGGCGGGGAGGGCGCCCTCACGGTGAACACCCTCACCCTGCGCTCGGGCTACCTCTACTGGACCGACCCGCTGCTGCTCATCCTGTTCGTGCTGGCGCTGGCCGGCCTGCTCTGGTGGGCGGCGCGCAAAGGGCGGCCCCAGGCGGCGGTGGTGGCGGCCCTCATCGGCCTGACGCTGCTGGCCAGCTATCCGCTGTTCACCGATTTTCTGACGGTGGGCATGGATCAGGAGTTCCACCTGCGGCGCATCGAGGGGCTGTTCGGGGCGCTGCAGAGCGGCCAGTGGCCCGCCCGCATCAGCACCCAGCACTTCGGCGGCAAGGGCTATGCCACCTCCGTGATGTACCCTGAGCTGTTCCTCTACTTCCCGGCGGCGCTGCGCCTGGCGGGCGCTTCGCTGCTCTTCAGCTGGAAGGCGCTGCTCTTCGCCGTCAATCTGGGCACCGCCTTTTCCGCCTATTTCTGCGGCCGGCGGCTGATGAACAGCCGGGCGGCGGGCATGGCCGCGGCCATCCTCTACCTGCTTTCGCCTTACCGCCTGTGCGATTTGTACATCCGCGCGGCGCTGGGGGAGGTGCTGGCCATGGCCTTCCTGCCCCTGCTGCTCTACGGCCTGTGGCAGCTGCTGGCGGGGGACGCGGGCCAGTGGCCCTGGCTGGTGCTGGCCTGCACCGGCATCTTCCAAAGCCACATCCTCTCCACCGAGATGGCGGCGGTGTTCGCGGCCCTCTGCGCCCTGGCGGCCCTGCCCGCCCTGCGGCGGCCCGCCCGGCTGGCCGCGCTGGGCAAGGCGGCGGGGCTGACGGTGCTGCTGAACCTGTGGTTCCTGGTGCCCTTCCTCACCTACACCCTGCGGGGCGGCTTCAAGATCTTCGGCTCCCATGTGGATCTGCACGGGCATTCGCTCTATCCCGCCCAGATGTTTGTCACCTTCTGGTCGCCCGATCCGGGGCTCTGGAGTCAGGAACTGGGCAGCCTGGACAGCGAGATGCTCCTCACCCTGGGCCTGGCGCCGCTGGTCTGCCTGGGCCTGCTGGCGGCGGGCTGGTGGCTCTTCGCCCCTCAAACGGGCGGGCCGCGCCCCGGCCTGCGCATCGGTCTCACCGCCGCCGTGGCGGCGGGCCTGTGCCTCTACGCCGCCAGCGTCTACTTCCCCTGGGAGTTGCTCCAGCGCATCCCCGCGCTGGACAGGCTGCTCTCGCCGGTGCAGTTCCCCTGGCGCACCCTGGCCTTCGCCGCCGCCTGCTTCGCGGTGGTGGCCGCGGCGGCCACGGTGCCCTTTGCGGGCCGCGGGGGAAAGATGGCGGTGCTGGGCGTGCTGCTGGCGGTGGCCATGCTGCCCGCCAGCGCCCTGATGGACGGGCTGCTGGCCACCCCGGTGTACATGGGCCAGACCGACAGCATCGCGCACATCGGCGGCAACTACAACGAGTATCTGCCGGAGGGCGTGAACGACGAAGCCCTTACCGCCGCTTCCAACGCGCTGGAACCCCAGGGCGAACTGGCGGTGGCCGGCCTGACAAAGAAGGGCTGCCGCATCGAGTTTGATTATACGGCGGAGCAGGATACGACGGTTTACCTGCCCCTCACCGCTTACCCCGGCTATGCCGCCCGGCTGAACGGCGAATCGCTGCCGCTGACCGGCGCGCCGGACGGGCGGCTGGCGGTGACGCTGCCGGCGGGCTCGGGCCATCTGACGGTGGATTTCGCGGGCTACTGGTACTGGAGCGCGGCCCTGGCGGTGAGCGTCCTCACCGCCCTTGGCTGGGGCGCGAAGGCGGTGTATGACCGGCGCGGCAGCGCGCCGCGGAGAAAGAGGGGAGAGCAGGTTGGCGCTGCGGTGTCTGTATAAACTGGCGCTCTGGGCGGCGGCCGTCTTTTTCGCGGTGGTGCTGGCGGTGTGCCTTGTCTCGGTGGGGCCCTGGTCGGCGATGCTGGCCGCCGCCGCGCTGGCGGCGCTCTTCGGCGTGTGCCGGCTGGTGCTGCCGCGCCTCACCGAGCGGGGCGCGCGCCGGGCCTTTTGGGCGCTCTTTGTCCTCTTTGCCCTGGCGGCGGGCGCGTTCGCCTTCGCGGTGCGGGTGGAGCCCGCCTGGGATTTCGGCCGCGTCTACCACGGCGCGCTGGAGATCACCTCGTCCGGGGCCATCCGTATCGACTGGCAGTATTTCCTCGAGTCCAACAACAACTTCTTCCTGGCCCTTGTGCTGGCGCCGGTGTTCATCGCCGGCAGCCTGGCGGGCCTTTCGCCCCTTGCCAGCGGCATCCTGTTCAACCTGGCGGCCATCGACCTGTCCGTCCTGCTGCTGTGGGCTGCTGCGCGGCGGCGCTGGGGCGAAAAATGGGCGCTGGCGGCGGCGCTGGCCTGCTTTTGCTGCGCCGGCCTGTGGCTCTACGGCCCCATCTTCTACACCGACACCCTCTCCATGCCCTTCGTCAGCCTGGGCCTCTATCTCGCCCAGCGCTGGAGCGAGGGGGAGCGCCCGCCGTGGCTGGCGGCGGCGCTGGGCCTGGCGGCCTTTCTGGCCTTCCGCCTCAAACCCACCGCCTTTTGCCTCTACCTGGCGCTGGCGCTCCTGTGGCTGCTGCGCCGGGGCGGCGCGCTGCGAGCGGCGGCGCTGGGCCTGGCGGTGTTCGCGGTGTGCATGGCCGGCTGGCAGGTCTGGCTGGGCCATAACCCCGTGCTGGACACCGGTCCCATCGAGAAATACCGCCTGCCGCCGCTGCACTATGTGATGATGGGGCTGAAGAATCCCGGCGGCTACGACGAGGCCGACCATCTGGCCAGCCAGGCCCTGCCCGATGCGGCGGCCCGCACCGCCCACGCCAAAGAGGAGATCGCCCGCCGCCTTGCGGACTACGGCCCGCTGGGCTTTCTGGACCACCTGCGGCAGAAGCTGGCCTACACCTGGGCGGACGGCAGCTACTTCGGCGGGCACAAGCTGGGTATCGACCCGGTGGCCCCCGGCGCGCTGCAGCAATGGGTGGCGGATACCGGCGCGCACTGGCCGGCCTTTCAGCGTCTGGTGAACGCCCAGCAGCTGCTGATCTGCCTGGGCCTGGCGGTGTGCGCCTTTGACCAGGCCCGCCGGGGCGAAAAGGCCGACGGCCTGCTCTGGGCGGCCCTTGTGGCGCTGCTGGGCGCGGGGGTGTTCCTGCTGGTGTGGGAGACCCGCTCGCGCTATCTCGTGGGGCTTTTGCCGCTGATCTTGTGCGCGACGGCCCGGGGGCTCGGGGCGCTGCCGGGCCTGCGGCCGAAAAAATAAATTTTTGGCTGATTTGCTGCAAACTTTTTTGCGAATACTGTTGACATGCACAGCACCAGTGTGTAAAATAAAACTGTTGCGCCCCTTGGCGTAATTATGCCCTTTTGGTGTTTTGGCGGCGTTTGCCGCCTGAACATAAATCATTGAAGAAAGGAGATCACAATGCCTACTTTCAACCAGCTTGTACGCAAAGGCCGTGAGGTGTCCGTCCGCAAGTCTACCGCCCCTGCTCTGCAGAAGGCTTACAACTCGCTGGACAAGTCCTACAGCAATGCCAACAGCCCCCAGAAGCGTGGTGTTTGCACCGCTGTTCGTACCATGACCCCCAAAAAGCCGAACTCTGCTCTGCGTAAGGTAGCCCGTGTTAAGCTCACGAATGGTATCGAGGTAACCTCTTACATTCCGGGCATCGGCCATAACCTGCAGGAGCACAGCGTAGTACTGATCCGTGGCGGCCGTGTGAAGGACCTTCCCGGTGTGCGTTACCACATCATCCGTGGTACTCTGGACACTCAGGGTGTGGCCAACCGCAACCAGGCCCGCTCCAAGTACGGCGCGAAACGCCCCAAGGCCGGTGCTAAGAAGAAGTAATCAAACGTATACCCCGCCATCAAAGGCTTCTTATATACATTGTAAGTAAGACCTTGTGTGGCACAACGGGAGTTTATTGCTTTCGAGTACCGATGATATCATTCTGTGAAGGAGGGAAGAAAGATGCCTAGAAGAGGTATTACTGCAAAGCGTGACGTTTTGGCTGATCCTGTCTACAACTCCAAGATGGTCACCCGTCTGATCAACAGCGTTATGCTGGACGGCAAGAAGGGTGTTGCCCAAAAGATCGTTTACGATGCGTTCGACATCGTGAAGGAGAAGAGCGGCAACGATCCCCTGGAGATGTTCGAGAAAGCGCTCGAGAACATCATGCCCAGCCTGGAAGTCAAGGCCCGCCGTGTGGGCGGCTCCACCTACCAGGTGCCCATGGAAGTGCGCCCCGAGCGCCGCGAGACCCTGGGTCTGCGGTGGCTCACCAGCTACTCCCGCAGCCGCAGCGAGCGCACCATGCGCGAGCGCCTGGCCAACGAGATCATGGACGCGGTGAACGGTACCGGCAACGCTGTGAAGAAGCGTGAGGATACCCACAAGATGGCCGAGGCCAACAAGGCTTTCGCCCACTATCGCTATTGATCCAGTCTGGAGTTTAGGAGGTAAGAGCTGAATATGATGCCAAGAGACGTTTCTCTGGAAATGACCAGAAACATCGGCATTATGGCGCACATCGACGCCGGCAAGACCACCACCACCGAGCGTATCCTTTACTACACCGGCGTGAATCACAAGATCGGTGAAACGCACGATGGCGCGGCTACGATGGACTGGATGGCGCAGGAGCAGGAGCGTGGTATCACCATCACTTCTGCTGCCACCACCTGCTACTGGAGCCACACGGAACTGCTGAACGACCCTGTTGCCGCCAAGAAGAACCGGCACCGGATCAACATCATCGACACCCCGGGCCATGTGGACTTCACCGTCGAGGTGGAGCGCAGCCTGCGCGTGTTGGACGGCTCTGTTACCGTTCTGTGCGCCAAGGGCGGCGTGGAACCCCAGTCCGAGACTGTGTGGCGCCAGGCCGACAAATACCATGTGCCCCGTATGGCCTATGTGAACAAGATGGACATCATGGGCGCCGATTTCTACCGCGTTGTGAAGATGATGCGCGAGCGTCTGAAGTGCAACGCCGTGCCCATCCAGCTGCCCATCGGCAAGGAAGATGATTTCAAAGGCATCATCGACCTGATCGACATGAAGGCTGACGTCTACTACGACGACATGGGCAAGGATATCCGCGTGGAGGACATCCCCGAGGATATGCGCGAACTGGCGGAGCAGTATCACGCCGAGCTCATCGAGGCCGTGGCCGAGAGCGACGAAGAGCTGATGATGAAGTACCTGGACGGCCAGGAGCTGACCAAGGAAGAGATCAAGAAGGCTCTGCGCCGCGAGACCATCGCCAACACCGTGGTGCCCGTGACCTGCGGTACTTCCTACCGCAACAAGGGCGTGCAGAAGCTGCTGGACGCCATCGTGGATTATATGCCCGCCCCCACCGACATTGAGGACATCAAGGGCGTTGATCCCCGCACCGGCGAGGAGACCACCCGTCCCTCCAGCGACAGCGCTCCCTTCGCCGCTCTGGCGTTTAAGATCGCCACCGACCCGTTCGTGGGCAAGCTGTGCTTCTTCCGCGTTTACTCCGGTATCGTGGAAGCCGGCAGCACCGTCTACAACTCGGTGAAGGACACCAACGAGCGCATGGGCCGCATCCTGCAGATGCACGCCAATCACCGCCAGGACATCGACGTGTGCTACAGCGGTGACATCGCCGCCGCCGTGGGCCTGAAGAACACCACCACCGGCGACACCCTGTGCGACCCCAAGCACCCCGTCATCCTGGAGAGCATGGAGTTCCCCGAGCCTGTTATCCGCGTTGCCATCGAGCCCAAGACCAAAGCCGGTCAGGAGAAGATGGGCCTGGCGCTGAACAAGCTGGCCGAGGAGGACCCCACCTTCCGCACCTGGACCGACGAGGAGACCGGCCAGACCATCATCGCCGGCATGGGCGAGCTGCACCTGGAGATCATCGTGGACCGTCTGCTCCGCGAGTTCAAGGTGGAGGCCAACGTGGGCGC
>DWYI01000014.1 GCA_019118765.1 Candidatus Allofournierella merdavium | reverse complement strand
GGCCGGTGAAAAGGCGGTCAGGCGGGATCGCGCACGTTGAGGATCAGCGCCAGGAAACGCAGGGGTTTGTCCGAGCGGTTCTCGATGGAATGGGAGGAGCCGTCCCGGCACTGCATCATGTCGCCGGCGGCCAGGTCGTACTCCTCGCCGTCATCCACCACATGACCCACGCCCTCCAGGATATAGTAGACCTCGTATTCCCCCTGGTGCTTGTGGTAGCCGACGGAACAGCCGGGCTCGAGGGTGTTGACGGCAAACAGCCGCCCGGCGCCGTAGGCGCAGTCGACGGGGAGGAACTGGCGCACGGTGCACTCTCCCTCGCCTCCCACCATGTGAGGACGAACTTCTTCCATCTGGTCTTTTTTCAGGATCTTCATTGTCTTTTCTCTCTTTTCAGTTGAAGTTATAGGCGGTCACGATGGGCTCCCGGCCCATGGCGCGGTCGTTGAAGTACTCGTACAGGCAGATGCCCAGGAAGGAACCGCTGACGTTGAAGGCGTTGGTGTAGCCGTTGCCCAGCAGTTCGCACAGGGCGTAGTAGCTGCGCTGGCCGGTGCGGCAGTGCAGGTAGACCGGCACGTCCCGGGGCACCTCGGCCATCCGCTCGCGGAACTGGGACAGGGGGATGTTCACCGCGCCCTTCAGGTGGCCGGCGTTGTACTCCCGCTGCTCCCGCACGTCGATGATGCAGGCGCCCTGCTCCACCAGACGGCGCACGGCAGTCACCGGCACCTGCTTCACCCGGCCGCTCAGCACGTTCAGCCCCACCAGCGCCGCCAGATTCACCACGTCCTTGGCGGTGCCGTACACCGGCGAGTAGCACAGTTCCAGCTCCTTGAGGTCGGCCAGGGTGCCGTTCATGGAGATGAGGGTGGCGATCACGTCGATGCGGCGCACCGCGTCGCCCCGGCCGATGGCCTGGGCGCCCAGGATGCGGCCGGTGGGCGTCTCAAACACCAGCTTGAAGGCCATGTAAGCCGCGTCGGGCATCAGGCTCACCTTGTCGGTGGGCAGCAGATACACCGCCTCGCAGGGGATGCCCGCCTTGTGGGCCGCCTTCTCGGAAAGGCCGGTGGCGGCGGCGTTCTGGTCGAACACCCGCACGCAGGAGGAACCGATGAAGCCCCGGTTGTCCGCCGGGATGCCGTGGATGTGGTCCGCCGCGGCGCGGGCCTGCCGCTGGGCCGGGCCCGCCAGCGCCAGCCGGCCGGGACGCCGGGCCAGCCGGTCAAAGCCCTCCACCGCGTCGCCCACGGCATAGATGTCCTCGTCGCTGGTGCGCCAGTCGGCGTCCACCTTGATGCCCCGGGTCTCGCCGATGGCAAGGCCCGCGTCCCGGGCGAGGGCGGTCTCCGGCGAAACGCCGATGGCCAGCACCACCATCTGCGCGGGGATGTCCCGCGCTTCGCCCTGGCAGTTGACGGTGATGTGGTCCGGGTGGACGGCGGCCAGCATACTGTTCAGTTCCAGCCGCACGCCGTTGTCCACCATCTCCTTGTGCAGGATCTGGGCCATGTCGTAATCAAAGGGGGCGAGGATCTGGTCGGCGCCCTCCACCAGGGTCACCAGCAGGCCGGCGCTGGCAAGGTTCTCCGCCACCTCCACGCCGATGAAACCGCCGCCCACCACCGCCGCGCGGGTAATGCCCTGCTCGTCGATGTAGGCCTTGATGGCCTTCACGTCGGTGACGTTGCGCAGGGTGAACACATGGGGGCTCCTCACGCCGGGGATGGAGCCGGGCACGATGGGCGCGGCCCCGGGGGCGAGGATGAGTTTGTCGTAACTCTCGGTGTAGGCGGGGCCCTCCTTCGGCTCCACCGTCACGGTCTTTGCCGCCCGGTCGATGGAGGTCACCCGGCTGTTCACCCGCACCTCGATGTTGTGGCGCATCTTGAAGGCCCGGGGGGTCATCATTACCAGGTCGTCGGCGTCGGGGATGGTGCCTCCCAGATGGTAGGGCAGCCCACAGTTGGAGAAGGAGACGTGCTCCCCCTGTTCGAACACGATGATCTCGGCTTTTTCGTCCAGCCGGCGCAGCCGTGCCGCCGCGCTGGCGCCGGCGGCCACGCCGCCCACCACGATCACTTTCATCGGTACAACATCCTTTCCTCTGCGGCGCGACGGCCGCTGCTGTTTTTCTGTAACGCAAAAGCGGACTGCCGCTGCTGGCAGTCCGTCCTTCGTCTGTTTCGGGGAGCCGGAACTCAGCGCCGGCGGGAATAGCCGCCGCCGCGGCGGTTCTCGGTGACCCGCTTGAGGTCACTGATCTTCTCCTCGCTCTGGCTTTTGAATTTGGCCATCATATCCTCAAAACTCATCTCGCCCTGGGGCGCGGCGGCCTTGGGCTGCCACACCCTGGGCGCGTCGGAACGGCCGCGCTGGCCGCCGCGGGGGCCGTGGGCCCCGCCCCGGTTCTGACGCGGTTCGGGAGGCAGGGTGCGCTTGATGGAGAGGGCGATCTTGCCGTCCTCCGCGATGCTGAGCACCTTGACCTTGACCTCCTGCCCCTCGCTGAGCACGGTGGAAAGATCCTCGATAAAACTGTTGGACACCTCGGAGATGTGCACCATGCCGGTCTTCCCGCCGGGCAGCGCAACAAAGGCGCCGAATTTCTTGACGCCGGTGATCTTGCCTTCCAGAATGGCCCCTACCTCTAACTGCAACGCGATATAACCCCTTTATGTTTATTCTGCAAAGGCCCGCAACGCGGCGAAAAGCCGCGGCCTTTGTACCCTGTTACTGGCCGGTGACGTCGATGAACACCCGCTCGTTGGGCTTGGCATAGCCCAGTTTGTCCCGCGCGACCCGCTCGATGATCTCCAGATCGTTGCCCGATTCCAGCACGCGGTTGAGTTCATCGTTCTGCTGGCGCTGCTGCTCCAGCTGGGTCTCCAGGTCCTGCAGCTCCTTTTGCTTGGCGGCGATGTCCACCTGGTTGAACACAAGGCCCGCCACCAGATAACCGCCGATCAGCACCAGGCCCGCCCGCACAAGAAAGCGGGGCAACAGCGGCTCGCGCTTTTGCCGTTTCTCCATGCAGCTGGCCTCCTTCGCCGAAAAATGAGCGCATTACCCCCGGGGAGCGCCCGGTGGGTTATCTGAATTATACAACACCCGCCCTTTGTTTTTCAACTGTTTTTTGCGGCGTTTTTTGGCTTCGGCCCGCAATTTTTGCCCCGCCGCGCACCCCGCGCGCCCGCCCAGGCGCGCCGTGGGGCGCAGCAGCAGCAGCCACAGGAGCACAAAGGGCCGGGCCGCGGTCCATTTGATCAGCCGCTGCACCGCGGCGCACCCCGGCGCCAGCACAAAAAAATAGCCCGCCAGCCCCATCGCAAGGCCCACCGCCATGTACCAGCGCACCACGCCGCTGTAGCTGCGGGAGGCGGCAAAACTGCAGGCCAGCACGGCGGCGGCCAGGGCGGCGGCCACGTCCAGCAAAAAGCAGACCGGGCGGCTGCCGCCCAGAAAGAAGCGGGCCAGATCGTAACACGCCGCCAGAAAAAAGCCCAGCCCCAAACAGCACAGGGTATCGGCCAAAACATAGGGCGGGGCGGCCAGCGCCACCATGGGCTTTCAGCGCAGCAGGCGGCGCCACAGGCCGCCCGCCGTCGGCGCGGGTTCGGTGTACTGCATGGACTCGATGCGCCCGAAGATCTTCACCTCGCCCGTCTGGATGGACAGTTCGCTCACCGAGAGGCCCTGTCCCCCCACCAGCAGGGTGCCCTGCTGGGTCTCCAGGGTGGCGCCGGTCTCGTCACAGCTCACCACCCGGGTCACGCCGGTGGCGGTGAGGGCGCGGCGGTCCTCCACGATCAGATGGTGGGGCAGCTTCGCCTCTCCCGGCTCGCCGGGCCGGGCGGCGGAGGTCTTTTTTTCCTGCATGGTCTTGCACCTGCCTTTTTGACACAAGCATATGCGCCAAAGGCGGGGGATTATGACGGCCGCCGGCCCGGCAGGGCCGCCCGCGGACCGCCCGGGCGGCCCTGCGGTCAAAGCCGCCGTGATTTCCCACCCGGAACGCGGCAGCGCCCCGCCGGGCGGTGTGCCGCGCCGCCGCGCACAGCGCCATATATATCTCCCGCCCGCACGCCCGGTGGCCGGTGAAAAAGCAGCCCCGGCCGAGCGCGCAAAAAACCGGCCTCCGAAGAAAGCGGCAAGCTTCTTTCGGGGGCCGGTCTTTTTCTGTGTTCTTTCAGTACCCGGGGCGGCGCTGCCGCCGCTTTCTTTTGGGGCGGCCCCGCCCGCGGCAAGGTCAGCCTTCGATGACCTCGTACATCTCCCGGGCCACGTCCTTGCCGGCGGGTGCGAGGGTGGACAGCACCCGCACCTTCACCGGGTTGTTGCCGAAGGTGATCTCGATGACGTCCCCTTCCTTGACGGCGTAGCTGGCCTTGGCCGGCTTGCCGTTCACCAGGATGCGGCCCGCGTCGGCCACCTCGTTGGCCACGGTGCGCCGCTTGATGAGGCGGCTGACCTTCAGGTATTTGTCGATGCGCATGGCTTTGGCTCCTTTCCCGCCGGGCGCCGGCGAAAGAGAAAACGGCCCTGCCCCGCGGTGCGGCGGCAGAGCCGTGGAAGATCGGGTCCGCTGTTGCTTACTTGGACACCGCGTCCTTCAGGGCCTTGCCGGCCTTGAAAGCGGGGGCGGTGGTAGCGGCGATCTGGATGGTCTCCTTGGTGCGGGGGTTGATGCCGGTGCGGGCGGCGCGCTTGTGGGTCTCGAAGGTGCCGAAGCCAACCAGAGAGACCTTATCGCCGTCGGCCAGGGCCTTGGTGATGACTTCCACAGTGGCGTTGACTGCCTTCTCCGCGTCCTTCTTGGTCAGCTCGGCAGCCTCAGCGACAGCCGCGATCAGTTCAACTTTGGTCATGTTATTTTTACCTCCAAATATTTATGCCAGCACAAAGGGGTCAGCCCTTTGATGTCTGTTCGGTCTGCTTGGCCGCTTTCCAGTAGCGGTCAAGTTCGGCGGGCGAAGCATCTTCCAGCGCCCTGCCCTCGGCCTGCGCCTGCGCCTCGCAGGCGATGACCCGGTTCTGGAACCGGGTGGTGGCACGGCTCAGGGCCTGTTCGCTGTCCTGCCCGAGCATCCGGCCCAGATTCACGGCGGCGAACAGCACATCGCCCAGTTCCCACTCCACGCCCTCGCCCGAGGCCATGGCCGCCTTCAACTCGGCCAGTTCGCTCTCCAGGTCGGCCAGCGCGGCGGCGGCGTCCGGATAGGCAAATCCGTAGGCTCCGGCGCGCTTTTGCACCTTGGCCGCCCGCATCAGCGCGGGGAAGGCCGCCGGCACGCTCTCCAGCCGGCTTTTGGCGGTGGTGCGCGCCTTTTCGGCGTTTTTCAGCGCCTCCCAGTTGGAAAGCACCTGGTCGGTGGTCTCGGCCACCGTGTCGCCGAACACATGGGGGTGGCGGTAGATCAGCTTTTTGCAGATGCCGTCGCAGACGGCGTCAAAGTCGAAAACGCCCTTCTCGGCCTCCATCTGGCAGTGGAGCGCCACCTGCAGCAGCACATCGCCCAGCTCCTCCTCCAGCAGGTGCGCGTCGGCGAGGTCGATGGCCTCCAGCACCTCATAGGTCTCCTCGATGAAGTTGGAGCGGATGGACTGATGGGTCTGTTCCTTGTCCCAGGGGCAGCCGTCGGCGGGATCCCGCAGAAGCGCCACGATGCGCACCAGATCCTGCGCTGTATAGCGCTCTTTTCGCCGGAACTCCACCACAGGCCTCACCACCTTAATCGCTTATTAATTTTACTCCACGAAAGTTGGCTTTTCAAGCCCCTTTGACCCTATTTTTGCCCCGCCGGGGCGGTTTTCATACTTCTGAACAAAAATCGAGGGAAGTAGAACGGCGGAATGTGTGCAATCCCCCATTTTACGCCATTTGGGCGCAAAATGGCGCCCGGGCCGCCAGGGGCGCGGGCGCCAGTGCCGTGTTATGGTTGCGGCCGTTTTGGGCCGTGGGCCGCCGTCAGCACCACCGCGCCGCCGGCTCCCTTTTGCCCCAGCTTACAGCTGTGCCCCGCACCCAGGACAAAACAAGGCGTCCTCGTCCACCTCGCGGCCGCACTGGGGGCAGTTCTTCACCGGGGTCTCGGGCACATCGACGGGCACCTCGCCCTCGGCGGCGGGCTGGCTCTTCAGCTCGCGGATCTTGTCGTCCAGCGCGCCGATGGCGGCGATGTATTTCTCCACCAGGGGGCGGTTCTCCTCGCCGTTTTTGGCCAGGCTGTACACCAGGGCGCCCAGCTGGCGCTCGGCCTTGGACTTCTTGCCCTGCAGCGCCAGCAGATCGGTCTGGCGTTTGCCCTCCCGGGCCAGGTCGGTGGCAGTTTTTTTCGCGCTGTCCACGACTTTGACGCCGGCCTCCAGAATGCGATCGATATCAATGTTCACGTTCATAGCAGCTGCACCTCTTTCCGCCGGCGGATGCCGGACCATACTTGCAGAAAACGGCGTACCGTTTTTCTTTCATTATACTGCGCCGGGCCCCGGCGCGCAACCGATTCAGCCCAAAAACTCCCGCAGCATGGAGGTTTTCGGCACAAGGGCCTCGTCCAGCGGATCCACCAGCGCGAAGTTTCCGGCCAGGCTGTTCAGCCGCTCGCACAGCGGGTGCTCGGGAGGCAGGCTGCCGGCCAGCGGCGCCATGAAGGGGGCCAGCAGGCAGATCTCGTAGCTGAAGGAGGTGTCCATCAACAGGTCCGCCTCCGACTTGAACACCTTGATGAACTTGTCCTCGCCGGCGCACACGCCGCCCCACATCCCCAGCGTTTTTTCGATGCTGTGGCCGCGGAACTTGCAGTCCCGCATCATGCGGCGGGCCAGGCGGATGTCCCGGGTGGGCAGCACCCGCTGGCCCCGGTGGCTGTATTCCTCCCGCAGGCCGGCGTAGATCTTGTAAACGCTGCCCGCGGGCAGCGGGGCGGTGAGCTCGGGGTTGAGGGCGTGGATGCCCTCGATGATGCACACCCCGCCGGGCACCGACAGGTGCACCGTTTCGGCCTTGCGGCTCTCGGTGACAAAGTCGAACTCCGGCAGGTCGGTCTCGCCGGTCCGCACGATCTCCTTGAGGCAGCGGTGGATCTCGTCCATGTCCAGGGCGGTGATGTTCTCGTAGTCCTTGCTGCCGTCGGGCAGGCGGGGGTATTCGTCCAGATTTTTATAGAAATTGTCCAGGCTGACCACCTGGGAGGGGCAGCCCCGCAGCCGCAGCGCCGCCGCCAGCTTGTTTGCCGTGGTGGTCTTGCCGGAGGCCGACGGCCCGGTGAGCATGACGATGCGGCAGCCGCTGGCCAGCACCTCGCTGGCCGCCGCGTGGACGCGGCCCTCGTACTCCATTTCGCAGTGGCGCACAAAGCTCTCGGCGCTCTCGGCCGCCGTGTTGATGAGGCTGATCTCAACCAGCCGTTTGGGGATCCAGATAGCGGGCATAAAATTCGCTCACTCCTTCCTTGCGTTGCAGGATGGTGTCAAACCCGCTGATGTACTCGGCGGGATACTTGTAGTTGAAGATGCGCTCGATCTTCGCGCCGCCGGGCTGCACCAGTTTGGTGGAGCCGCCCGCCCCCGCCGACAGGATGGAGTGCACCTCCTCCATGATGTAGATATTATAGTATCCCTCTTTGCCCGGTTTGCACCAGCCGGTGTTTTCCAGGTTCTGCAAGGTGCCCTTCTGGCGGTAGAGGTAGTAGGGCTGATAGCCCGCGTCGGCCAGGGCGCCGCACTCCTCCAGCATGGCGGCCACGTCGCCGTAGTCGCTGTCCGCGTGGCCGATCACCAGGTTGGAGGCCCGCTTCAAAGTGAGGGTGTGGACGGTGATATTTTCCGGGGAAAGGGAGAGGGCGGTGCGAAGGCTCTTTGCAAAGCCCTCCACCGTGTCGCCGGGCAGGCCGGCGATGAGGTCCATGTTGATGTTGTCGT
Source organism: Candidatus Allofournierella merdavium (assembly GCA_019118765.1). GTDB lineage: Bacteria > Bacillota > Clostridia > Oscillospirales > Ruminococcaceae > Allofournierella_A > Allofournierella_A merdavium. Next base: position 10,692 of record DWYI01000014.1, on the reverse strand, counting down.
GGCCCGCGGCCCGCGCCTCCTCAAAACAGCGCAGGATGTCCGCCGCCGAGTGTTTGCGGCCGATGCGCTCCAGCACCGCGTCGCTGAAGGTCTGGGGGTTGATGGAGATGCGGCTGGCGCCGTACTCTTTCAGCACCGCCAGCTTTTCGGCGTCGGTGCAGTCGGGCCGGCCCGCCTCCACCGTGTACTCCTCCAGCCTGGAGAGATCGAAGCACTCCGCCACCGTGCCCATCAGCTTGCGCAGGCCGTCGGCGGAAAGGCTGGTGGGGGTGCCGCCGCCGATGTAGATGGTCTTGAGGTCAAGGCCGCAGTCCTCCGCCCGGTCGCGGATGGCCTCGATCTCCCGGCACAGGGCCTCCAGATAGGGCTCCATCAGCCTGCCCTCCCGCTGGGTGGAGAGGGAGACAAAGCTGCAGTAGCTGCACCGGGAGGGGCAGAAGGGGATGCCGATGTAGAGGCTGTAATCCCGCGGTTTCCGGGCCGCCAGGATGTGCCTTTGCAGGTCTGCGATGGACTTTGCCAGACGGAATTTCGCCTCGGTGCAGTCGTAGGTGTCCACAAACAGGCGGTGGATCGCCTCGTCCGAGAGGCCGGCGGCGCGGCGGTCATGGATGATGCGCACCGGGCGCACGCCGGTGAGCATGCCCCAGGGCGGGCGCACGCCGGTGGCCTGTTTCAGCAGCTCGTACACAAGGCCGGCAAGGGCCAGTTCCGCCTGTTTTTCATCGGCGGGCCGGGGGGCGTACAGCACCGTGCATCTGCCCCCAAGGCGCACCCCGGCGGCCAGGCGGCGGCCCGCCCGGGCCAGCACCCCGTCCTCTTTGCGGGGCAGCCGGCGCACCAGCCGGGCGTTTGCGAAGAACAGCCGGGCCACGTTTTCCGGCTCATAGACCGAGGAAAGGCCCCGGACACAGATGTTCATTTCAGTTCTCCTTGACGTTGAGATAGGGGTTTGAGGCCTTCTCGACCCCCAGGGTGGAGAAGGGGCCGTGGCCGGGCAGCACCCGGGTGTCGTCCGGCAGGGGCAGGGCGCGCAGCTTCGCCAGGCTCTGCTGCAGTTCCGGCCAGCTGCCGCCGGCGAGGTCGGTGCGGCCCACATCGCCGGCGAAGAGGGTGTCGCCGGTGAAGAGCAGGCCCTGGCAGTAGAGCACCCAGCTGCCCTTGCTGTGGCCCGGGGTGTGCCAGGTGGTGATGGAAAGGCCCGCCAGGGTAAGCGTGCCGCCGTCGGTGTAGCCCAGGGTGCCGGGGCCGGCGGGCAGCAGCCGGGTGCCGGCCGCGTCCGCCGGGTCCAGATACACCGGGCAGTTCCACCGCTGTTGCAGTTCGGAAAGGCCGGTCATGTGGTCGTAGTGGCCGTGGGTGAGCAGGATGGCCTCCACCGCGGCCCCCTTCTCCCCCGCCAGCGCCTTGTCAAAAGCGGCCAGGGAGGGGGCGGGGTCGATGACCACGGCCCGGTTCCCCTCGCCCAGCAGCACAAAGCTGTTGGTCTCCAGGGGGGCGGGGCCGATGAGATGCAATGCTTTCATACGTCGCTCCTTTTGCCCGCGGCGGCGCGGGGGTGGCTTTTCCCTGTGCCGGGGCGGTTATGCCGCGCCGGGGCGCGGGATGTTTTTTCGGGGGCGGGAGAGTGCGGCTGCCGCCTCTGCCCTTCCCCGCGTTCTTTGCCGTGGGGCAGGCGGGGACCGCTCACCACTGGTCGGTGTCGATGACGATGGTCACCGGCCCGTCGTTGGCGATGTTCACCAGCATATCCGCCCCGAACTCGCCGTGTTTGACCTCCTTGAGGCCCTGCTTTTCCATCTCGGCCACAAACAGCTCATATGCGTCGATGGACAGCGGCGGCTTTGCCGCCGTGATGTAGCTGGGCCGCTTGCCCTTTTTGGTGTCGCCGTAGAGGGTGAAGTTGCTCACCACCAGGGCGGAATAGCCCAGGTCCACGGCGCTCTTGTTCAGCTTGTTCTCCTCGTCCGGGAAGATGCGCAGATGGGCGCATTTTTCGGCGAGTTTTGGCACGATGTCCAGGGTGTCGGTGTCCTTGACGCCCAGCAGCACCACGATGCCGGGGCCGATGGCCCGGGGTTCTCCCCCGTTCACCGACACGTCCGCTTTTCGCACGCACTGGATGACTGCCCGCATGGTATTTCCTCCTTTGGCCGGCGTATCAGATGCGGATGACCTGGATGACGTCCCGCACCTTGCGCAGTTTCGCCAGCACGCTGTTGAGATGTTCGGTGTTGGAGATGCCCAGGGTGATGCTCATGGAGGCGCGGCCGTTCTCCACCGCGCGGGCGGTCATGGCGTAGATGGGCACCCGCAGCTCGCCCAGGGCCACCGCCACGTCGCCCACCAGGCCGTCCCGGTCCATGGCCACCAGTTCCAGGGTGGCCTGGTAATTCTCCTGTTCGGACGCCTCCCAGTGGGCGGGCACCCAGCGGCCCCGGTTCTCGGGGTTGGACAGGCTGGCCTGCACGTTCTGGCAGCTTTTTTTGTGGATGGACACGCCGAAGCCCCGGGTGATAAAGCCCACGATCTCGTCGCCGGGCAGCGGGGTGCAGCACTTGGCGAACTTGATGGGGCAGTTGTCGATGCCTTCCACCACCACGCCGTCGGTGCTCTTGGTGGTCTTGATGGGGATGTCCGCCAGGACGGCGGGTTTCGGCTGGGCAGCCTTGAGTTTGGCGTACTCGTCCTTGATCTTGCCCATCAGCCGGCTGATCTGCAGCCCGCCGTAGCCCAGGGCGGCGTACATCTCGTCCACCGAGTTGACCCGCTGGCGGCGGGCGATCTCGGCCATGAAGCTGTCCCACTGGTCGTCCGGCACGTTGATGAGGTTGCGGCGCATCTCCTTTTCCAGGGCCTCCCGGCCCTCCTGGATGTTCTCCTCCCGCCGCTCCTTCTTGAACCAGTTGCGGATCTTGTTGCGGGCCTCGCTGGTGGTGACGATCTTCAGCCAGTCGCGGCTGGGGCCCTTGTCCGCCGGGCCGGTGAGGATCTCAATGATCTCGCCGGTGGCCACCTTGTGATCGATGGGCACGATGCGCCCGTTCACCTTGGCGCCGATCATCCGGTTGCCCACCGCCGAGTGGATGGCGTAGGCAAAGTCGATGGCGGTGGCGCCGGCGGGCAGGTTGATCACATCCCCCTTGGGGGTGAAGGCAAAGACCTCCTCGGGCAAAAGGTCGCCCTTGATGTCCTGCAAAAGGCTGCCCGCGTCGTCGCTCTCCCGCTGGCTCTCCAGCAGCTGCCGCACCCAGGCCAGGCGCTCGTCCAGCCGGTCGGAGCCCTGCACCCCCGCCTTGTACTTCCAGTGGGCCGCCACGCCGTACTCGGCCATCTGGTCCATCTCCCGGGTGCGGATCTGCACCTCAAAGGGGATGCCCTCGTGGCCGATGACGGTGGTGTGCAGCGACTGGTAGCCGTTGGGTTTGGGGGTGGAGATGTAGTCCTTGAAGCGGTTGGGGATGGGGTGGTACATGTCGTGGATGATGCCCAGGGCGTTGTAGCACTCGGCCACCGTGTCCAGGATGATGCGCACCGCGTAGACGTCGTAAATTTCGGCGAAGTCCCGGTCCTGGATGAACATCTTGCGGTAGATGCCGTAGACGCTCTTCACCCGGCTCTTCATGGTGGCGTTCTCCATGCCGTTCTCCGCCAGGCGCTGCTGGATGAGCCGGCTGGTGTCGGCCACGAAGGCCTCGCCGCCTGCCCCCGCCAGCAGGTCTTTGATCTCCTGGTAGCCCACCGGGTCCAGATACCACAGGCTCCGGTCCTCCAGTTCCTCCTTGATGTTGCTGATGCCAAGGCGGTGGGCGATGGGGGCGTAGACCTCCATCGTCTCCAGGGCTTTGTCCCGCCGCTTCTGCTCGGGCCAGGCGTCGCCGGTGCGCATGTTGTGCAGCCGGTCGCACAGTTTGATGATCATCACCCGCACGTCCTGGCTCATGGCCAGCAGCATCTTGCGCAGGTTCTCCGCCTGCTGCTCCTCCACGCTGGAGAACTTGATCTTGGTCAGCTTGGTGACGCCGTCCACCAGGCGGGCCACGTCCGGCCCGAACTGCGCCTGGATGTCCTCCAGGGCGGTGGCGGTGTCCTCCACCACGTCGTGCATCAGCGCGGCGGCCAGGCTCTCGGTGTCCATGCCCAGCTCCACCAGCAGCAGCGCCACGTTCAGCGGGTGGCAGATATACGGCTCGCCCGAGCGGCGCTTTTGCCCGGCGTGGGCTTTGTCCGCCAGGGCGAAGGCCTTATCCAGCATGGCGAGATCGTAGGGGCGGCCGGTGTCCACCACCGCCTTTTTCAGATCGTCGTAGGTGATATAGTTTGCCATGGATCATTCCTCCAGCGCTTTCAGAATGGGCGCGGCAAAGAGGTCTTTTTTCCCCTCCACCGACACCGGGGCCAAGTGCCTGGCGCCGTTCTCCCGGCGCACCTGCACCAGGCCCAGCTGCCGCAGGGCCTTGAGGCCCACCAGGGTGCGGCCGGTGTGCTCCGCGCCCATGCGGGCCAGCAGGGGCGCGAGATCGTCCACCGAGACGCCCCCCTTTTGGATGAGGCGGTAGAGCGCCGCGATGTGGGCCCGGTCGGGCAGCAGGAGACGCTTTTCCTCCCCGGAGAGGGATGCGCCGTTGTTGAAGGCCTCATAGAGGTTTGCCTGCCGCACCGCCTCGTCGGACAGGCCCGCCGGGCGCAGCGCGCGCACCCGGGCGGAGATCTGGGGGCCGTTTTTGCCCTCGTAGACCGACAGGCTCAGCGCCGCGTCCACCCGGTCGCCCGGCCGGTAGGCCAGCTGGGCGGGGGCGGTGCCGAAGCAGACGGCGAACAGGCTGCCGCCGCCCTGCCGCAGGCGCAGCCGGGTGTGCTTGCCGTCGCTCACCGGGTAGACCCCGTCCACCGCCGCGTCCCCCAGGAAAAAGACGGGGGCGGGGTTGTCGTGGCCGCAGGGGGCCAGGTAGTCAAGGCTCTCCACGTCCGCCACCGTCAGCGTGTCCAGCCGCACCGCGGCGTCCAGCCGCAGGGGCGGCGTCTCCAGCACCGGGTACTCTTTGGCGGCGTATTCGTTGATGGCCCGGCGCAGCGCCGGGATGTCCTGCTGGCGCACCGACAGCCCCGCCGCCATGGCGTGCCCGCCGAAGCGGATGAGCAGCGGCGCGCAGGCGCTGATGGCCCCGTGGAGATGAAAGCCGGGCACGCTGCGGCCCGAGCCCTTGCCCTCGCCGTTCTGGATGCTGATGACCAGCGTGGGCTTGCCGTACTTTTCCACCAGGCGGCTGGCCACGATGCCGATGACGCCGGGGTGGAACCCCTCGCCCCACACCAGCAGCACCCGGTCCCGCAGGCGGGAAGGGTCGGCGGCGATCTGGGCCTCAGCCTCCGAGAGGATGGCCTGCTCGGCGGCCTGCCGGTCGGCGTTGGCCTGGCACAGCCGGGCGGTGAGGGCCTGGGCCTTTTCAAAGTCCTCGCACAGCAGCAGCTGCAGGGCGGTGGAGGCGGTCTCCATCCGGCCGGCGGCGTTGAGCCGCGGGGCCAGCGCGAAGCTGATGTTCTCGGAGGTGACGGGTTTATCGCCCAGGCCGCAGCCCTCCAGCAGGGCCACCAGGCCGGGGCGCTCGCAGTTTTCCAGCGCGGCCAGGCCGTGCTTCACGATGGTGCGGTTCTCGCCGGTGAGGGGCATCACGTCCGCCACCGTGCCGATGGCCGCCAGGTCCCCGCACTGTTCCAGCAGCTCCTCGGGGGGGCAGCCGTCCAGCGCGGCGCACAGTTTGAAGGCCACCCCCGCGCCGGATAGGCACTTGAAGGGGCTTTCGTCGTCGGCGCGGGCGGGGTCCACCACGGCGGCGGCTTCGGGCAGCGTTTCGCCGGGCAGGTGGTGGTCGGTGACCACCACATCCACCCCCAGTTCGGCCGCCCGGGCGATCTCCCGCACGGCCGACACGCCGTTGTCCACCGTGACGATGAGTTTGAACCCCTTTTCCGCCAGGCTCTCCACGATGGGCACCGTCAGGCCATAGCCCTCCTCGTCCCGGCTGGGCAGCTTGCAGCGCACGTTGGCGCCCATGCCCCGCAGATGCTCGAAGAGCAGCGCGGTGGCGGTGACGCCGTCCACATCGTAATCGCCGAAGATGACGATGGCCTCGCCCCCGTCCACCGCTTTCAGGATGCGGGCCGCCGCCCGGTCCATATCCTTCAGGGCAAAGGGATCGCTCAGGGGAGCGTCCTCGGTGAGGAAGGCCATGGCCTTCTGGGGCGTGTCCAGCCCCCGGGCCACGAGGATGCGCGCCAGCAGGCCGGGCGCGCCGATGGCCGCGGCCAGTTTGGCCACGGTCGTCTCGTCGGGCTTCGGTACCTGCCAGGTGCGGAAATTCATAGATGTGCGCTCCTTATCGAGGGGATTTGTATTCCGCCAGCCCGTCCTGGGCCAGCATGGTCTGCATCGCGCTGATCTCGCTGGAGATGTCCAGCGCGGTGTCGGTGAGAAGGTCGTTGCGAAGGTTGTCAAAGGCGGTGTTCAGGGTGGCGAGGATGCCGCCGATCTCCTGCCGGATGTTGCCCGCCGCCTGGCCCTGCTGGTCCTTCACGTCCGCGTAGGTGCGCAGCAGCTTGAGGGTGGTGGGCATGTAGTAGCGGGCGAACTTGCGCACCTTGCCGGCGCTGGCCGGGTGGGCCTTCACCCAGTTCTGGATGTCGGCGGCGGTGACGCGCATGTGCAAAAGGCTGTCCCGCAGTTCGGGCTGGTCGGTCATGTTCTGGATGTGCTCGCCCAGCAAAAGGTCAAAGTCGCTGCACTGCTGCAGCAGTTCCGCCAGTTCGTTGGTGCCGGCGGGCGCCGCCTCGGCCCGGGCGGCGGCCTCCTGCCGCCGCTGCAGGGCGCGGTAGTCCGCGGCATGGATGAAGAACACGCCCTCCTCGTCGTCCACAAAGGAATCGGGCAGCCAGTTCTGGCGGATCATCCGGTCCAGGTCTTTTTTGACGAAGCTCACCGGGCGGCGCACCGCCTCGGCCAGGCGCTGCAGCGGCACCGAGCGGTCGGCGCCCATGGCGGCAAGGTAGCGGCGCAGCCGTGCCCGCCGCGCCGGCTGGCCGAAGGCCCACCGGGCGGTGAAGCCGAAGGCCGCGGTGAGGGCAAGGAGGAACAGCATTCCCACGAAGCTGATCGCGTCCCAGAAGATGACAAGGGAGATAACGGTGCCCAGCGCGGACAGGCCGGTGAACAGCGCGCAGCAGACGGCCAACGTGCCGCCGAAGATGCACAGGCCGTCCCGCAGGCCGCTTGCCAGGTTCGACCCCGCCTGGTTCACCCGGGACGCCAGGGCGTCCCCCGCCCGGCGGGCGGGCTGCGGGGCCGGGCGGGGCCGGGCCGCGCTTTGGGCGGTGTTTTTCCGCACCTCCCGGGCCGCGTCGCTCAGCGCGCCGCCCACCTCCCGGGTGGCCTCGCCCAGGGCGCTGCCCACCTCTTTGGCGATGACCTTGCCCATCTCGTGAATGCTTTGCACAAGTTCCTGGGTGGGGTCGGCGGGAGACGGCGCGCCGCCGGGCCGCCCCTGGTTGGGCTGATCCGGCTCCGGAGGCTTTGTGCCAAAGCCCGGGAACTGATTGCTGAAGGCCTGCTGCGCCCGCTGCCGCAGCATCCGCTCATACTGATAGGGATCCTTTTTCTGATCGGCCATGACGGCCACCCTCCTTTCGGGGATATCTCTGCGTCCCGGGGACACATGGTTTCACGGCGGGGGCGCACTGCCCTCGATGAGGGCCCGGGCCGCCCGCAGGCCGTCCACCGCGGCGCTCATGATGCCGCCGGCGTAGCCCGCGCCCTCGCCGCAGGGGTAGAGCCCGGGCAGCGAGAGGCACTGAAGGTCGGCGCCCCGCTCCAGCCGAATCGGGCTGGAGGTGCGGGTCTCCAGGCCGGTGAGCACCGCCGACGGGCCGGCGTAGCCGGGCAGCTTGCGGTCAAAGGCGGCAAGCCCCTGCCGCAGGCCCTCCGCCAGTTCGGCGGGCAGCAGGCTGCCCAGATCAAAGGGGCGCACTCCCCGGTCGTAGGTGGGCACCACCGGGCCGGGGACCAGCCGGCCCTCCCCCTTGAGAAAGCTTTGCAGGTTTTCGGCCGGGGCGGTGTAGTCGCCGCCGCCCGCCTTAAAGGCCGCCTGCTCCAGCTGCCGCTGGAAGGCCACCGCCTTCATCGGGTCGCCGCCGAAATCGGCGCCGTCCACGCTGATGACCACCGCCGCGTTGGCGTTTTTGCCCGCCCGGGCGTGGTAACTCATGCCGTTGGTGAGCACGCCGCCCTCCTCGCTGGCGGCGGCCACCACCTGCCCGCCGGGGCACATGCAGAACGTATAGACGCACCGCCGGCCCACATGGTGACTGAGCTGGTACTCCCCCGGCGGCAGCGCCGGGTGGCCGGCGGCGGCATGGTAGAGGCCCCGGTCGATGTCCGCCTGCAGGTGCTCGGCCCGAAAGCCCACCGAAAAGGGCTTGGCCGAAAGGGGCAGACCCCTTTGGGCCAGCATGGCGAAGGTGTCCCGGGCGGAGTGGCCCACCGCCAGCACCAGCCGCTGGCAGGCCAGGGGGCCGGCGGCGGTCTCCGCGCCCGCCAGCCGCCTATTTTTCACCACAAGGCCGGTGAGGGCGGTGTCAAAGAGCACCCGCCCGCCCAAAGCCTCGATCTCGGCGCGGATGGAGGCGATGATCCCCCGCAGCAGGTCGGTGCCCACATGGGGCTTCTGCTTCCAGGCGATCTCCTCCGGCGCGCCGTGGGCCAGCAGGGTATCGGTGACAAAGCCGCACAGCTCATCCCCGATGCGGGTGGTGAGCTTGCCGTCGGAAAAGGTGCCCGCGCCCCCCTCGCCGAACTGGATGTTGGCCTCCGGGTCCAGGGGGCCGCCGGCGAAAAAGCGCTCCACCGCCGCCACCCTTCTTTCCAGGGCCGGGCCCCGCTCCAGCACCAGCGGGCGGTAGCCCGCCCTGGCCAGCGCCAGCGCGGCGAACAGGCCCGCGGGCCCCAGGCCCACCACCACCGGCGGGCTTTCCAGCGGCGCGCCGCCGGGCACCGGGCGGTATTCGGCGTGGCGGGCCAATGCAACGCAAGGCGCGGAACCGGCCAGGGCCAGTTCCGCACCTTCGTCCTTGAGGCGCACGCCGATGGTGTATACCAGGGAGGGCCGGCCGCGGCGGGCGTCCACCGAGAGGCGGGCCACGCCGGCGCCGGCCACATCACCGGGCCGTACTTTCAAGATCTTCCGCGCCCGCTCCGCCGCCTCGGCCTCCGGCCGGGGCGTGTCCAGGGGCAGGCGCACCCCGCGCACCAGCAGCATCAGCCCTGCGCCCCGCTGGCGCTCACCTGGCACTCCACCGAGTAGCTGCCGGTGGCGAAGATCGTGGTGGAGGCCGGGATCTGGATGCTGGCGGCCAGCTTTTCCCGGCCCTCGGCGATCTGGATGTCGGAGGCGTCCACCACCGCCACCACGCTGTTGGGGCTGAGGGACTCCAGTTCCTCCTCCGGGCCCACCAGCGTCACATTGCTGATGCGGGAATCCAGCGCCTTGATCGTCATGTTGGCGGGCTGGTTGATCACCCGGATCTGGCTGACGTTGATGGTCTTGGTGGTGTATCCCTGGACGTTGAAGGTGAGGTTCACCGTGGTGATGTTGTCGCGGCTCTCCACCCCCTTGGGCAGGTTCACCTGCAGCTGATAGACCTTGTCCAGCTGGAAACTGGACAGATCAAAGTCGCTGACGGTGATCTCGGTGAGGTTCTGGATCACCGACGGCCGGCCGGAGACCACCATGGTCTGCTGGCTGAGGGTGTAGTTCAGCGACGTGAGATCGAAGTTGGGGGGATAGTTGATGAAGTTGACGCTCAGCGGCAGTTCGGCGTTCTGGTAGACCGTGAGGTTCACGTCCACGATGGAGTTGTCCAGGCTGGAGAACTCCAGCTGCATGGGCTGGTTGTTGGCGTCCCGCACCTCCAGGGTGACGGTGGCGATCTTGCTGGTAGAGAGGTTCTCCAGATCGGTGCTGCCGGGCACCTTGGCCACGATGCTGCCGATCTTCTCCACCTCGCTCTCCGGCCCGCGCACCGTGACGATGGCGGGGGCGGCGGTGGTGCTGTGGAGCACATAGCCGTCGGCGATGGTGATCTGCTGGTCCATCTCCACCTGCACGTTGAACTCCTTGCTCTCGATGGTGTCGAACACCACAGTGACGGTGTCGGTGGTGGAGGCGCTCACCCGGGAGGCGCTGTTGCCCAGCACCCGCACCAGCAGGTTCAGCTCCCAGGTGCCCGCGCCCTTGACCACCGAGTAGTCGGGATAGACCAGCACGTTGTCCGCCGTGAGGCCGTAGACGTCGGTGCCGTTGCCGGCAAGGTCCACCGTGACCTGGGCCATGGGGTCGTTGATGATGTCCAACCCCAGCGCCGTGTACATCTGGCTGTCCTGGTCAAAGTTCACCGGCACACCCTTGAGTTTGGTGTCCTGGTTGGGGTCGATGAAGACGGTGACGATGGTCCAGATCATCAGCGCGATGACCAGCGAGAGCAGGATGTTCAGGCCCCGGTTATTCAGAATGGAACGGTCAATCTTTCTTTTTTTCATGTTTCCCTCTCCAGAACAGGGCTTTTTTCGGTTCCTTCTCCTCGGGAGGCACCAGTTCCTCCTGCAGAAGGTTGAACAGGTTCTGCCGATCCAGCCGGCGGATG
>DWYI01000013.1 GCA_019118765.1 Candidatus Allofournierella merdavium | reverse complement strand
CGCCGCCGGCTCCGCCGCGGGCTCCGGCTCCGCCGCGGGCCAGGAGATCACCACCCTGACCTGGTATATGTCCATCAACCCGGTGGCCGCCGATACCGACAAGGTCATCCAGGCGCTGAACGAGTACACCCGGGAGAAGATCGGCGTGGAGATCGACTACAAGGTCATGGCCAACCCGGACTACAAGGAGAAGATGCCCAACCTGATCAATGCGGGCGAGTACTTCGACATCTGCTTCACCTCCAACTGGACCACCGACTACCTGCAGTTCGTGGGCAAGGACGCCTTCATGGACATCACCGAGCTGCTGCCCCAGTACGCCAAGGAGACCTGGGACTTCATCCCCGAGGCCGAGTGGAACGCCGTGAAGGTGAACGGCGCCATCTACGGCGTGCCCTCCTACAAGGAGATGGGCTGGCAGGGCGGCATCATCTACAACAGCGACATGGCGGAGGCCTACGGCATTGACATGACCGCGGTCAAGACCCTGGCGGACTACACGCAGGTGCTGGCCACCGTGGCCGAGAAGAGCAAGGCCGAAGGCAAGGACGTGGTGGGCGTTTCCGGCCTGACCAACGCCTGGCCCATGGCCGCTCCCTATGAGTCGCTCACCGGCAACCCGAAGCTGCCCGCCGCCGGCGCGGTGTCCGAGTTCGGCAACTTTGCCGACATGGCCGGCCAGACGGTGTTCAACCAGTACGCCAGCGAGGAGTACATGAACTATTGCCAGACCGTGCGCGGCTGGAACCAGGCCGGCTACCTGGGCGGCGACCCGGTGAACTACGACAGCGACACCGCCAACCGTGACAACGACTTCAACAACGGCGCGCTGTTCTCCTACTTCATCCAGTACGCCCCCGGCACCGCCGAGTCCATGACCGCTTCCAGCGGCCACGGCGTTGGCTTTGTGCCCCTGATGGACCCTCTGTTTGAGACCCGCAGCGCCATGGGCGGTCTGCTGGCCATCTCCTCCGCCAGCGAGTATCCCGAGAAGGCCCTGGAGTTCATCAACCTGCTGAACACCGACGAGTATGTGGGCACCCTGATCCGCCACGGCATCGAGGGCGTGCACTACACCGCCGTGGGCGACACCCAGGTGGACAAGACCATGGGCGGCACCCTGACCGAGAACGGCTACGATTACACCTACGGCTGGCAGTTTGGCACCCCCTTCAACCAGAAGTGGGACATCAGCTACCCCGACAACATCGAGGAACTGTTCCAGGCCTACAACGACTCCGCGATCATCTCGCCCAACAACGGCTTCACCTTTGACGCGGTGCCCGTGGAGACCCAGGTGGCCGCTCTCACAAACGTGATCAGCGAGTACGCCCCCTCCCTGGAGACCGGCTCGGTGGATCCCGCCGAGTACATCCCCAAGTTCCTGGAGGCGCTCAACGCCAACGGCGCCGAAGCCCTGGTGGCCGAGGTGAACAACCAGCTGACGCAGTTCAACGCGGCCGGCTGATCCCTCCGCTTTTCTGCCGTGGGCAGAGCCGCGGCGATTGAACCGACCCGCAGGGGCCGGCAGCTCCCCGGGGCTGCCGGCCCTTCCTATTTCACAGAGCAACGAGGCGATAGCATGAATCAACGACCCAATCTGCTTTTCATCCTGACCGACGACCAGGGCGCCTGGGCGCTGCGCTGCGCCGGCAACACCGACATCCACACCCCCAACCTGGACCGGCTGGCCGCCCGGGGCGTGCGGTTTGAAAACTTCTTCTGCGCCTCCCCCGTGTGCAGCCCGGCCCGGGCCTCCATCCTGACGGGGCGCATCCCCTCCCAGCACGGCGTGCACGACTGGATCCGCAGCGGCAGCCTGGACAAAAAGGCCCTGGGCCCCCAGGCGGACCACCCCTACTTCGCCAGCGAGGATCGGCCCATCCGCTATCTGGAGGGCCTTGTCACCTACCCGGATCTGCTGGCGCAGCGGGGGTATGCCTGCGCGCTGTCGGGCAAATGGCATCTGGGCGACAGTATGCATCCCCAGCACGGCTTCTCCCGCTGGTATACCATCGGCCGGGGCGGCTGCCTGTACAACCAGGCGGACGTGATCGAGGACGGCCGGCTCCACTTTGAGGACCGGTACATCACCGACCTCATCACCGAGCGGGCGCTGGGATATCTGGACGAGCTGTCTGGCCGGGAGCAGCCCTTCTACGTCAGCGTGCACTACACCGCCCCCCACGACCCCTGGGACGAGGACCAGCACCCGAAGGAGTTCATCGATCTCTACCGGGACTGCGCCTTCACCGCCACCCCCGACGAGCCGCTCCATCCCAACCGCATCCCCACCGCCCCCGGCGGCACCGGGGAGGAGCGCAGGCGGTTGCTGCGGGGCTACTACGCCGCCGTCTCTGCCATGGACGCGGGGGTGGGCCGCCTGCTGGACCGGCTGGATCAGCTGGGCCAGACCGGGAACACGCTGGTGATCTTCACCGCCGACAACGGCATGAACATGGGGCACCACGGCATCTGGGGCAAGGGCAACGGCACCTTCCCCTTCAACCTGTTCGACACGGCGGTGAAGGTGCCCTTCATCGCCAGCTGGCCCGGCCGCATCCCCCAGGGGCGGGTGACGGAGAGCATGTGCAGCCACTACGACATCATCCAGACCCTGAACGAACTGCTGGAGCTCAAAGCGGAACTGCCCGCCGGCCTGCCGGGCCGCAGCTTTGCCGACGTGCTGCTGCAGGGGGCCGACCGGGACAACCATGTGGTCATCCTGGACGAGTACGGCAGCAGCCGGATGATCCGTGACCGGCAGTGGAAATACATCCACCGCTACCCCTACGGCCCCCACGAACTCTACTGCCTCACCCGGGACCCCGATGAGCGGGAGAACCTGGCCGGCCGGCCGGAGTACGCCGACGTGCAGGCGCGGCTGCTCAGCCGGCTGCAGACCTGGTACAACACCTACGCCCACCCGGCGGTGGACGGCACCCGGGAGGCGGTGACGGGCTTTGGCCAGCTGCGCCGCCCGGGCATCTATTCCGAGGGGCGGCCGGTCTACGCCGACAGCCCCAAATACCAGAAATGACCAGAGGAGACGAGGCGATACCATGGATATGCAAGCCCTGAAAGAACAGATGTGCGACGTCTGCCAGAAGACCTGGCAGCTGGGCTGGGTGGCCGCCAACGACGGCAACCTGTCCGCCCGGTTGGAGGACGGCACCTTCCTGTGCACCCCCACCGGCATCAGCAAGAGCTTCATCACCCCCGACAAGCTGCTGCGCATCGACGCCGCCGGCCGGGTGCTGGAGGGCGCGGAGGGGCTGCGCCCCTCCAGCGAGATCAAAATGCACCTGCGCTGCTATGAAAAGCGTCCCGACGTGGGCAGCGTGCTGCACGCCCACCCCCCCGGCGCCACCGGCTTCGCCGTGGCCCACAAGGCGATGGATATGTACAACATGATCGAGGACGTGGCGGTGATCGGCAGCGTGCCGCTCACCCCCTACGGCACCCCCTCCACCCCGGAGGTGCCCGACGCCATCGAGCCCTATCTGGAGGAGCACGACGTGATGCTGCTGGAAAACCACGGCGCTCTGGCGGTGGGCAGCGACGTCATTACCGCGTTCTACCGGATGGAGAGCCTGGAGCTGTGGGCCAAGATCACCATCAACGCGGTCATCCTGGGCGGCAGCGTGGACATCAGCCGGGAGAACATCCAAAAGCTCATCGACCTGCGGGGCTTCTACCGCGTCACCGGCCGGCATCCCGGCTACAAGAAGTTCGAAAACGGCCTGCGCTGAAAGGAGAGACCGGATGAAACGAGTTCTGGCCTTTGACTTCGGGGCCTCCAGCGGCCGGGCCATCCTGGCGGAATACCACGGCGGCCGCCTCGCCTGGGAGGAGGTCCACCGCTTCGACAACCTCCCCCGGGAGCAGGACGGCCACCTCCGCTGGGACTTTGCCGGCCTGATGGCCCAGGTGTACCGGGGCATTGAAAAGGCGGGGCGCTTCGACAGCGTCGCCTTCGACACCTGGGGCGTGGACTTCGGCCTGCTGGACGAAACGGGCCGGCTGCTGGGGGACCCGGTGCACTACCGGGACGGCCGCACCGCGGGCATGGTGGAAAAGGCGCTGCGCACCCTGGATGCCGACGCCCTCTACGCCGCCACCGGCAGCCAGATCATGCCCATCAACACCCTGTTTCAGCTGCTGGCGGTGCGGGAGCAGGAGCCGGAGACCTGGGGCAGGGCAAAGCGGATGCTGTTCATGCCCGACCTGTTCGCCCACGCCCTGTGCGGGGCGGACGCCTGCGAGACCACCATCGCCTCCACCAGCCAGCTGCTGGACGCGCGCACCGTCGGCTGGAGCCGGCAGGTGCTCAGCGCCTTCGCCATCCCTGAGACCCTCTTCGCGCCGCTGGTGGCCAGCGGCACGGTGGTGGGGGAGTACAAGGGGGCGAAGGTCATCGCGGCGGCGGGGCACGACACCCAGTGCGCCGTGGCCGCCCTGCCCGCCCCGGGGCGGGACGCGGCCTTTCTGTCCTGCGGCACCTGGAGCCTGCTGGGCTGCGAGCTGGACGAGCCGGTGCTCACCGGGCAGAGCCGGCGGCTGGCGCTCTCCAACGAGCGGGGGGCGAACGGCAAGGTGAACTACCTGAAAAACATCATCGGGCTGTGGCTGATCCAGGAGAGCCGCCGCCAGTGGCGGCGAGAGGGACGGGACTATTCCTACGCCGACCTGGAGCAGCTGGCGCTGGCGGCCGCGCCGCTGCGCAGCTTCATCGACCCGGATGACCCGGCGTTCACCCCCCCGGGGGACGTGCCCGGCCGGGTGAGGGAGTTCTGCCGCCGCACCGGCCAGCCCGTTCCCGAAACGGAGGGCGAGGTGATGCGCTGCATCTACGAGAGCCTGGCCCTCAAATACCGCTTCGCCCTGGAGCAGCTGAGCCGGGCCACCGGCAAGACCTTCAGCAGCCTGCACGTTCTGGGGGGCGGCGCCAAGGACGGCCTGCTCTGCCGCATGACCGCCGACTGCGCCGGCATCCCGGTGATCGCCGGGCCGGTGGAGGCCACCGCCCTGGGCAACATCCTCCTCCAGCTGACGGCGCTGGGCGAGGTGAGAGACCTGACGGAGGGCCGCGCCCTCATCGCGGCCTCCGAGCCGGTGAAGCGGTCCGCCCCCGGCGGGCGGGCCGGCTGGGACCGGGCATACGAATTTTACAAGATCATCGTGAAGCCATAAGGAGGAATGAACAATGCTGTATCCCAAGATCGGCATCCGGCCCACCATCGACGGCCGCTGGGGCGGCGTGCGGGAGAGCCTGGAGGAACAGACCATGGCCATGGCCCGCAACGCCAAGGCCCTGATCGAGGAGAACCTGCGCTACCCGGACGGCACCCCGGTGCAGTGCGTCATCGCCGATTCCACCATCGGCGGCGGGGCGGAGGCCGCCGCCTGCGCCGACAAGTTCACCGCCGAGAACGTGGTGGCCACCCTCACCGTGACCCGCTGCTGGTGCTACGGCAGCGAGACCTTCGACATGGACCCCCGCACCATCAAGGCGGTGTGGGGCTTCAACGGCACCGAGCGCCCCGGCGCGGTGTACCTGGCGGCGGTGCTGGCCGCCCACGCCCAGAAGGGCCTGCCCGCCTTCTCCATCTACGGCCGCGACGTGCAGGACGCCGCCGACACCAGCGTGCCCGCCGACGCCGCCGAGAAGATCCTGCGGTTCGCCCGCTGCGCCGTGGCGGTGGGCTGGATGAAGAACAAGGCCTACGTCAATCTGGGCGGCGTGGCCATGGGCATCGCCGGCAGCTACTGCGACGCGGCGGTGTTCCAGAAATACTTCGGCATCCGGCCCGAGTGGGTGGACATGACCGAGATCCTCCGCCGCATCACCCTGGAAATTTACGACCACGAGGAGTACGATCGGGCCCTGGCCTGGGTGAGGGCCAACTGCAAAGAGGGCTTTGACTGCAACGCCGGCAAGAATTTGCCCGAGGTCATCACCCGGTCGAAGGTGGTGCCCGCCCACAAGGACTGGGAGTTCATCACCAAGATGACCATGGTCATGCGGGACATCCTGTACGGCAACCCGAAGCTGGACGAGATGGGCTGGCACGAGGAGGCCCTGGGCAAGAACGCGGTGGCCGGCGGCTTCCAGGGCCAGCGCAACTGGACCGACTGGCTGCCCAACGCCGACTTCACCGAGGCCATCCTGGCCAGCACCTTCGACTGGAACGGCCCCAAGCAGCCCACCCCCTTCGCCACCGAGAACGACACCCTCAACGGCGTGGCCATGATGCTGGGCACCCTGGTAACAGGCACCGCCCCCTGCTTCCACGACGTGCGCACCTACTGGAGCCCCGAGGCCTGCGAGCGGGTCACGGGCCACAAGCCCGCCGGCGTGGCGAAGGACGGCTTCATCCACCTCATCAACTCCGGCGCCACTGCGCTGGACGGCAGCGGCGCGGCCACCAACGACCGGGGCGAACACCTGATGAAGCCCTTCTGGGAGATGACCGAAAAGGACGTGAACGCCTGCCTGACCGCTACCGACTGGTGCCGCGCCAATTATGAATACTTCCGGGGCGGCGGCTTCTCCAGCCACTTCCGCTGCGCCGCCGAGATGCCCGTGACCCTGCTGCGGGTGAACATCGCGGAGGGCGTGGGCCCTGTGCTGCAGCTGGCCGAGGGCTGGACCGCCCCCCTGCCCGACGAGGTGCACACCCCCATCGACCTGCGCACCGACCGCACCTGGCCCACCACCTGGTTCGTACCCCGGCTCACCGGCAGGGGCGCTTTCCGGGACGTGTACAGCGTGATGGCCAACTGGGGCGCCAACCACGGCGTGACCGTCTACGGCCATGTGGGGGCCGACCTTGTGACCCTGGCCTCCATGCTGCGCATCCCGGTGGCCCTGCACAACCTGCCGGAGGAGAAGCTTTACCGGCCCCACAGCTGGGCCGCCTTCGGCACCAGCGACACCGAGGCCGCCGACTTTGCCGCCTGCCGGCACTACGGCCCGCTGTACCGCTGACATCAACACCGACCGCACAGCCGGGCCGGGGCGCGCGCCCCGGCCCGCGCGCCGCGGCGCGAAAGGAGCGAGCCCATGCGGCATTGCCACGAATTTGAAGACCTTGCCCATCCTCACGCGGGGGTGGAGCCGGACCGCGCCTATTACATCCCCTTCGCCCCCGGGCAGGACCCGGACGCGCCCCGGGAGAGCTCGGAGCGGTTCATCCTGCTGAACGGCACCTGGCGGATGAAGCTGTACGACCGGATCAGCGCCGTGCCAGAGGAGTTCTGCCAGCCGGGGTTTGACGACGGCGGATTTTCCCCCATGCCGGTGCCCTCCTGCTGGCAGACGCAGGGGCTGGACCGGCACCAGTACAGCAACGTGCGCTATCCCATCCCCTACGACCCGCCCTTTGTGCCCCACGCCGACCCCTGCGGTGCCTACCGCACCGTCTTCCGGGCCGACGAGGCGCTGTGCGCCCGGCGGCTGTACCTGAATTTTGAAGGGGTGGACAGCTTCTACTACGTCTGGGTCAACGGCCGTCGGGTGGGGCATAGCCAGGTGTCCCACTCCACCAGCGAGTTCGACATCACCGCCTTTGTGCGCCCCGGCGAGAACCTGCTGGCCGTGCTGGTGCTCAAATGGAGCGTGGGCACCTATCTGGAGTGCCAGGACAAGTTCCGGATGTCCGGCATCTTCCGGGACGTGTACCTGCTGGCGCGGCCCCGCCGGCACATCCGGGACGTGGGCGTTCGCACCTGGGGGTGCGAGGGCTACACCAGGGCGGTGGTGCAGGTGGGCGTGGACTGGGCCGGCGGCACGGGCCGCCTGGAGTGGCAGCTGCTGGACCCGGACGGGGCGGAGGCGGCCCGAGGCGAGGCGGAGAGCGACCTCATCGTCCACCTGGACGCGCCCCGCTTCTGGAGCGCGGAATCGCCCGCGCTGTACCGGCTGATCCTGCGCACCGAAGAGGAGACCATCTGCCTGCCGGTGGGGGTGCGGGACATCGCGGTGAAGGGGCGGCAGGTGCTGCTCAACGGCCGGCCGCTGCGGCTGCGCGGGGTGAACCGGCACGACTCCGACCCCGTCACCGGCTTCACCATCTCGCCGGAGCAGGCCATGCGGGATCTGGTGCTGATGAAGCGGCACAACGTCAACGCCATCCGCACCAGCCACTACCCCAACGCCCCCTGGTTTGCCCGGCTGTGCGACCGGTACGGCTTCTACCTCATCGACGAGGCGGACATGGAGTGCCACGGCGTCACCGAGGTGTTCGGCGGCGGCGACGAGATCTCCTATGGCCTCCTCGCCCAGGACCCGGCCTTCGAGGGCCTCATCCTGGACCGGGTGCGCCGCTGCGTCATCCGGGACAAAAACAGCCCGTCGGTGCTGATCTGGTCGCTGGGCAACGAGTCCGGCTACGGGCCGGCCTTTGAAAAGGCGGGTCGCTGGGTGCGGGAGTACGACCCCACCCGCCTGGTCCACTTTGAGGGCGCCTGGCGCCAGACCGGCGGCCATGTGAACGACGACAGTATGCTGCACCTGTTCAGCCGGATGTACACCCCGCCGGACTTTGTGCGCCGGTGGCTGGCCGACCCGGCCAACGTCAAGCCGTTCCTGCTGGTGGAGTACTGTCACGCCATGGGCAACGGCCCCGGCGACCTGGAGGACTACGAGACCATGATGCTGGAAGAGCCCGGCGTGCTGGGCGGCTTCGTGTGGGAGTGGTGTGACCACGCCATCGACGCGGGCCCCGCCCCCGGCGGCGGGCGGCGGTACCTCTACGGCGGCGACAGCGGCGAGTTCCCCCACGACGTGAACTTCTGCGTGGACGGCCTGGTCTCGCCCGACCGCACCCCCCATCCCGGCCTGCTGGAACTGAAAAACGTCTGGCGGCCGGTGCGCGCCTGGCGGGAGAAGGAGGGCATCGGGCTGCGCAACACGCTGGACTTCACCGACGCCTCCCGCCTGGTGCGCTACCGGTGGGAAATGCGGCGGGACGGCGTGCCGGCAGGCGGCGGCGAGGGCGAATTGCCCGCGCTGGCGCCCCGGGGCCGCGCCTGGATGCCGCTGCCCTGCCCGGCGCCCCAGGGCCCCGGCCGCTGGGACCTGCGCCTGGTCTGGCTGGCCGCCCGGGACGTACCCCTGCGGCCGGCGGGGGAGGAACTGGGCTTTGACGAGATCACCCTGCAAGAGGACTTTCCTGCGCTGCCCCCGCTCTGTCCCGGCCGGGTGGACTGGCGGGAGACCGACGAGGAGATATGCCTCGCCGGCGAGGGTTTCCAATATCGGTTCGACCGGTTCACCGGCTGCTTCAAGAGCCTGGTGTGGGGCGGGCGGGAGCGGCTGAGCCGCCCCATGGGCTTCAACGTCTGGCGCGCCCCCACCGACAACGACCGCAAGATCCGCCGCGTCTGGGAGCAGGCGGGCTACGACCGGGCCCAGATCCGGCTGGCCGGCTGCCGGGCAGCCCGCGCCGCCGACGGCGCCGCCGAGATCCGCTGCGAGGCGGTGTTTGCCGCCAGCGTCCGTCAGCCCTTCCTGCGCTGCGCCGTCTGCTGGCGGGTGGACGCCCGGGGCGGGCTGCGCCTGACCGTGGAGGGGCGGCGCGACCCCGTCTTTCCCTACCTGCCGCGCTTTGGCGTGCGCCTGTTCCTGCCGGCGGGCTTCGAGACGCTAAACTACACCGGCTACGGCCCCGGCGAGAGCTATCTGGACAAGTGCCGCGCCAGCTGGTACGGGGCGTTTTGCAGCACGGTGGACGGGGAATATGTGGATTACATCAAGCCCCAGGAGCACGGCTGCCACACGGGCTGCGCCGGCGTGCGGCTGAGCGGGCAGGACGCGGCCCTCTGGGCGGCGGCCTCGGCCCCCTTCAGCTTCCGGGCGTCCCACTATCCCCAGGAGGCGCTGGCGGCCGCCGCCCACGATTTCGAGCTGCGGCGGGCTGCGGATGTGGAGCTCTGCCTGGACTACAAGAACAGCGGCATCGGCTCCAACAGCTGCGGCCCGGTGCTGGACCCCCGCTACGCCCTGGCGGAGGAGCAATTCCGCTTTGAACTGGCGCTGGGCTTTGCCCGCCCGTGAGGCGCTTCGACCGGCAGACGAAACAGGAGGAACGCCCCGTGGGATGGCCGCTGCCGCGGCCCCTCGCGGGGCGTTCCTGGCGCCGGAACAGGGGCTTTGGCGCCTTTTTCAGCACAAGGTCGCCACGCTGAAAAAATTCCCCGGGCAATGGGCAAAAGGGGCTTGACATCTTCCTCGTATGCTGTTATAATAAATCACGCTGCACGACAAGGCAGCGTGCATATTCCTCCTTAGCTCAGTCGGTAGAGCATGCGGCTGTTAACCGCAGGGTCGTTGGTTCGAGCCCAACAGGGGGAGCCAAAAAAGAGCACGTCGTTTGACGTGCTCTTTTCTTTTTGCCCGGCCTCCGCCCGGTCCGGAGGCCGGCAATAAGGGCTGGCGGGCTTTCCTCCCTCCGCGGCTTAACGGCCCGAAGGCGCCACCCTTCGTGCGCCTCAGAACGGATACTTTCCGCCGTCCTGGGAAATGCCCGAGTTGCCGTGTGCGAGGGTGGGCGCCCCTCCGGTGAACGCGAAAAGGACGGCAGCGCCGCGTTTGGCACGGCCGACAGCGGAAGGGCAGCCGGGAAAAACAGGCCGGCCGCGTCCCTGCCTGTTCGGCCGCCGCCCCGCCCGCCGCGCAAAAAAGCAGCGCCCCGGCCAGAATGGCCGGGGCGCTGCCCGTGTCCTGTGAAAAATCAGTCTTCCCGGTTGCCGAACTCGCTCAGCCGCAGTTGAGGGTTGTGCTCCTCGGCCCAGGTGATCGCCCAGGGGGAGGTGAACAGCAGCAGCTTGTTGCCTTTCAGGTCCTCGATGCGCCGGGTGTCGCTGGTCAGGTCCAGGGCCTTGGGGTCCAGGTCCTCGTTCTCGATCCAGCGGATGTGCTCGTAGGGCAGATTTTGCATCCGGATGTCCACGTTGTACTCGTTTTTCAGCCGGTACTCCAGCACCTCGAACTGCAGAACGCCCACAACGCCCACGATGACCTCCTCCATGCCGCCGCCCAGCTCCCGGAAGATCTGGATGGCGCCCTCCTGAGCCACCTGCTCCATGCCCTTCACGAACTGCTTGCGCTTCATGGTGTCCACCTGGGTCACCCGGGCGAAGTGCTCGGGTGCGAAGGTGGGGATGCCCGCGTAGCGGATGGGCTCCTTGCCGGTGTAGAGGGTGTCGCCGATGGAGAAGATGCCCGGGTCGAACAGGCCGATGATGTCGCCGGCATAGGCCACGTCCACGGTGGCCCGGTCCTGGGCCATCAGCTGGGTGGACTGGGCCAGCTTGATCTTCTTGCCCTCCTGCAGGTGGGTCACCTCCATGCCCCGCTCAAAGCGGCCGGAGCAGATGCGCATGAAGGCGATGCGGTCCCGGTGGGCCTTGTTCATATTGGCCTGGATCTTGAAGATGAAGCCGGAGAACACGTCCTGCGCCGGCTCCACCGGCACGCCGCCGCTGGTGCGGGGCAGGGGGGAGGGCGCCAGCCGCAAAAACTCCTGGAGGAAGGGCTCCACGCCGAAGTTGGTGAGCGCCGAGCCGAAGAACACCGGGCTTAAATTGCCGGTGTTCACCGCGTCCAGGTCAAAGTCGTAGCTGGCGCCGTCCAGCAGCTCGATGTCCTCGCTGAGCTTCTCGTGCAGCGGGGCGGTGAGCAGCTCGTCCAGCCGGGCATCGCCCAGTTCCGCCTCGATCTTGTCCAGAATTTTCACCCCGTTGGCCTTGCCGTCGCTCTGGAAGGCCAGGATGTGCCGGCTGTGGCGGTTGAACACGCCCTTGAACTCCTTGCCGCAGCCGATGGGCCAGTTCATCGGATAGGTGCGGATGCCCAGAATGTTCTCGATCTCCTCCATCAGGTCAAAGGGGTCCCGGGCCTCCCGGTCCATCTTGTTGATGAAGGTGAAGATGGGGATGTGCCGCAGGGTGCACACCTTGAACAGCTTGATGGTCTGAGCCTCCACGCCCTTGGCCGCGTCCAGCACCATCACCGCCGCGTCGGCGGCCATCAGGGTACGGTAGGTGTCTTCGGAAAAGTCCTGGTGGCCGGGGGTGTCCAGAATGTTCACGCACTTGCCGTCGTATTCAAACTGCAGCACGCTGCTGGTGACCGAGATGCCGCGCTGTTTTTCAATTTCCATCCAGTCGCTCACCGCGTGGCGGGCGCTCTGCTTGCCCTTCACGCTGCCCGCCTGCTGGATGGCCCCGCCGTAGAGCAGCAGCTTCTCGGTGAGGGTGGTCTTGCCGGCGTCCGGGTGGCTGATGATGGCAAAGGTGCGCCGCCGCGCGATCTCCTGCCGCAGATCGGCCATAGTTTCCTTCCTCCTCTGGTTATGCGCGGGGCCCGCGGGCCCCGGTCTCTTTAAAAAATCACAACATTTTAATTCTACCCGCTCAAAGGCCGCTTGGCAAGGGGAACAGGGCGTTTTTGCTCACTTTTTCAGCACAAAACAGGGCAGGGGCGCCGTGTCCGCCCAGTTGGCGAAGCGGCAGGCCAGCACCGTGTACCTTGTCAGCGGCAGGGCGGCGAAAAAGCCCTCCACCGCCGCCTTCTCGCCGCCGCCGTTGGGCCCGCCGCTGTACAGGCAGGCCGCCAGCACGCCCCCGGGCTTCAGAATGTCCAGCGCCGCCTCAAGGGCCGGCAGGCTGCTGGCCGGGGTGGTGAAGAGGGCGTGATCCGCCCCCGGCAGATACCCGAAGTTGAACACCACGCAGTCGGCCGAGGCGGGCGGGGCAAGTTCCGCCAGCCGGGCATGGTCCGCCTGCACCACCTGTGCCATGGAGCCAAAGCCCTCGGCCTCCAGCCGGGCGCGGGTGGCCGCCACCGCCTGTGGCTGCACATCCAGCGCCAGCACCCGGCCCTGCGGCCCCGCCAGCCGGCACAAAAAGGCGGTGTCGTGGCCGTTGCCGCAGGTGGCGTCGATGAAAAAGCCCCCGGGGGCAAGGCGCGAAGCCAGAAATTCGTGGGTCAGGCCCACGGCGCTGGGGTCGGGGGCGCGGCGGCGCAGCCACACATCCCCGGCGGGGGCAAAGCCGAATTTTTTCAAGAGGGCCGCGGCGGCCTCGCTTTCGGGGGGCGGCGCGGTGTGGAGGCTGGAAGTTCCAAAGCCCCCGGTGGCGTGCAGCGCCTGCTTGAGCAGGTAGCTGCCGTAGCCCTTGCCCCGCCAGCCGTCGTCGATGCTAAATCCTTGCAGTTCCACCCGGCCGGGGGCGAGGAGCAGGCGGCAAACGCCCACCGGGGCCTGTTCCTTGTAAAGGGTGAGGGAGAGACGGTCTCCCTCCCGGTGCTGGTCAATGCGCATGGGCGCCTCCTTCCGGGCAGTTGCGGCAAACGCGGTTTTGTGATAGCATATCCACGG
Organism: Candidatus Allofournierella merdavium; assembly: GCA_019118765.1. Taxonomy (GTDB): domain Bacteria; phylum Bacillota; class Clostridia; order Oscillospirales; family Ruminococcaceae; genus Allofournierella_A; species Allofournierella_A merdavium. The sequence continues at coordinate 23,210 of DWYI01000013.1, read as the reverse complement.
GATGTCCTGTTCCGCGGGATATTCCCATTATAACGCGGGAGAGCGGGATTTCACAATTCTTTCACCCCCGCTTTGAAGGTTTTTCACCAATGGCCGCTATACTATGAATCAGAACGATCACAGAGGGCTTTTTTGAGGGCATATGTGCCCCGGCCCGCTGTTTCCGAAAGGATGAATCTGTATGGAAAACAAATGGGAATACGATTACTCCGGTCTGTATCAGAACGGATACACCCCCGCGCCCCCCACGGGGAGCGGGCCTTCCGGGCAGATGCCCGGTGAGGGCGGCATACCCGACGCCCCGGTGGGCGGCGGCGAGCCGCCCCGCAAGAAGCGGAGCACCGGCAAGCGGGTGCTGGCCGGCGTGCTGGCCCTGGTGCTGGTGGCCGCGGTGAGTTTTGGCGGCGGCTACGCCGGCTACCTGGTGGCCAGCAAAAACGGCGGCCAGGCGGTGATCTTCCAGTCCGCCGCCACCGGCAGCCCCACCTCCTCCACCGGCAGTTCCACCGGCAGCCTGGCCGACGTGGCCAGCGCGGTGAGCCCCAGCGTGGTGGTGGTCACCACCGAGCAGCTGGTCACCAGCAACTACTTCTGGGGCGGCCAGCAGGTGCTGAGCGGCGCCGGCAGCGGCGTCATCCTCACCACCGACGGCTATATCGTCACCAACAATCATGTGGTGGAGGGCGCCCAGCAGGTCACCGTCACCCTGGCGGATGACTCTACCTATACCGCCACCGTGGTGGGCACCGACGCCGAGAGCGACATCGCCCTGTTGAAGATCGAAGCCACCGGCCTGACCCCGGCGGTGCTGGGCGACTCCGACAACGTGCAGGTGGGTGAAGTGGTCATCGCCGTGGGCAACCCCATGGGCACCCTGGGCGGCACCGTCACCGACGGCATCGTCTCCGCCCTGAACCGGGATATCTCGGTGGAGGGCAACGAGATGACCCTGATGCAGACCAGCGCGGCCATCAGCCCGGGCAATTCCGGCGGCGGCCTGTTCAACACCAACGGCGAACTGATCGGCATCGTGAACGCCAAGTACTCCGATGAGGACGCCGAGGGCCTGGGCTTCGCCATCCCCATCAACGACGCCAAGGCCGTGGTGCAGGATCTGCTGGAGAACGGCTATGTCACCGGCCGGCCCGCCTTCGGCATCACCGTCATCACGGTGAGCGATGTGCAGACCGCCATGCAGTACGGCGTGAGCAGCCTGGGCGTTTATGTCAACAGCGTGGACGCCGGCTCCGGCGCTGAGGCTGCCGGCATGAAGGCGGGCGACCGCATCGTGAGCATCGGCACGCAGCTGGTGGAGACCACCGACGACGTGACCAACGCCCTGAAGGGCTATAACGTGGGCGACGTGGTGGAGGTCCAGGTGGACCGCGGCCGCGAACTCATGACCCTGCAGGTCACGCTGGGCGAGAAGACCGGTGCATAAAATACAACAGAATATGCAAAGGGAGGGCCCCGGCCGCATCGGCCGGGGCCCTCCTTTTTTGTGCGCCATGGGCGGATTTCTTTGGGCAGGGGGGAGAAAAGAATCCACCAGGCGCCCGGCCCCGTTGTGCAACAAAACAAAAAGAATAAAATTGCAAAAATATTCTTGATTTTTCGTTATTTATGCATTATTATTCAATTCAAACACAAACGCGGCGGATAAAGTACCGCACCACCGCCTCTGCGAAAGGGGAGCTTTGCATGCGACGACGACAACGGAAGGACCACTCTTTGTAGCTTCTTCACCCCGGGCCGCCCCGCGGCCCCCAGTCAGAGAAACGAGGTTTTGAACATGCATGGCAAAAAAATGATCGGCGCGCTCTGCGCCGCGTTGATGGCGCTGTCCGTTGCGGGCTGCGCCGCGACCCCCGCCTCTTCCGCGGCAGGCTCCGCCACCGCCATCACCACCGGCGCCAGCACGGCTTCCGGCTTTTCGGTCAGCGTCAAGGTGCCGGACGATTTTGAGGGCGAGCTGAACGGCCGCTGCCTGGTGGCCTTCGCCACCGACACCAGCGAGGCTCAGCCCTACGAGCAGATCGACCTGTACGGAGTGCCGGTGTTCGGCAAGACGGTGTACGGCCTGAAGGCGGGGGACACCATCGACTTCACGGTGGACGACGAGGAGATCATCGGCTTCCCCTTTGAGATGGAGGAACTGCCCGCCCAGGAGTTCTCGGTGCAGGCCTTCTTCATCAAGTACACCAAATACGAGCGCAGCAACGGTTCTACCATCTGGGGCATGGAGGACATGGGCGGCGGCGGCAGCTTTTTGGATAACCCCGGCAACTACTACAGCGATGTGCAGACCGCCGCGGTGGACGTGACCGCCGACCAGAACATCCAGCTGACCCTCAGCGAGATGCTGCCCCTGCCCGAACTGCAGGAGGGCCAGGTGGCCCAGCAGGGCAACTATGAGGACACCGACCAGGTGAAGTACGTCAAGATCAAGAGCGAGCTGCTCAGCGAGTTCTGGGGCAGCGATGTGTACATCGGCGCCAACGTGCTGCTGCCTCACAACTACGACCCCGAAAAGGCCTATCCCACCCTCTACTACCAGGGCCACTTCCCCGGCGGCAGCGCGCCTCTGGGCTACGGCACCAACGAGGAGTTCACCGCCTGGTGGGACAGCGGCGAAGCCCCGCAGATCGTGGCCATCACCTTCCGTGACGCCAACATGTTCTATGACACCTCCTACTCGGTGAACAGCGAGAACCTGGGCCCCTGGGGCGACGCCATCCAGCAGGAACTGATCCCCTATCTGGAGGAGACCTTCAACCTCATCCCCGAATCCTGGGCGCGGCTGTTGTCCGGCGGTTCCACCGGTGGCTGGGAGAGTCTGGCCATGCAGGTGTACAACCCCGACTTTTACGGCGGCACCTGGAGCCTGTGCCCCGACTCGGTGACCTTTGAGCACTACCAGGTGGTGAACCTCTACGAGGACGACAACGCCTACTACACCGACAACGGCTGGTACAAGGTGGCCCGCCCGGGCAGCGTGGCGCTGGACGGCAACATCAAGTACGCCATGAAGGACGAGAACCTCTATGAAGCCGCGGTGGGCGGCCTGCAGTGCCAGAGCCTTGGCCAGTGGGCCATCTGGGAAGCGGTGTATGGCCCCATGGGCGAGGACGGCTATCCCCAGCGTGTGTATGATCCCCTCACCGGCGACATCAACAAGGACGTGGTGGAATACTGGGGCGAGAACTACGATCTGACCAAGTACCTGCAGGCCAACTGGTCGGAGATCGGCCCGGATCTGGTGGGCAAGATCCACATCCGCGGCGGCGATATGGACGCCTACTACCTCAACCAGGCCCAGTATGTGCTGGGCGACTGGCTGGAGACCACCACCGAACCCTACTACGAGGGTTACAGCGTGACCTTCCCTCGCAAGGGCCACACCGGCAACATCACCAACCAGGAACTGCTCACCGAGATGGTGGAGCACCTGGAGAAGTACGGCCCCGCCAACGTGGACGACATCCTGTTCGGCTGATCCCCTAAAGCAAGCAGAGAGCCCCGGCACATGTGTGCCGGGGCTTTTTTGACTCCATGACATATACAAAATGGAATATTGCTTTTTGATATTACAAAATAGTGGGGGATCAACCGTCCCAGTGCGCAAAATCCTTGAGATACACCGCCGCGCTGCGGCTCATCTCCCGGGAAAAATCGCTCTCGTACTTGCGGGCGGCAAAGGCGCGCATCCAGGCGTCGAAATCGAAGTCCCGCTTTCCGGCAGCGGCGGCCCGGGCGCTGAAGGCGGCCCGGTGCTCGGCGGGGGTGCGCTCGGCGTAGGTGTTTTCACACACCACATACTCCGCCGGCAGGCGGGCGGGCTTGGGCCGGGCCTTCTGCTGGTCGGTGGGGCGGCCGAACACCAACATGGCGGCGGGCACCACCGCCGGCGGCAGGGCCAGCGCTTCACGTATGGCCTCGCACTGCTCGATCACGTCGCCGATGTAGCAGCTGCCAAGCCCCAGGCTCTCGGCGGCGGTCACGGCGTTCTGGGCGGCGATGACCGCGTCCGCCACCGCCAGCAGCAGGTCGCCGGGGCCGGGTTCGCGGGGTGAAAGCCCCGCCGCCCGGTAGCACTGGTTCCAGCGGCGGCAGTCCGCCAGAAACACCAGCACCAGCGGCGCGGCGGCGATGAAGGGCTGGTGGTCGCACAGGTCCGCCAGCCGCTCCTTCAGGGCCTGGTCGGTCACGTCGATGATGGTGTAAAACTGCTGGCAGCCCGCGGTGGGCGCGTCGAAGGCGGCCTGCAGAATGGCCTGCTTTTCCTCGGCGGTCACCGGCTCGCCGGTGTACACCCGCACGCTTTTGCGGGCGGCCAGCTGACGCAGAACTTCGTTCATGGACAATCCCTCCTTGCTGCCTCCCATTATAATGCGCCGGCCCGGCGCGGGTCAACGGGGGGAGGGGAGCATGAGGACGGATTTGCCCTTGCGACGGGCAACTCGCACAAACTGCGCGGCGCCGCCCCAGGAATGCACTACATAAGCCACAATCCAGTCTGCATGTTCAATCATCCATCGGTTGCGCTGGCAGACTGCAAAGCGAGGAGGTGATTTTTCCACTTCTTCCGGGAGCAGGCTGTGCGGGTCAAAATTCTTTCCAGGCGTTGGAAGGTAGGCTAACACAATCGTGTAACGAATGTGTGGGTAACAATCGGAAAGCTCCTGCAGAACCGATAAGACCAGGCAATCAAAGTTGCCGTGATTCCCTAAATAGAAATCCGAGACATGTTTGGTCTCTATCAAATCGCGGAGCGCATTCAATAGAGATGGCCGCAGAGAGTTAGGGCAGTCACGATGGCCGAAGAATGTGCAAGAGGACATATTCAAATTCACCCCAAATATTGACCAGTATAACGGTCAATATTTGCCTTCAGTATAGCATAGGATAATATTGGCTGCAACCAATACTGGTCAATTGCTGAGCGGAGGTGGGGAAGATGGAGCAGAAGATCCGGCGGGATCGCAACATGGGCGACAACCTGCGGGCGCTGCGTCTTGCCCGCAAGATCTCGCAGGAAAAGCTCTGCGCCGAACTGCAGCGGCGCGGCTGTGACATCGGCCGCACCACCTACGCCAAATACGAGGCGGGGGAGCTGAACATCCGCGCCAGTGTGCTCATAGAGCTGCGCAGGTTCTACGGCTGCCGGTACGACGACTTCTTCGCCGGGCTGGACGGCGAAGAATAAGCGTTTTCCAAAACAGAAAAAACGGGGGAGGGGCCCCGGCGGATGTTCCGCCGGGGCCCCTCCCCCGTTTTTCGTCAAAAAGCGCCGCCCGCCGCGGGGTATCATGGCATCACGGGCGGTGTGCGAACGCTATTTTTCCCAGTCAATGACGAACAGTTCGCCGGGCGTGCAGTCCAGCAGCTGGCAGAGGGTCTCGATGCGCTCCAGTTTGATGGAGGAGGTCTCGTTGTTGACCATGCGGCTGAAGTTTTGATAACTCATGCCCAGCTGCTTGTAGAGCCAGTATTTTGTTTTGCCTTTCCTTTCCAGCAGGGGGAGGATGTTTAGTTTCACCATGACGCTTTGCCTCAAACAAACAGTTCTTCATAGGGCACGGCCAGAATGTCCCGCAGGGCCCGCAGTTCATCGGGGTAGATGTGCCGCTGGCCCACCTCCATTTTTGCCAGGGCGCTGCGGGTCACGTCGCAGCCGCGCAGCTGCAGATGTGCGGCCAGCTGCTCCTGAGAAAATCCCTTTTTCCTGCGCAGGGCCCGGATGTTCCGCCCCAGCGCCCGCTCGTACTCCGCATTCATTGCCAACACCTCTCGCACTTATATTGGTGCAGTATGTTGTTGATTTTAGGCGGCCTGAAGAATAAAATTGCACTTATATAGGCGCAAACACGAAAGGGGTGGACCAAATGAAGGAAATCTTGAAAGAAAAAACCTGCTGTTTCACCGGCCATCGGGTCATCCCGGCCCGGGTGCTGCCGGCACTGGCCGGGGAACTGGAGCAAACGCTGCGGCGGCTCATCGGCGAGGGGGTGCGGTATTTTGGGGCGGGCGGCGCGCTGGGGTTCGACACACTGGCCGCCGAGACGGTGCTGCGGCTGAAAGGGGAGTACCCCGACGTCCGCCTCATCCTGGTGCTGCCCTGCCGGGACCAGACCCGGGGATGGAAAGAGACGGATGTGCGCCGCTACCGGGACATCGCGAGCCGGGCGGACAAGGTGGTCTACACCGCCGAGCACTATTCGCCCGGCTGTATGCACCGGCGCAACCGGCATCTGGTGGAGAACAGTTCCGTCTGCGTGGCCTGGTGCACCCGCGAGACGGGGGGCAGCGCCTACACGGCGGCCTATGCCCGCCAGCGGGGGCTGCGCCTTGTGATGCTGGGGGCGGGGGAGTGAGCGTCCCTCTTGCGCCGGCGGGGCTTCTTCCTTATAATGAGGGAAAGACGCCGCCCTGCGGAAAAGAAAGGAAACGCGCCATGAAACTCATCAGCTGGAATGTGAACGGCCTGCGGGCTGTTTTGAAAAAGGATTTTGCCGCCGCCTTCGCGGCGCTGGACGCCGACGTCTTCTGCGTGCAGGAGACCAAGTGCCAGCCCGGCGAGGCGGACTTTGCCCCCGAGGGCTACACCTCGTATTTTTACAGCGCCGAGAAGAAGGGCTACTCCGGCACCGCCTGCTGGAGCCGGGTGCCGCCCCTGTCGGTGACCTACGGCATCGGGGTGGAGGAGCACAGCCACGAGGGCCGGGCCATCACGCTGGAATTTGAGAAGTTTTATCTGGTGAACGTCTATGTGCCCAACGCCCAGGAGGGCCTGGCCCGCATCGACTACCGCCTGCGCTGGGAGGACGACCTGCGGGCGTATCTGCTGGCGCTGGACGCCAAAAAGCCGGTGGTGCTCTGCGGCGACCTGAACGTGGCCCACAACGAGATCGACCTGAAAAACCCCGGCCCCAACCGGGGCAACGCGGGCTTCTCCGACGAGGAGCGGGCCAAGATGACCGAGCTGCTGGCGGCGGGCTTCGCCGACACCTTCCGGGAACTCTACCCCGACCGCACCGGGGCCTACAGCTGGTGGAGCTACCGCTTCAACGCCCGCAAGAACAACGCGGGGTGGCGCATCGATTACTTCATCGTCAGCCGCCGCCTGATGGACAAGGTGCGGGAGAGCGCCATCCACACCGAGGTCTTCGGCTCCGACCACTGCCCGGTGGAACTGGACATCGACCTGTAAAATCTCCGCAAAAGCCTTGCGCGGCGGGGCATGATAGGGTATAGTGTTACCATGCCCCTTTGCGGGCGGAAAAGCGAGCGGAAAAGGAGAATCAACGTATGAAAGCGATCATGGATGTATTGCGGGGCGTGGCCATCGGCGTGGCCAACGTCATCCCCGGCGTGTCCGGCGGCACCATGGCGGTGTCCATGGGCGTGTACGACAAGATCATCGGCGCGGTGAGCGGCCTGTTCAAGCACTTCAAGCAGAGCATCCTCACCCTGCTGCCCCTGGGCGTGGGCATGGGCATCGGCATCGTGGCCTTCGGCTACGCGCTGCGCTACCTGCTGGCCGAGCACACCCTGGCCACCTGCCTCACCTTTGTGGGCCTTATCCTGGGCGGCCTGCCGATCCTGTGGGTGCGCTTTAAAGACAGCTGGGCCAAAAAGGCCCGCAAGGGCGCGCCGGTGGGCGAGGCGATCTGCTTTGCCGCCCTGCTGGCCTTCGGCGTGGGCATGGCCCTGCTCCAGGGGGGCGACGAGGCGGTGAAGAGCCTCGCCCTCACCCCCGGCACCGCCGTTTTGCTGCTGGCCCTGGGCCTCATCGCCAGCGCCACCATGGTCATCCCCGGCGTGTCCGGCAGCATGGTGCTGATGGTGCTGGGCTACTACAACACCATCCTGGACCTGGTCACCGGCTGTGTGGACGGCCTGGTGGCCGGCGATTTCGGCCTCATCCTGCACAACGTCAGCCTGCTGATCCCCTTCGGCATCGGCGTGGCGCTGGGCATCTTCGGCATCGCCAAGATCATCGAGTACCTCTTTGCCAACTTCCCCAGCCAGACCTTCGCGGGCATCATCGGGCTCATCCTGTCCAGCCCCTTCGCGGTGCTCTACTCCTCCGGCGCGCTGCAGCGGTTCAGCCTGCCCGGCCTCATCGCGGGCCTCGTGCTGGGCGCCGCCGGCGCCTGGGTCACCCTGCTCATGGGCAAGGCCGACCCGGAATAAGCCCCGGTTTTCCACCGTGCCGCCCCCTCGCGGGGGCGGTTTTTTTGTGCTTTGCCCCGGCAAAGACCCCTTGAAACGGACCATACAATTGCCCGCCATGGACTGCCGATTGTATGGTCTGAATGTATGCATTTTGTATAAAAAACAAGCTGTTTTTGTTTAAAAAATATAAAAACTATACAAAAACATTGGCGCTTTTACCTCTTGTAATCCAGCCGTTGTTGCCTATAGTTGATTCTTGTCCGGATATTTCCTCGAGGAAATCCCAGAGGAGTTGAAAGGAGAGAAAGCATGAGCAAGAACATTGCGGTGATCGGAAGCAGCGGCGGCAATCTGTACAACCAGGGCGGCAGCGACCCGAAAGCCATGATGAAGGAGATCTTCACCCAGGCCGACTCTGCCGGGATCGAGGTTTCGTTTATTCAGTTCATCGGCGCCGAGGCCACGATGGACAACATTTCCATGGACACCAAAGCCCGGCTCTACACCCTGGAGGGCGGGCAGGTGGTGTGCGGCGAGGCGGCCGCCCTCAAGGAGATCAACCAGCAGGCGGCGGCGCTGGACGAGCAGCTGGCGAAGCTGATCGACGAGGGCGCCATCGACGGCCTTGTGCTGATGAGCAGCGACCCCAAGGGGGTCAACAGCAAGGCGGTGGCGGCCGCGGCCCGCAAAAAGATCCCCGCGGTGGGCACCGGCGGCACCTCCATCGCCAACACCCAGGCGGCGGGCGTGCGGGTGGTCTCCGCCTCCGGCACCACCGGCACCACCAACCGCACCCGCGCGGTGGCCTTTGTGTCGGCGCTGGCAAAGGAGTGGGGGCTCAAGTACATGCCGGTGATCGGCTCCTCCGCCGCCGGCAGCACCCAGGCCCAGGGCTCGGTGTTCAAGCGCATCAACTTCCGCGGCATCATGATGGCCTCCATGCCCGGCTTCATCGCCATGGCCCTGTGCCTGGCCCTGAGCAAGATCCCCGGCCTGGGCGGCCTGGAGGATGTGTTCAACACCCTCATCGGCATCCTGCCGGTGATCCTGGCGGCCATCGCCGCCAAGCAGGTGTCCGGCCTGGACGAGGTGGGCATCGTGGCCGGCGTCATCGCGGGCATCATGTCTGTGGACGGCGGCATCCTGGGCGGCCTGATCGCGGGCATCCTGGCGGGCATCCTGGCCTACTACATCATCACCTTCTGCTTCAAGCACAAGGTGCCCGGCACCACCGCCAACATCGCGGCGGGCGGCCTGGCCGGCCTGATCGCGGGCTTTGCCGGAATGTACGCCATCGCGCCGGTGGCGCTGTGGTTCGGCAACCTGGTAAAAACCATCATCGAGGCCTGCCTCACCTTCAGCCCGCTGCTGGCGGGCGCGGTGGCCGGCCTGCTGATCTGGCCCGCCATCATCGGCGGCGTGTACCACGCGGCCATCCTGCCCATCGTGCTGCTGGAGATGGAGAGCACCGGCTTCTCCTTCCTGGGCGCCGTCGACATGACCGGCCTGGTCATGGTGTCCGCCGGCATCACCCTGGCCAATGTGCTGTTCCCCCGCCAGAAGAGCGACGCGGCGGTGGCTCTGCCCGGCTTTTTGATCAACCTGGGCTTCGGCACCTTTGTGGAGGCGTCCTATCCCTTCATGTTCTCCAACAAGCTGGTGTTCGGCGGCGCCATCCTGGCCTCCACCGTGGCCAGCGCGCTGGTGGGCCTGCTGGGGGTGCGGGGTACCGCCTACGTCCCCTCGGTGATGGCCCCCTTCCTGGCCAACGAGGGCCACACCCTGCAGTTCGCGCTGTGCATGCTGGTGGCCATGGCGCTGGCCTTCGTCATCACCGTGGTGGCCAACCGCCTGCCCGTCAAGACCAAAGAATAAACCGCCGCGAAACGGCAACAACTGAGAAAAGAGGTTATTTGAGATGTTTTCCAACGATATGGCCAAACGGATGAGCCTTGGCATGGCAAAGGTCAAGAAAGCGCTGGAGGAGGGCGGCGGCCACACCATCCTCAGCACCGGCATCACCGGGGACGACGCCCGCATGGCCCGCGCCGTGGTGCAGGCCGGCGTGAAGATGCTGGAGCCCAACCACCCCGCCGTGGCGCTGGCCCGGGGCCACAAGGGCGTCACCGTGATGCACGACGCCGAGGCCATCCGCCACGAGATCACCGTGGATCAGATGGCGGAGGTCACCCGGGGCGTGCGCAGCGTGGTGCCCTCGGATGTGTACATCACCGTGGGCATCCCCGGCGGCTTCACCGAGGTGGTGCCCCATCCCCTCACCGAGCAGGACTTCATGAAGATGGCGCTGGCGGGCGCCGACGGCCTGCACACCCACAAGTCCTCCCTGAAGGACCTGGAGGAGCTGGTGACCATGGCCCACCGCTACGGCCTGCTGGTGGACGCCTACATCGGCCGCCCCAGCGACCTGCACACCTTCGGCCTGCCCGCCGAGACCCCCGAAGAGGTCTACAAGGTGGCCAGGCAGATGGAGGAGATCGGCACCGACATGATCGGCATGATGACCGGCATGAGCTACGAGGGCGTGGCCGCCGGCGAGATCCCCTCCCTGATGAAGGAGCGGGTCATGGCCATGGTGGAGGCCGTCAAGGTGCCCACCCTGGCCGAGGGCGGCATCAACACCGTCAACTTCAAGGCCTTCAAGGACACCAAGGTGAACATCCTGGTGGTGGGCACCGCCATCGACAACATGGTGGAGGAGGCGGCCCAGAAGGCGGTCCGTCAGTTCCTGTAAAGCAGATTTTTTTGGGCTCCGCCCGCCGCGCTGTGCGCGGCGGGCTTTGCCCGTATCCGCGGCGGAGAAAGGAGAGCGTATGGAAAAGGGTAAAGACTTTTTGTATATGAAGATGTACAATGAGTTCAAGGAGAAGATCGACACCGGGCGGCTGCGCCCGGGCGAGCGTCTTCCGCCGGAGTGCGACCTGGTGAAGCAGTACGGCGTGAGCCGCGACACGGTGCGCCGGGCCTTTTCCAGGCTGGAGGAGGAGGGCTATATTAAGCGCAAGGTGGCGGCGGGCACCTTTGTGCGCATCGAAAAGGCGGACTACGGCCTCTCCCGCATGGAGAGTTTTTCTGAGCAGATGCGCCGCCGGGGGCTGGAGCCCTCGTCGGAGCTGCTGTCCATCCAGTTCACCGCCGACCTGCCCGCCCTGGTGCGCCGGGAACTGGGTTTCTCCCGGGGGGAGCGGGCCTATGTCATCACCCGGCTGCGCAAAGCGGACGGCCGCCCCATGGCCTACGAGGTGGCCTATGTCTCCAGCGAGATCTGCCCGGGGATGCACACCCATCTGGGGGAGGGCACCTCGCTATACCACATCTACGAGGATGTGTATCACCTGCAGCTGGGCAACGGCCGCATCACGCTGGAGGCGGAGACCCCCGGCCCCCAGCTGCAAAAGATGCTGGGGCTCCACCCCGGGGTGCCGGTGCTGACCATGCGCTGCACCATGCACCTGCAGGACGGCCGCCCGCTGTACTACGTCACCTGCGATTACAGCGGCGAAAAATATGTGTTCAGCGTGAATCTCACCCGCTGAAACGCGCCCCGGGCCAAAGGTCCGGGTTTTTTTGCGCGAGGCTGAAGAAACCGGCCCCGCCGGATCGTTACATAGACACAGCGAGGGGAAAGGGCGGTGAGACGCCGGCGTGACAAATGCACAGTTTGCGGGGCTGGTAGAGCAATACCAGCGGCTGGTGTACACCGTGTGCTACCAGCTGGTGCAGGACCCTCAGCTGGCCGAGGACCTGACCCAGGACACCTTCGTGTCCGCCTTCACCCACATGGATTCCTGCCCGCCCGAGCACTACAAGCCCTGGCTGGCCCGCATCGCCACCAACAAGGCCAGAGACCACCTCAAGAGCGCCTGGGCACGGCGGGTGAGCGCCCCCGGCGACGAGGGGATGCCCCAGGCGCCGCCCCCCGGCGCGGCCGCCCCGCCCGGCCCGGAGGACCTCACCGTCACCCGGGACGAGGCCGAGGCCATCCAGGCGATGGTGCGCTCGCTGAAGGAACCCTATTTAAAGGTGTCGGTGCTGTACTTTCTGGAGGAGCGCAGCGTGGAGGAGATCTCCCGGGCGCTGCGCCGGCCGCCCAAAACGGTGCACACCCAGCTGTTCCGGGCGAAAAAGATGTTACAGCAAAAAATCAGGGAAAGGAGCGGGATGCAATGACCGAATTGTTCCGGGAAGACGGCCATCTCACCGACGAGGGGCTGCGGGCCCTGGTGGACGGCGGGCTGGACGAACTGGGCCGGCTGGAAGCGGCGGAACATCTCAGCTTCTGCGACGCCTGCCTGGTGCGCTACACCGCCCTGCTGGAGGAGGGCGCGCTCCAAACGCCCGCCACCGACCAGACCCTGCCGGTGATGCGCCGGCTGCGCCGCCGGGCCCTGCAGGCGCTGGCCAGCCGCTACACGGCGGCGGCCGCCGCGGTGCTCATCACCGGCGCGCTGTGGTACACCGGCGTGTTCGCCAACGTGGCGGGCATCTTCGCGGTGGCCGGCGGCGAGTTCACGCCCCCCGCCGTCAGCCAGAGCCAGCGGCAGGAGGACGCGGGCAGCGCCATCCTGCGGGCGGTGAGCGACTGGTCGGAAAAGGTGCAGAGCGCGCTGCGCCCCGCCTACCAGGCCCCGCTGCCAAAGAGCGAGGCCGGCCGCGCCGGCCAAGGCGACGCCCCGGCCATGGTGGACGCCTCCACCCAGACCGACGATCTGCCCGACCCCCAGAGCGACCCCACATCGACGCAAACCAAAGGAGTGGACTGATATGTATAAAAACGGATTCCTCACCCTCTGCTTCTCCTTCATCCCCGGCGCAGGCCAGATGTACCAGGGCTACATGAAGCGGGGCCTCACCCAGGTGATCTGCTTCGTGATCCCGCTGATGATCGGCGGGGTGTTCTTCCCCGTGGTGATGGTGCTCAGCGCGGTGGTGTATATGTACAGCTTTTTCGACAGCCTCAACCTGCGGGCCCAGCTGCACCAGGGCACCGCCCCGGCGGACGCCTTCCTGTTGGGCTGGGGCGGCGGCGAGGACCTGGCCCGCCTGGTGGCCGGCCGCCAGCGGGTGCTGGGCTGGTGCCTGGTGCTGCTGGGGATGGCCGGGCTGTACCAGAGCTTTGTGGCCCCCTGGCTGTCCACGCTGGTGGACCTCATCGGCTGGGACACGACGCTGGGCCAGCTGGTGAACAGCATCGTCCGGGGCATCCCCGGGCTGGCGGTGGGCATCGTGTTCATCGCGCTGGGCCTGCGGCTGGTGAAGGGCGGCAAGAAGAACAAGTCCGCCGAGCCGGACTACACCGAATTCAAAGGGGAGGTGTGAACCATGAGCGAGGAAAACCGCGTGAACGGCCTGCCCCCGCAGCAGAGCGGGCAGGAAGATCCCGCCTTTGCCCCGGCGCAGGGGCTGAACGGCGCCGACAAGGCCCCCGGCGAAGCCGGCCCGGCCGCCCAGGACGCCGCCGGCGTCCGGACCCCCGCCGCGCCCTGCCCGCCGCCGCTGCCGCCCCGCCCGCCGGTGCGCCGGGTGGGCACCTTCACCCTGGGCCTGGCCCTCATCGCCACCGGCCTTGTGATCACCGCCGCCTTCTTTGTGCCAAACTTCGACGTGGTGTTCGCCGCCAAGCTGGCCCCGCTGGTGCTGGTGTTCCTGGGGGCGGAGGTGCTGTGGGCCACCGCCCACCCGGACGGCCGGCGCATCAAGTTCGACTTCCTCTCCGCTTTCGTGGGCTTTGTGCTCATCTGCGCCAGCCTGTGCGCCGCCACCCTGCCGGTGGTGTGGCGCTGGTACGGCCCCGACCGCGCCCTCACCCAGCAGCGGCTGGCGGGCGAATTGGAGGAACAGCTTTTCGAGCAGCTGGGCGACCAGGACCTGCTGCGCTGCAGCGTGTGGGTGAACCTGTCCACCGGGGATTTTGACCGCCAGATGACCGCCGCCGACCTGCGCCCCGGCGACCAGGTGGGGGCGAACATCACCCTGGGCGGCACGGTGGAAAGCGCCGACGACTTCGCCGCCCGGGTGGCCGCCCTGCTGCCCGCCCTGCGGCAGGCCGGCGTCACCCAGGTCTACTTCTTCTGGGGCGACGACGCCGACCAGTGGGACCTGGATCTTTACGGCGACTTTGCCATGAGCGCCAGCGCCGACACCCTGGCCGGCCTGGCCCGCCACCAGCAGTACATCACCGACGACGACGGCGACTACTACTGGGCGGAGGAGGACGAGATCGCCGCCCGGGCGGCCGACGGGCAGACCGGGCCCGCCGCCACGTCCGCGCCGGAACCCGCCGTCACGTCCGCGCAGGAACCCGCCGTCACGTCCGCGCCGGAACCCGCCGCCGAGACCGCGCCGGAACCCGCCGCCGAGACCGCGCCCGCCGCCTGACAGGGCGTTTTTCGCGGGGCGGGCCGCCGCGTCGGTTCCCGCGGGTCCGCCCCGCCCCGGGCCTTTGTAAAATCGACGCAAAACAACTGACAAAAAGCTCCCGTATTTTTTTACGGGGGCTTTTGTTGTGTTTCGGGGAAGGACGTGTTACACTGAAATGTAAGAAATGTGTGAGGTGAGACCATGAAATTTTTGCGGGGATACACCAAAAAAGAGATCAGCTGGATGATGTACGACTGGGCCAACAGCGCGCACTCGGTGGTGGTAGTCACCATCCTGCCCATCTTTTTCAACACGGTGGCGGGCTATATGCAGGACGCCGCCTCCGGCATGACCGTCTGGGGCTACGCCACCAGCGCGGCCATGGCCATCGTGGCGCTGGCCGCGCCGGTGCTGGGGGTCTTCGGCGACTTTGAGGGCTTCCGGAAAAAGCTGTTCACCATCTTCATGCTGGTGGGCGTGCTCAGCTGCGCGGGGCTGGCCGTCACCCCTCAGCTGGATTTCGTCACCCCCGGCACGGCGGAGAAGGTGGGCCTGGCCATCCTGGTGCTGTATATCCTGTCCACCATCGGCTTTGCCGGCGCCAACCTCTATTACGACAGCTTTCTGAACGACGTCACCACCGAGGAGCGGATGGACAAGGTCTCCACCATGGGCTACGGCCTGGGGTACATCGGCGGCTCCACCATCCCGCTGCTCATCTTCCTGCTGCTGAATCTCATCCTGGGCAGCGACGCCATGCTCTTCTGCCTCTCCTTCGCCTTCGGCCTCACCGCCGTGTGGTGGTTCGTGTTCAGCTTCCCGCTGCTGAAAAACGTGGAGCAGGTGAGCTTCGTGCCCCGCAAAAAGGGCGCGGTGGCCGAGGCCCTCAAGGGCATCGGCTCCACCGTGAAGGAGATCTTCCGCTACAAGCAGATGTTCGTCTTCCTCATCGCCTACTTCTTCTACATCGACGGTGTGAACACCATCATCCATATGTCCACCAGCTACGGCGACACCCTGGGCCTGGACTCCACCAGCATGCTGCTGGCCCTCTTGCTGGTGCAGGTGCTGGGCCTGCCCTTCGCGCTGCTCTACATCAAGGCCAGCGAGAAGTTCGGCGCCCGGTTCATGGTGGGCGTGGGCATCTGCGTGTACATGTGCGTCACCGTCTTCGGTTTCTTCCTGCGGGAGGTCTGGCAGTTCTGGGTCATGGCCATCATGGTGGCCACCAGCCAGGGCGGCATCCAGGCGCTGAGCCGCAGCATGTTCGGCAAACTCATCCCCGACAAGAACCGCTCCGGTGAGTTCTTCGGCTTCTACGACATCTTCGGCAAGTTCTCGGCCATCATGGGCCCGGCGCTGGTTGGCTTTACCAGCGCGCTGGCGGGGGACGTGATGCTGAAAAATCAGGGCCTGGACCGGGTGAGCGCCACCGCCGAGCAGCTGGCCGCGGTGGACACCGCCGCCGCCCCCTGGGGCATCCTCAGCGTGCTGCTGATCTTCTTTGTGGGCGGCGGGCTTTACTTCTTTGTGCTGCCCAAATACCTGAAAAAGAAGTGAGCGGTTGTAACTTTCGGCCATTCGTTGTAGAATAAAGGGGCGGCCCCGGCCCGAGCGGTCGGCCGGCCGCCCCTTTTTTCACTCAAAACCGCAAGGGGGGAACCACCCATGCCGGAAGGCTACACCCATGTGCGCACCGCCAGGCGGGCCGCCGCCCTGGCCCAGCTGGAGATCGAGCACCCCGCCGCCTTCGCCTGCGGGGCCAACGGCCCGGACATCTTCTTCTGCTACCGGGCCTGGAAAAGCGGCGAAAAGCGGGGGGAAGACCTGCCCGCCCTGGGCGAGCGGATGCACCACGAGAACACCGGCGCCTTTCTGCGGGCGCTGGTGCAAAACGCCGCCACCCCGGTCCAGCGCAGCTATGCCCTGGGCTTTCTGAGCCACTACGCCGCCGACTGCACGGTGCACCCCTATGTGGTCTGTGTGACCGGGGAGGGCGGCCCCTACGCGGGCCCCGGCGGCCACGGCTATTTTGAGATCGCGGTGGACAGCCACCTGCACGAACTGGACACCGGCAAGCTGGCGGTGCCGGTGGACGACACCACCCCGCTGCTGGCGGGGGCGGACCTGGCCGAGGTGGGGGCGCTGCTGCAAAAGAGCCTGCGCCAGGCCTACGGCCTCACCGTCAGCCGGGAGGCCCTGGCGGACACCTTCTGGCACACCCGGGCGCTGCGGCGGCTGTTCGTCAGCCGCTTTCACATCAAATACGCCCTGTTCTGGCTGGTGGAGCCGGCCTTCGGCGGGCGGGGGGCCGTCACCGGCCACATCACCCCCGCCCGGCTGGCGGGCACCGGCAGCCACCCCAAGGGCAGCCTGCCCTGCCCCTGGGTGGACCCCTTCACCGGCCAGCGGCGGATGGAGGACCTGAACGCCCTGCTCACCAAGGCGGTGCAGCGCTCGGCGGCCTACATGCTGGCCGCCCGCGGCTGGTGGGACGACCGCCTCTCCATGGACAAACTCTCCGCGCTGCTGGGCAGCGCCAGCTACCTGTCGGGCCTCGCGGACGAGCGCAGCTGCCCCGGCTTTGTGCCCCCGGAGGAGCCGCACGCAGGCCCCGCCGCGCGCAGGGAGGAAGCCCCGGCCAAAAAGCCCGCGCCGACGGAGGCCCCAAAACGGCCCGCCCGCGCCCGCCGCAAGGCGTCCGCCCCGGCAGACGAGGCGGCCCCGGCGGAATAAACCACACAAAAGGGCCCCGGAGGCACGCGCCTCCGGGGCCCTTTTCGCGTTTGTTCACTTGATGCGCACATAGGCCTGGCGGGCGTTGTCCTTGCCCCGCTCGGTGCGCACCTCGAAGAGCCCCAGGCTCAGCACGAAGGGGGTCAGCTTGGAAAAGCCGAAGTTGCGCACGTCAAAGTCCGGGTAGCGCTTCACCAGCAGGTTGCCGATCATGCTCACCGCCAGCCAGCCGTCCTCGTCCGACTGCTCGGCCACGATGGCCCGGATGGCGCTGCGCATGGCGGTGAGCTCCGGGTCCTCTTTCGGGGCGGGGGGCTCGGCGGGCTCAGGCTGGGCGGCCTTCTTGCGGGCGGCCTTGGTCTTGGCGGGCTTCGCCTTCTCCTTTTCCTTGCCCTTGTCCGGCGCCGCCTTCTCCTCGGCGGCGGGGGCGGGCTCGGGCGCGGGGGCGGGTTCCGGTTCCGCCTCCGGCTGGGCGGCCAGCACGTCCAGATAGCGGAACAGGTTACAGGCGGCGATGAAGGGTTTCGGGGTCTTTTTCTCCCCCATGCCGATCACCGTCATGCCCCCCTCCCGCAGCCGGCTGGCCAGGCGGGTGAAGTCGCTGTCCGACGAGACCAGGCAGAACCCCTCCACCTTGCCGGAATAGAGGATGTCCATGGCGTCGATGATCATGGCCGAGTCGGTGGCGTTCTTGCCGGTGGTGTAGCTGTATTGCTGGATGGGGGTGATGGAGTAGTCCAGCAGCACGTTCTTCCAGCTGGCCATGTTGGAACTGGTCCAGTTGCCGTAGATGCGCTTGTAGTTGGCTACCCCCTGGGTGGACACCTCGTCCAGGATGATCTTGATGTATTTGTCCGACACGTTGTCCGCGTCGATCAAAACCGCGAAACGGCGGTCTGCGGGCATGGGTGTGCCCCCTTTCTCAAAGGTGGGGCGGCCGGGCCGCCCGGGCGATCTCTCGCCCTTTCATTCTATCATACCACAAAGGAATAAAAGTGTAAAATTTGCGCCATCCTTGTGCCGGGCGTTGCCCCGCGCCTTGACAATCCGCCCCGCCGGCCCCATAATAAGAATGGTTGTCCGCAGGGAGGGCCCACGGGCCGCGGACAGCGCAAAAGAAAGCGAGGGAGAAATACCCATATGTTACAATTGGAGCATCTCGCCTGGTCCATCCCGGGCGGAAACGACATCATAAAAGACATCACCCTCCGGCTGGACACCGGCCGTCTGGTGGTGGTCACCGGCCCCAACGGCGGCGGCAAGACCACCCTGGCCAAGCTGATCGCCGGCATCCAGGCCCCCAGCGCCGGGCGCATTGTGTTCGACGGGCAGGACATCACCGCCCTGGACGTGACCGCCCGGGCCAAGGCGGGCATCGCCTACGCCTTCCAGCAGCCGGTGCGCTTCAAGGGCCTCACCGTGCGGGACCTGATGGAACTGGCTGCGGGCGAGACCCTGAGCGAGGCCGCCCTGTGCGATTTGATGGGCAAGGTGGGCCTGTGCGCCCAGGAGTATGTGGACCGGGAGCTGGACGCCAGCCTCTCCGGCGGCGAGATCAAGCGCATCGAGATCGCCAGCGTGCTGGCGAGAGGGGCCAAGCTGTCCATCTTCGACGAGCCGGAGGCGGGCATCGACCTGTGGAGTTTCGCCCGGCTGGTGGAGACCTTTGAGGAACTGCGCAGCAAGGGCACCGGCACCCTGCTGGTGATCAGCCACCAGGAGCGCATCCTCTCCATCGCCGACGAGATCGTGGTGGTGGCGGAGGGCCGGGTGCGCCAGGCGGGCCCGGCGGCCCAGGTGCTGCCCACCCTGCTGGCGGACGAAAAAGCGGTGCGCTGCCCGCTGGAAAAGGAGGACGCGAGAGTATGAACCAGATCACCGACGAACTGCTGCGCCTCATCAGCGGCATCAAGAGCGGCGACATGAAGGGCGCCTACAACATCCGGGAGGACGGCCAGTGCGCCGCCCGCCAGTCCAGCGAGAACATCCTCATCGAGTCCAAGAAGGACGCGCCGGGCCTGGTCATCCACATCAAGCCCGGCACCAAGGGCGAGACGGTGTATATCCCCGCCTGCGTCACCCACGCGGGCATCGACGACCTGGTCTACAACGATTTCTATGTGGGCGAAGGGGCGGACGTGATCATCGAGGCCGGCTGCGGCGTGCACAGCGAGGGCGAGGCGGAGGCCCGCCACAACGGTATCCACCGCTTTGTGCTGGAAAAGGGCGCCCATGTGCTGTACAAGGAAAAGCACATCGCCACCGGCAGCGGCACCGGCGGCAAGGTGATCGACCCGGTCACCGACGCGGAGCTGGCCGAGGGCGCGTGCCTGGAGATGGACACCGTGCAGCTGGGCGGCGTGAGCCACACCGACCGCAAGACCCGGGCGGTGCTGCAGAAGAACGCCCGCCTGCTGGTGCGCGAGCGCATCATGACCAGCGGCGACGAGTTCGCCCGCACCGACTTTGTGGTGCATCTGGACGGCGAGGGCAGTGCGGCCGACCTTGTGAGCCGCAGCGTGGCGCGGGGCCACTCCCGGCAGGAGTTCGCCTCCACCATCCGGGGCAACGCCCCCTGCACCGGCCACTCGGAGTGCGACGCCATCCTGGCGGAGAACGGCACCGTGCTGGCCCAGCCGGGCCTGGAGGCCGGCCATGTGGACGCCGCCCTCATCCACGAGGCGGCCATCGGCAAGATCGCCGGCGAGCAGCTGCTCAAGCTGTGCACCCTGGGCCTCACCCCCGAACAGGCGGAGGAGAAGATCATCCAGGGCTTCCTGAAATAAAAAAAACGCCTTCCCCCCGGGGGGAAGGCGCTTTTTTGCGCTCACGCTTCGGTCAGCGGCGCCAGATACTTCTGCTCGTAGGTGTTCAGCCGGGCGTTGAAGGCCGCGTCCTGCCCTGCCAGCAGGCTGTGCTTGCGGGCGTGCACGTCCGGGTCGTCGGTCTCGTCGCCGATGAGCCGGGCGGCGATGTTGGAACAGTGGTCGGAGATGCGCTCGGCGTTGGTGAGCATGTCCAGGAACAAAAGCCCCGGTTCGATGGCGCACTCGCCGCCCTTGAGGCGGGCGCTGTGCTCCTCGCGCATCACGTCGCACATCCGGTCCACCGTCTCCTCCAGCGGCTCCACCTGGGCGGCCAGGTCGGCGTCGGTCTGCACAAAGGCCAGCGAGGCGATGCGCTGCACCTCGTCCACCGCTTCGAACAGCAGCGCCGCCTGCTTTTTGGCGGTGGGGGAGAGGCTCCACTCCTGCTCCGACAGCTGGCGGGCGCAGTCCATCAGGTTCACCGTGTAGTCGCCAATGCGCTCGTACTCGCCCACGAACTTCAAAAACTCGCTCACCGCGTGGCTCTCGCTCTCGGTGAGTTCCTGGTCGCTGATGCGGATGAGGTAGTCGGTGATGGACACCTCCATCTTGTCCAGCAGTTCCTCCCGGTGGGAGACGTTGGCCGCCACATCGGCGTCGAACCGGTTGAACAGGCCCACCGTCTTGGCGAAGTTGGTGTGGGTGCGGCTGGCCATCTTCTCCACCGCGTTCTTGGCCTGCTGCAGCGCCACCGCCGGGCTCTGGAGCAGGCGCTGGTCCAGCACCGGCATGGACAGGTCCGCCGCCTCGCCCTCCTTCTCGGGGATGGTGCGCTCCGCCAGCCAGGCCAGCGCCCGGGTGAAGGGCATGAACAGCAGGGTGACCACCACGTTGAACAGGGTGTGGAAGTTGGCGATGTCGCCCTTGGTCATCACGTCGTTCCAGAAGGGGAACAGCCCCGCGGCCTTCAGGCCGTAGACCGCCGCCAGGAAGATGGCCGAGCCGATGACGTTGAAGTAGAGGTGCACGATGGCGCTGCGCTTGGCCGCGGTGGAGGCCCCCATGGAGGCGATCAGCGGGGTGGAGCAGGTGCCGATGTTCTGGCCCAGGATGATGGGGATGGCGCTGCCCCAGGTGACGACGCCGGTGCTGGACAGCGCCTGCAAAATGCCCACGCTGGCGCTGCTGGACTGGATGGCCACCGTGACCAGCGCCCCCGCCAGCACCCCCAAAAAGGGGTTCTGCAGGCTGGTGAACAGCCGCACGAAGAGGGGGCTGTCCTTTAAGGGCGCCACCGCGTTCTCCATGGTGAACAGGCCGGTGAACAGGATGCCGAAGCCCATGCAGATCTGGCCGATGTTGCGCTTTTTGGGGCTTTTTAGAAAGACGAACAGCACTGCGCCCACAAAGGCCACGATGGGGCTGAAGGTGCTGGGTTTCAACATGGTCAGCAGCCAGCCGGAGCCGGAGATGTCGCTCAAACGGATGAGCTGGCCGGTGACGGTGGTGCCGATGTTGGCGCCCATGATGATGCCGATGGCCTGGGACAGGGTGAAGATGCCGCTGTTCACCAGGCCGATGCAGATGACGGTGGTGCCCGCGCTGGACTGGATGAGCCCGGTGAGGATGGCCCCCAGCAGCACCGCCTTCCACACGCTGCTGGTCAGCCGCTGCAGAACGGCCTCCATTTTGCCGCCGGCCAGCTTCTCCAGCCCGGTGCCCATGATGGACATGCCGTACAAAAACAGCGCGATGCCTCCCGCCAGGTTGATCACATTGAAGATGGTCATACCGTCCTGCCCTTTCGCGCGGCCCGCGCCGCCTCGTTAAATTTTGGTTAAAACAAGGTAAAAAATCCGTAATCAAGTTGATTATACCATCAAAGGCGGGGGCGGGGCAAGAAAAAACCCCGCGAAAACGAGGCTTTCGCGGGGGAAAAAGGCGGGATCGGGCAAAACAGGGCGGGAAAAGGCCGGGCGGCTCAGCCCTCCGGCGAGATGCCCAGGGGCGCAAGATAGGTCTGGCGGGCGGCGTCCAGCTGGCGGTTGAACTCGTCGTCGTGGCCCGCCAGCAGGCTGTGCTTGCGGGTGTGGAAGTCCAGGTCGTCGGCGCTCATGCCCACGATGCGTCCGGCGATGTTGGAGCAGTGATCGGAGATGCGCTCGGTGTTGGTGAGCACGTCCAGGAACACCACGCCCCCCTCGATGCTGCACTCGCCCCGCTTGAGCCGGCCGATGTGCCGCTCGCGCAGCGCGTCGCACATCTCGTCCACCGCCTGCTCCAGCGGCTCCACCTGGGCGGCCAGCACCGCGTCCTCGGCGGCGAAGGCGTCGTTGGCCACCCCCAGCGCCTTGCCGGCGCACTTCTCCAGCTGGTCCAGTTCGGCCCAGGCGTTTTTGGACAGGGTGATCTCCTCCTCGTGGATGCGCTGGGCGCACTGGAGGATGTTGATGGAGTAGTCGCCGATGCGCTCGTACTCCGAGATGAACTTCAGCAGTTCGCTCACCTGGCGGCTCTCGCCCTCGTTCAGCTCCTGGTCGCTGACCTGGATCAGGTAGTTGGTGATGGACACCTCCATCTTGTCCAGCAGCTCCTCCCGGTGGGTGATGGTGCTGGTCACCTCCGGGTCGTACCGGCGCAGCTGGCCGAAGGCCAGCTGGAAGTTGCGCTGGGCCCGGCGGGCCATCTTCTCCACCGCGCCCCGGGCCTGCTGCAGGGCCACCGCCGGGCTGGAGAGCAGCCGCTGATCCAGCACCGGCATATCCAGGTCCGCCGTCTCGGCGGGCTTGTCCGGCACGGTGTGCACCGCCAGCCAGGCCAGAACCTTGGTGAAGGGCAGAAACAGCAGGGTGACCACCACGTTGAACAGGGTGTGGAAGTTGGCGATGTCGCCCCGGTCGATCACCTCGTTCCAGAAGGGGAAAAAGCCGGCGGCCTTGAGGCCGTAGATGGCCGTCAGGAACACGGCGGTGCCGATGAGGTTGAAGTAGACGTGCACCATGGCGCTGCGGCGGGCGGCGGTGGAGGTGCCGATGGAGGCCAGCAGGCTGGTGGAGGTGGTGCCGATGTTCTGGCCCAGGATGATGGGGATGGCGCTGCCCCAGGTGACCA